>JBDHIQ010000299.1:0-2263 GCA_039587395.1 Gemmatimonadota bacterium
ACCCAGGAGAAGCCAGGCGCTTCTTCCCGATACGACGGCCGACAATGCCACTACGAAGCGGTTCATCCGGCGCCCGCCGATGAAGAACTCCGTGACGCCGGCCGAGGAGAATCGTGTGGCGTAAACGCCGATGCAGAGAATGATGAGGAGATAGCCGGCGAAAGCCGCGATGGCGTACGGATCAGCGCCTACGGCAACCCCTGCGGGGCCTTCCTGCACGGCCGTCCCCTCAGGCAGTCGAGCCGTGGCCCGCGCGGCGCGGCTGGCGACGCCGGCCGTCAGACATCGGCCCGGCCGCTACGATGCGCCAGCGCTGCGCCGAGCCCCACGATGCCGACCGGCAGACCCAGCATCACCAGGTAGAAGGTCACCAATCGTAGACCGTCCACGTCCGGCACTCCGCGGAGGTGCACACCAGGCGGACCCTAAACGGAGACGACCCGTCTCTGGGCGCGACGTGCTGCCGCACAGGCAGGGCAATCCGGTTCTCCCCCGGGGCCCGGGTGCTCGCGATCCCGTTTCTCCAGCTCCGCGCTCTGGTCCGAGTCGAGCAGGGGCCCGAAGTTGTCGTCAAACACGCTCTATCGACTGGTTAGCGCCATCATCTGCGATCTGGACGTCTGGACATGAAGGATACGAGCGGCAGGCAAAGGGACGCCACCACCGGACGAGTTCCCCTGGAGCGGCTGCGGAGCGAGTTCCCGATTCTCGACACCCGGGCCTATCTCAACAGCAACTCGCTGGGTGCGCTCTCGCGGCGCTCCATGGCTGAGCGGCACGACTTCGAACTGCAGTGGAATGAGCTCGGCGCCAGCGCCTGGTATGAGCTCTGGGTGGCCAGGTTGGAGGCCGTACGGGCCGGCTTTGGCCGGACCATCGGCGCCGGACCAGGCCAGATTGCCCTCATGCCCAGCGTCTCCGCCGCCCTGACCGCCGTGGCCGGTGCCATCGACTATGCGTCAGGGCGCAACAAGGTCGTGCTCACCGATCTGGACTTCCCAACCGTGGGCCACCAGTTCCTCTCTCGGCAACGCCTGGGTATCGAGGTCCAGATCGTGGAGAGCCCGGACGGAATAGAAGTGCCGCCGGAGGCCCTGCGCGCTGCGGTTGACGAGCGGACGGCTCTGGTCGTGACCTCGCACGTGTTCTTCACGACCGGCGCCATCCAGGACGCGGCAGCCGTTGCGGAGATCGCGCACGATGCCGGCGCTCTCATGCTCCTCGATGCTTATCAGTCAAACGGCCAGTTGCCCATCGACGTGGAAGCGCTCGGCGTCGACTTTCTCACATCCGGCGCTCTCAAATGGCTCTGCGGAGGTCCGGGCCTGGCCTATCTGTACGTCAGGCCGGACGTACGTATCGAGCCTACAACCCTCAGTTGGTTCGGCGCGGAGAGGCAGTTCGAGTTCGACATCCGGGATGCGGGGTCCAGGAAGGATGCCAGGCGCTTCGAGATGGGAACGCCGGCGGTCGGAGCCGCCTACACGGCGGCGGGCGGGCTGGAGATCATTGAGGAGGCCGGAATCGACCGGATCCGCGACCGGAATCGTGACCTCGCGGAAGATCTGATCGACAGACTTCGTGAGGCGGGATATGAGCTTCGGCTCGCGCCGCATCGAGACAGGCGCTCGGCCCTGGTGCTGGCCAGACATCCGGATCCACCCGCGGCTGTCCAGCGGCTCGCGGAGCAGGGCGTGATCGTGGACTCTCGCGGCGACTACGTGAGGTTCTCTCCCCACTTCTACAACACGGGTAGTCTGCGACGCAGCGATCGCGGCGGGATCGTAGTCCGCGGACAGCAAGACCCGCTGAATGGTCTCTCCGATCTTCCTATCGGGGGTTGATGCACCGGCCGTCAGTCCAATGACGACCGGCCCGTCCGGGAGCCAATCTGTCTCCAACACCACCTCCTCTTCCATGATCTTCTTGTGGGAGATGGTCCCGGCTGCAGGCTCGATCGAGGCGGAATCCTCTATATGGTAGGTGGTCGTGTGACAGGAGCACAGGTGAGCCAGGTGGTTCGTGTTGCTGGAGTTGTAACCCCCGATGACAACCATTAGATCGGGCGGCTCATCCATCATCTCCATGATGGCATCCTGCCGGTCCTGGGTGGCCGAGCAGATGGTGTCGAAACTGCGGAACCGCTCCCCCAGCTCAGCCGTGCCGTACCGCTCCTGGACTGCTCGCTTGATCCGGTCCGCGATGGCCAGTGATTCCGAGGCCAGCATCGTGGTCTGATTGGCGACGCCCACACGCAACAGGT
>JBDHIQ010000129.1:0-14606 GCA_039587395.1 Gemmatimonadota bacterium
TGCTGGATGCGTACCTGTACGCCCCCGGGCAGGACAAGTACGAGTACATGCTCCAGCTTCAGGAGATACTGGGTTCGTTCCGCTGTACTGAGTCGTGAATTTCGTCCACCTGCACACACATAGCGAATACTCGCTGCTGGACGGCGCAAACCGGATCGACGAGCTGGTAGACAGCGCCGTCGAGTTCGGGATGCCCGCCCTCGCCCTTACGGACCACGGCAACCTGCACGGCGCCTGGCAGTTCCAGGAGACGGCCCGCAAACGTGGGATCCAGCCCATCATCGGTTGCGAGGCGTACGTGGCGTACGGGAGCCGTCACTCGCGCGAGACTCCACGCGGGGCGCCGGCTTCCTACGCGCACCTGGTCCTGCTCGCGGCCGATCAGACCGGGTATCGGAACCTCATTCGTCTTTCCTCGCTGGGCTACACGGAGGGGTTCTACCGCCGCCCGCGTATCGACCACGATGCGCTGGAGGAGCACTCGGAAGGGCTGATCTGCCTCTCGGCCTGCCTGTCGGGGGAAGTGGCCAAGTACCTGCAGCTGGACCGCTGGGAGGAAGCGAAGGCGACGGCGGAGTGGCATGCGCGGCTGTTCGGACCGGGACGCTATTGGCTCGAGGTCCAGGACCACGGCATCCCCGCGCAACACAAGGTGAACCAGGGGATCTTCCAGCTCGCTGAAGAGCTTGGACTGGGCGTAGTCGTCACCAACGATGCCCACTATCTGCGCCGTGATGATGCCGACGCCCACGACACGCTCCTGTGTATCGGCACGGGCAAGGACAAGAGCGACCCCAACCGGCTGCGCTTCCATGGCGAGGAAAGCTACTTCAAGCCCACCAGCGAGATGGCGGAGCTGTTTCCGGATCGACCGGACCTCCTCAGCAATACCGTAGAGATTGCCGAGCAGTGCGACGTGCTGTTCGAGCAGAAGTACCATCTCCCTTCGTTCCCACTTCCGGACGAATTCGACGACGACGTGGCGATGCTCCGCGGACTGGCCGAGAAGGGTGCGCGCGAGCGCTACGGAGACCCATTGCCGGAGGACGCGGAGGAGCGGCTGGAGTACGAGCTGGACGTCATCGAGACCACGGGCTACGCCGGTTATTTCCTCATCGTCTGGGACTTCATCCGGGCCGCCAGGGAACGTGATATCCCGGTAGGCCCCGGCCGCGGCTCGGCCGCTGGCTCTATCGTCGCGTATTCGCTGCGCATCACGGACGTGGATCCGCTCGCGTTCGACCTGCTGTTCGAGCGCTTCCTGAATCCGGAGCGCGTGTCGATGCCGGACATCGACATCGACTTCTGCTACGAACGACGCGGCGAAGTCATCGACTACGTGCGCGAGAAGTACGGGCAGGAGTCGGTCGGGCAGATCATCACGTTCGGGACCATGAAGGCGCGCGCCGTCGTGCGGGACGTGGGCCGGGTGCTGGGATTCCCGCCATCGGATACGGATCGGTTGGCCAAGCTGATCCCCAGCACGCCCGGCTTCTCCTTCACCGTGGACGAAGCCAGACACAAGGTCCACGAGCTGAAGGAGCTCTCCGAAAAAGACCCCCAGGTCCGCAAGCTTCTCAACTACGCCACGCGCATCGAGGGGCTGGCCCGGCACAGCTCGGTGCACGCGGCCGGAGTGGTGATCGCACCGGGCCCGCTGGACGGCTACGTCCCGGTCTGTGCGGATTCCAGGAACGGCGACGATACGGTCATCACCCAGTTCGACATGAACGCCCTCGAGAAGGCGGGCATGTTGAAGATGGACTTCCTCGGCCTGCGCACGCTGACCGTCATCCACGATGCGATGGAGGCGATCGAGGCGCGGCATGGGGTTAAGATCGATTGGGAGGACATGGGCCTCGAGGATCCCGACGTCTACCAGATGCTGGCCAACGGTGGAACGGCCGGGGTGTTCCAGTTCGAGTCCAATCTGGCCACGGACAAGCTGCGCGCCATGCGCTGCGACCGGTTCGACGACCTGGTGGCCGTGAACGCGCTCATCCGGCCGGGGCCCCTCGACTCCGGGATGACCGACGTCTACATCCGCCGCAAGCGAGGCTTCGCACCGGTCGAGTACCCGCACCCCGACCTGAGCGAGACCCTGTCCGAGACCTACGGGGTCATCACCTACCAGGAGCAGGTGATGCGGGCGGCAAACATCCTGGCCGGCTTCACGCTTGCCGAAGCGGATGTGCTGCGCAAAGCCGTCGGGAAGAAAGACGCCGAGCTCACGGGCAAGGTCCTGGCGGATTTCGTGAAGCGAAGCGCCGATCGCGGGGTGGAACCGCAAAAGGCGCAGGAGATAGCCGAGCTGATCCGTACGTTCGGCCGCTACGGCTTCCCAAAGGCCCACTCCGTCGCCTATGCCCTGCTGTCCTACCGGACCGCATGGCTCAAGGCGCATCACCCGGCCGAGTTCATGGCGGCCCTGCTGTCCTCCGAGATAGGAAACACGGACAAGGTAGTCGCGTATATCGGCGAGGCCCGTTCTCTAGGGATCGAAGTGCTGCCACCCAGCGTCGTCGAGTCCCTGTATCGTTTCACGGTAGTCGGTGACGACAAGATTCGCTTTGGGCTCGGTGCCATCAAAGGGGTCGGACACGGGGCGATCCTCTCCATCATCGGGGCCCGCGAAGACAAGCCGTTCGAGTCCTTTCTGGATTTCCTGGAGCGCATCGACCTTCGTTTGAACAACAAGAGCGTCGTGACCGCGCTGGTGGGCGGAGGCGCGCTGGACGACTTCGGACCGCGGGCCGGGCTTACCATGGGCCTGGACGTGATGCTCAACGAGGCGCAGCTGCGGAAGCGTGAGGAGGAGAGCGGCCAGGTCAGCCTGTTCGGAGGGGGAGATTCCACGCCACGATCGGCCCCCTCGCTTCCACTGGTGAACGAATGGACAGAAGCGGAGCGGCTGAAGGAAGAGAAGGAGCGGCTCGGTTTCTACATCTCGGGACACCCCCTGGATCGCTATCGCGAGCTGGTGGACCTGTATGCGCTCGAGGCAAACACGACCAATCTGGTGGAGTTCCGGGAGCGCAATGTGGAGATCGCGTGTGTGATCACCGAGCGCACGGTGCGAACTTCCAGACGCGACGGCCGGGAGTGGGCCCGGCTCACGCTGGAGGATTTTCGGGGCACCTCCACCGCGCTCGTGTTCGGGGACAAATGGGTGGATAGCCGGGACTCCCTGATCGAGGATTCGCCGGTGCTGATAGCCGGTACCGTGTCCGGAAGCTCGCGCGACGAGGAAGATCCACCCATCTTTCTTGATTCCGTCCGCCAGCTCGCGGAGGTCAGGACCAGCGGGCAGGTGGGCGTTTGCATCCAGCTCTGCGAGGACGACCCGCCCGAGACGGGCGCATTCGAGCGCATTCGCGAGCTGCTGGAAGAAGCGCCGGGAAGCGGACCGCTGCTACTGGAGTGGAAGGCGCGTGGTGAGAACGGAGCAGAGCCGCCCCGGTTGGCGTCCACGTCGCTCCGGGTGTCGCCGACCGCCGCGTTGTTGACGGACCTGCGGACCTTGCTGGGCGCGGACAGAGTCAAACTGGTCAGAGAATAAGAAGTCCAGTGTCGTCTATGGGAACGGATCGCAGCGGAGAATTCGGTGAGTTGCGAAGGCAACTCGAGGAGCTCCGCGAACAGGCTCAAAGCCAGGGGTTGGACATGTCCGAGCAAATCCAGCAGTTGGAGGATAAGCTCGACGACGAGCAGCAGGCCGCCCACGAGGGGCTGTCGAGATACGATCGCGTGAAGCTGGCGCGCAACCAGGATAGACCGTTCACGCTCGACTTCGTCAACGCGCTGTTTGACGATTGGATCGAGTTGCACGGCGACCGTCTCTACCGGGACGATCCCGCGCTTGTCGGCGGCTGGGGCACGCTGGCCGGCCGTTCCGTGATGGTCATCGGCCACCAGAAGGGCCGGGAGATGAAGGAGAACCTGCACCGGAACTTCGGCTCCCCTCACCCGGAAGGGTACCGGAAGGCCAAGCGGCTGATGAAGCTGGCCGAGAAGTTCGGGCGGCCGGTCATCACGTTCGTCGACACGCAGGGCGCCTACCCGGGCATTGGAGCGGAGGAGCGTGGGCAGGGCGAGGCGATCGCGGGGAACCTGTTCGTGATGGCCGGGCTGCGGGTCCCGATCGTCACGGTCATCATCGGAGAAGGTGGAAGCGGCGGCGCGCTCGGCATCGCCGTGGCAGACCGTGTCCTCATGATGGAGAACGCCATCTATTCGGTCATCTCGCCCGAGGGGTGCGCGGCCATTCTGTGGCGGAGCCGCGACGAGGCGGAGCGGGCGGCCGAAGCGCTCAAACTGACGGCCACCGACCTGGAAGAGCTGCGGGTGATCGACGAGATCGTTCCCGAGCCGGCAGGCGGCGCGCACGTGCAGCCGGAGCAAGCGATGGAGGCGGTAGCACAGGCGCTGACGCGGCACCTGTCGGAGCTGGTAGAGATTGATCCCGACGACCTGGTGAGCCGGCGGCGCGAGAAGTACTACGAGATGGGCGCATGGCGGGAAACCTAGACGGGCAACCCGCGCCCATACCCGAGGCCCCCCAACCCCTGCACCGCGTCGTTCCCTCGGGAGCGGGGCGCGAGCAGATTCTCGTTCCAGCACATCCAGCCGTTGCGGGAGCGCGAGTTCGTGGTGGTCGAGGCGGACCGCGGCCAGGACCTGGGGTGGGTCCTGCGTGCCGTCGATGCGGAGTCGCTGGCCTGCGAAGGAGGCTGCGATCACGTCCACCACCGCCCGGTTCCGCCTCCCTCGAAGCGTGTCCTCCGGCGGGCCGCGCCCGCAGACGTCGCCCGGCTGTTCCAGTTGCGCGACCAGGAGCTGGAAGTGCGGCGCCGCACGCGCGAGCTCGTGAAGAAACACGAGCTCAGGATGAAGGTGAGCGAGGCGGAGTGGCAGTGGGATCGCAACAAGCTCACGGTCTTCTTCACGGCGGAGAAGCGGGTGGACTTTCGGGCCCTGGTGCGGGAGATGGCGCGCACGTTCCGCACCCGGATCGAGCTCCGGCAGATTGGCGTCCGCGATGAGGCCAAGCGGCTGGGAGGTCTGGGCCGCTGTCGGCGGGAGCTGTGTTGCCGCTCGTGGCTTCTGGAAGTAGAACCGGTCACGCTCCAGCTGGCCAAGGACCAGGGCCTGTCCCTGAATCCCAGCCAGATTTCGGGTGCCTGTGGCCGACTCATGTCGTGTCTGCGCTACGAGCACTCGTTCTATCAGCAGGCCAGGAAGCGGTTTCCGCCGGTCGGCCAGCGTCTCCGGACGGAACAGGGCAAGGAGGACGTGACAGGCTGGAACCTGTTCAAGGAGACGGTCACGCTGAAGTCGCTGACCGGAGAGATGCGGACCGTGGCGCTCCAGGAGCTGAAGAGGGAGACGGCAGCGGCGCGGGCCGAGCGCCCGCCACGTTCGGATGGGGCGGAGGAGGAGCAGCCCCCGGCGGGAGGGGATGGCCCGGATGGGTAGCTTTTATCTGACGACCGCGATCGACTATTCCAACGGCGAACCTCACCTGGGCCACACGGTGGAGAAGGTGGGAGCCGACGTCATCGCCCGGTACCGTCGCAGCATGGGCGACGACGTCCATTTCCTCATCGGGATGGACGAGAACGGCCAGAAGGTCGGGCGTGCGGCAGAGAACGAGGGGATCGACAGGCAGGAATGGGTCGATCACATAGCCAGGGTGTTTCTGGACGCGTGGCGGCGGCTGGAGATCTCGCACGACGACTTCATCCGGACGACCGAGCCCCGGCACCACTCGGGCGTGCACGCGTTCATGAGGCGGATTGAATCCACCGGCGACTTCTACGCCGCAACCTACTCCGGGTATTACTGCGCGGGCTGCGAGGCGTTCAAGAAGGAAGAGGACCTTGTCGACGGGCAGTGCCCGATCCATCCGCAGCGCGAGATCGAGTGGACCGAGGAGGAGAACTTCTTCTTCAAGCTCTCCGAATACCGGGACCGGGTGCTGGAGCACATCCGGACCCACCCCGAGTTCGTGCGGCCGGCCAGCCGGCGCAACGAGATCCTTCGTCTGCTGGAGGGCGGACTGGACGACATCTCGGCCTCCCGCAGCCGCATCCCATGGGGCGTCACTTTCCCGGGAGACGAGAGCCATACGGTGTACGTGTGGTTCGACGCCCTTCCCAACTACATCACGGCCATCGGGTATCCGGGTGATGACTTCGATAGGCGGTGGCCGGCGCAGCTGCACATCATCGGCAAGGACATCACTCGATTCCACTGTGTGATCTGGCCGGCCATGCTCATGTCGGCCGGAGTCCAGCTGCCGCAGACTGTGTGGGCGCATGGCTTCATCAACATAGGAGGAGGGAAGCTCTCCAAGTCAGACGGAAAACAGGTCGAGCTCACGGATCTGATAGACCGTCACGGACCGGATGCGTTGCGCTACTTCCTGATGCGCGAGGTGCCATGGGACGGAGACCGGGACTTCTCATCCGTGGATGTCTTCCTGGAGCAGTTCGACAAACGGTACACGGCGGACCTGGCGAACGACCTCGGCAATCTCCTGAATCGGGTCGTCAGCATGGTCGACAAGTACCGGGGTGGCGAGATCCCGCAGGGTGGACTGACTCCACTCGATGAACGGGGCCGGCAAACGCTGGCGGCCTATCATGAGAAGATGGATCTTTACCTTCTGCACCAGGGCCTGGAGACGGCGTTCGAGGTCGTGCGGGCGGCCAACGCCTTCGTCGACGAATCGCAGCCATGGGCGCTGGCACGGGCCGAGAAGGACGGGGGCGACGAAGCCGATCGGAGCGAACTGGATGCCGTGCTGGGTTCCCTGGTCCGAGCCCTCGGTTCCGCAGCCGCCATGCTCGCACCGTTCATGCCGGGCAAGGCCAACCAGCTCTGGAAGGCTCTCGGGGGCGGCGCGGAAGCGCCGTCGCTGGCCTCCCTGGCTGGAGATATCGAGACGCTCGAACGGGTTTCGCCGGGGCCGGTTCTGTTTCCGCGCCCGGAGTAGCGGGGCCATAAGTTGACGGGAACAGAGGCCCCCGGTAGTCTGTAGGGATTCCGGTCTCGAGGACCCCAGCAGCCATCGAAACGACAGGTAGACCTCCGGAGTGAAGAAGCCAGAGTACTGGACTGTACAGTTCTTTCCCGAGAGTGGCGGCAGAGCCCGTAGCTTTCGGATGCGACCACACGTCGCCTACCTCCTCGCCGGAGCCGCGCTCTTCTTCCTGGCCCTTTCGTCTGCAGGCGTACTGGGCTTCCTGGGAGAGCGGCATGCAGCCAGTGAGTTGAACCGCTATCAGGCAGAGAACAGCCATCTGTCGGCCAGCCTGACCGCCATGAAGAGCCGGAGCGACAGATTGGCTCAGGCCCTGGACGACGTAGCCGCGCGCGAGCTGCGGTTCCGGGTCCTGGCCGGCCTCCCGGTTCTGGACCCCGACGTGTATTCGGTCGGTGTCGGCGGCCCGGCAACCATCGACCAGCGGCAGCAGCAGTTCTACTCGCTTGCCCCGGAGCTGGCGGGGGCCTCACAGGTCGTGACGATGGACCTGGATCAGCTCCTCCGGCGCGCCGAGCTCCTGTCGGCCAGCCTGGGGGAGGCAACCGATTCCATGTCCGCCCAGCGGGACCTGTTCCGGGCCCGACCCTCCATCTTTCCCGTCATCGACCCGGACGCGTGGATCAGCTCCGGCTTCAGCTACAATCGGCTGCATCCGTTGCTCGGGTACCGGCGACCGCACCCCGGCGTCGACATCTCGGCCAACGTGGGAAGCCCCGTCGTGTCGTCTGCCGCCGGCCAGGTGGTGTTCGCCGGTCAGGAATCCGGATACGGTCGGCTAGTGGAGATCGACCACGGATACGGGTACAGCACGCGTTACGCCCATCTGGCGGGCGTGAACGTGCGCGTCGGTCAGAGCGTGGAGCGCGGCGATCTGCTGGGCGAGGTGGGTCGCTCGGGACTCGCCACCGGTCCGAACCTCCATTACGAGGTCCTCGTGAACGAGCGTCCGGTGAATCCGCGGGCTTACATCCTGGACGAGAGCCTGCGCCGGTAACAGGTGGGGATCCCCGCCTCTGATCCTCTTCGTTGAAAAGCCCTTTCGGCCAGCCTAGATTGGCATGCTTGTGACATCTGGTCGCCTTCGTGTGACTCGAAGCCCGGAGCGAATGCGAATGTACGACAAGGCACGTGATCCCAGGTCACGGTTCAGGTTCTCCAGGAGGGGGGAGAGAGCGGGGTCCAACCCGTAGCGGACCTCCCGGTCCAGTTCGTGCCGTTCGATCGCGACGCCCTGTTCGCGAGGATGGCAGCGTCGGCTGCAGAGCCCGAGCCGCAGATCTCGGCTGACCTGCAAACTGCACTGGATAGCGTGCTCGTGCTGCAGGCACAGTGGCGCACCGCCGAGACTGAGTGGTCGGAGGTACGCGACGAGCTCCGGCAACTGTCCGACCGTCTGCAGGGCATGGATCAGCGCAGTCGGGAGTACAGGGAACTGTACGACTCGTTTGGCGGCATGGAGCGGCGCGAGCGCAATCTGGATCAGCAGCGCACCAGTGCGTTCGATGCGTTCACCGCCTTGCAGGACGTGACCGCGACCCGGTTGGATTCCATGCGGGCCGTCAAGGAGTCGTGGGAAGAGATCGCGTTCCAGGACTATGAGACCATCGTCGATAGCATTCTGGCCGCACGCGGCGCCGAGATCCTGGAAGACACGACGGGTGTCGACGGCACCGTGACTCGCGCTCTTGGCGGCGGCGACTGGTGGGTGCACACGCGCATTCCGATCCCGGCGGGCGAGCTGTACTGGAACCTGCTGATCGATCCGTCCGCTTCCGACACGCTGCGTCTGACCGCTCAGAACGGGGAACAGCGTCTCCGATTCTAAGCCTGCACCGGATGGCTGGTGACGAACGGCCCGCGCTCGAGCCGGGCCGTTCATGCCGGTCGAGGCGGGTCTCTACTCTCAGGGGATCCGATGGAATCTCGTAACGAGCCGATCTCCCTGGACGTTGACCAGAACCGCGTTGCCTGGTTGACGTTCAACCTCCCCGATTCCAGGGTAAACCTCCTAACTGCCCAGGTCATGCGGCAGCTGGATCGTCGTCTCGGCGAGTTGGAGTCCACCATCGCCACGGGGCGCCTGGTCGCGGTAGTGCTGCGCTCGGGGAAGCCCGGCACTTTCTTCGCGGGCGCGGACGTGGGCGAGATCGCGGGCCTGACGAGCCAGGAAGAGGCCCGCGCGGCAAGCGGAGAAGGCCAGCGGATATTCCGCCGGCTCGAGCGGCTGACCGTCCCGACCGTCGCCGCCGTGGACGGTCTCTGCCTCGGCGGCGGCACGGAGATGATTCTGGCCTGCAACCACCGGATCGCGTCCGATCGCTCAACTACCCGGTTCGGGCTCCCGGAAATCAAGCTGGGCATCGTGCCCGGGTTCGGCGGCTGCATCCGTCTGCCGCGGCTGATCGGAATCCAGCGAGCCTTGAACATGATTCTGAGCGGCCGTACGCTGTCTGCCTCGCGGGCCGTGCGGTTCGGCCTGGTGGACCGGGTCGGAAGCTACCAGCGCTTCGACGTCGCGGTCGATGAGTTCGTCGCCGAGATCCTGAGCGGAGAGTTTCGCGAGCGGACTCCCGACGTATCTCTCCGGGATCGGCTCCTCGAGAACACGGGAGCGGGCCGCAAGCTGCTGTTTTCGACGGTCCGACGTCAGACTCTGAAGCAGTCCAGGGGATGGTACCCAGCACCTCTCCGCGCGCTGGAGGTCGTCGAGACTACGCTCGGCATGCCCGTCGAGGAAGCCATGCCCATCGAGGCCGCGGCGCTGGCCGAGATGGCGCACACGGATGTCTCCCGAAGCCTGGTACGCCTGTTTCTGCTGCAACAGGCGGCCAAGCGGTCCCTGCCGGCCGACGTGATGGACTCGCGACGGCCCATTGGCAAGACGGCGGTGCTGGGCGCCGGGGTGATGGGCGGCTCGATCGCAGAGCTCATCGCGGCCCATGACGTACCGGTGGTGCTCAAGGACATTGACCAGGACGCGCTCGACGAAGGCCTCCGACATGCTTCTGACCTGCTCGAAAAGGGCGGCGCGCGCGGCGTGTTCAGCCGGGAGGAAGTCGGACTCAAGTTCGCTCTCATCAGCGGGACTCTGTCATACGACATGTTCGACGATGTGGACCTGGTCATCGAGGCCGTCGTCGAGCGCATGCCGGTGAAGCAGCAGGTCCTCAAGGAGACCGAGGAACGGATAGGCGAGTCCGCCGTCTTCGCCACCAACACATCGTCCCTCTCCGTGGCGGAGCTGGCCAGCTCCGCCGAACATCCGGAGAGAGTCGTCGGGCTGCATTTCTTCAACCCCGTGCACAGGATGCCGTTGGTGGAGGTCATCCGCACTGAAGCGTCAACCGAGGCGGCCCTGGCGGACGCGTTCGGGTTCGCCATCGACGTGGGGAAGACCCCCGTGCTTGTTGCCGACCGGCCGGGTTTCCTGGTCAATCGATTGCTCGCCCCATACCTGAACGAGGTTGGCTTCCTGTTGGGCGAAGGGGCCGACGTGGAGACCGTGGACAGCGCGATGCTCGAGTTCGGAATGCCGATGGGTCCGTGTCGGCTGCTCGATGAGATCGGCTTCGATGTGGCGGAACACGTGGCAAACGAGATGTCCGAGGCGTTCGGTGAGCGACTGCAACCGTCGGACGTGGTCTCGGCGCTGCGCCGCGAGGGCAGGCTGGGACGCAAGAACGAGCGGGGGTTCTATGCCTACGCCGCCGGTCGCGAGAAGGGCGTCGACAAGGAGCTGCGAAAAGTACTGTCGGCACGCGCCCAGGGGACGGCTCCCAGCGCCGCGGAGATCCAGAAGCGGTGTCTCTATGTCCTCGTGAACGAAGCGGCCTACGCGCTCGCGGAAGGGGTCGTTGCCGCGCCGGACACTGTGGATCTGGCGATGGTGCTGGGCACGGGCTTCCCGCCGTTCCGGGGAGGACTGCTGCGCTGGGCCGACACGGAAGGTCTGGCGGTGATCGCGGAGGCGTTGGCCGGCTTCGCAGAGCGCATCGGTCCCCGGTTTGCTCCCGCCGACCTGTTGCGAGAGAAAGCCGAGCAGGGGGGAACCTTCACCGATATCGCCTGAGCCGTTGGCTTCCCGAGCTTCGTGGCCGACTCCTGAAGTCGAGATCGTCTATCTTCGCCCCCCGGACAACATCCAGGTCTATCACCAGGAGCTGCTGTTCGACGGCTCGGATACGAAGATCACCCTCCAGGTCCGGACGGCCCAGGACGGCGACTCCGAATTTGCGGAAGGCGTCAGGCTCGTACCCGGCTCCATACTCCTGTGGTATTCATCGCCCACGCAGCATTGCGAGATAGGAGCCTTCCACGACCCGGCAGGCACGCTCCTGGGGTTCTACGGCAATATCGTGGCGCCGTCCCAGCTGGACGGCCCTACGTGGCGGATCAAGGACCTGTTTCTGGACGTGTGGCAGCCGGTGTCTGGCCGGCCGCAGGTGCTCGACGAAGCGGAGTTCGAGCTCGCGGTCGAAATGGGCTGGCTGACGCCGGAAGAAGCCCACCAGGCGCGGCGTGAATCCGAAGCGATTGTCCGCCGGATCGTCAGGCGTCGTTGGCCTCCCAGGCAGGTACGCCGCTGGACCCTGGAGGATGTGCCGGTTCTGAGACTGCGGCGGGACGCCCCGGGGACCTACTATGCCGCCCTGGTCTCCGGCCGGCTCATCGCCTTCGGTCTGTACTGGTTCGGGACAGCCGCCCTGACCTCGATAGGATTCGCGGCTCTCACGACCGCGTTCGTGGCTGCGGGGACCGCGCAGCAGGTGTGGCTGGTCACGCTGGCCGTGGAGGGACTGGTACTGCTGCCGCTGGTATTCGCGGGCCGACTTCCCGCTACCCGGTGGCCGGAACCGGCATTGACCGACGAGCGCACGCTGTTCATCGGTGCGCTGGCCGCCGGACTGGCGCTGCTGGCCATGAACCAGGCTGACGGCGTGAGGCCGCTTCTGGCCGGACTCTACGGAGCGCTGACCGTCTTCCTGTCCATCTTCGCGTTCAGCCGGGCATATTTCGACCGGACGTTTCCGGTGTTCGCGGCAGCGGGTCTGGTGGTATCCCTGGCGGCGTTGTTCATTCTCCTCTGACGGCCGGAACCAGCCCGAGTTGACGCGAACCGGGCTGCACGCGAGCCGGATTGACACGAACCCGGCCTGAGAATCGTACACTCGGGTGGCGGCGCATACCGGACGGCCGGGTAGAATTCCGGATAAAGCGCCGAGGCAAAGAGACCCTACGAACGACGGGACCGATGCAGGAGACAACAAAGAAGCGGCTCGGGTTCAGCGCGGCGTTTGCCGTGTATTTCGTCGCGCTCTGGATGCTCTGGTACACGCCCATCATCTTCCCGCTGAAGGTGTTCGTGGTGATGCTCCACGAGATCAGCCACGGTCTGGTGACGCTGGCGACCGGCGGACAGATCGAGAGCATCGTCGTCACGCCGGCAGAGGGAGGCCTGTGCAAGTGCGCGGGCGGCAGCGCGTTTCTCACGCTCTCCGCCGGCTATCTCGGCAGCCTCGCGTGGGGCGTCCTGATGTTCTGGGGCGCCGTTCGAAAGGGAGCCTGGTCGCGCGGAATGACAGCTGCGATCGGGATCTTCCTGCTTGCCGTCACGGTGGCGTTCGTGCGGAATCCGTTCGGCCTCGGCTTCGGGCTGCTGTTCGGCGCTGGCCTGGTGATGTCCGCCCGCTACCTTGGTGTCGCGGCCAACGGCGTCATCCTGATGGTGCTGGGACTGACCAGCGTGCTGTACGCCATCCTGGACATCAAGAGCGACGTGCTTGACAGGCCTAACCTGCCGTCGGACGCTCGCATGTTGTCCGAGCTGACCGCGGTCCCGACCGTGGTGTGGGGTGTGATGTGGATCGGGATCGCGCTCCTGACTGCCTGGTGGCTGCTCCGCTGGGCCTACCGGAGAATCTGAACCGGAACCGCCGCGGCTGCCGCGGACCGCTGTTCCGGACCGTCACCTTGCCTTCCCTCGTCGGGGAGTGTATCCCACTTTGCACGCGCGACAGGCGCGCCACCGGGCGCGACTTCATGATTCAATAGACTGTGACCTAGGATTGGCAGACTTGAGAGCACTGGGATTGCGAGTTTCGAACCTGTTTGGCTCGACGTTGCGTGAAGCGCCCGCGGAAGTCGACATCGAATCTCATCGATTGCTGCTGAGGGCCGGATACGTGCGCCAGCTGGCGTCAGGCATCTTCTCGTACATGCCGCTCGCCCAGCGATCGATACACAAGATCGAGACCGTCCTGCGCGAGGAGATGGACAGGATCGGCGGCCAGGAAGTCAACATGCCCGTGGTGCACCCGGCCGAGATCTGGCAGGAGACGGGCCGCTGGTACGAAATCGACGACACCATGGCCCGCTTCCAGGACCGGCGCGGCCGTGACATGGTCCTCGCGATGACCCACGAAGAGGTGGTGGCACAACTGGCCAGCACGGAGGTCAAATCCTACCGGCAGCTGCCGATGATGATTTATCACCTGCAGACAAAGTTCCGCGACGAGATGCGCGCCCGGGGCGGGCTCATCCGGGTGCGGGAATTCGTGATGAAGGACTCGTACACGCTGGATCTGGACCACGAGGGCCTGGCCGCACAGTACGAGGAGCACTACGAGGCGTACTTGCGGATCGGGGCGCGCGTCGGATTGCGGCTCACCGCGGTGCAGAGTGACGTGGGCATGATGGGCGGCAAGGTGGCGCACGAGTTCATGTATGTCACCGACATCGGCGAGGACGCGCTGGTTCTCTGTCCCGGCTGTGGCTACGCGGCCAATCGCGAAGTAGCCAGATTTGCCAAGCCGGAACCAACGGTGGAACCGGCGGCGGATCTCGAGAAGGTGCACACGCCCGGCACAAGCACCATCGCCGATCTTACGGAGCTTCTCGGGATCCAGGCGGAGCGCACCGGCAAGATCGTGTTCTACGTCGGCACCTTCGCTGATTCCGAAGACACTGCCAGGACCCGGAGCGGAGAGCAATCCGAGCCGGCTTCGAAGCTGATCGTGGCAATCGTGCGCGGCGACATGGATGCCAATCCGATCCAGATTCAGAACCTGGCCGGGGCCCTGGAGCTGCGCGCCGCGCACACCGAAGAGATCGAGGAGGCCGAGATGGTGGCGGGCTTCGCCTCGCCAATCGGCATCGAAGCCGAGCGCGCGTTGGTGATAGCCGATGACCTGGTCGCCGCTTCGCCCAACCTGGTGCTCGGGGCCAACGAGAAGGACTACCACCTGCTCAACACCAACTGCGGACGCGACTACGAGCCCGACATCGTCGGCCACATCGCCTCGGCATTCGAGGGCGCGCCATGCGAGCGGTGCGGACAGCCCCTGGACCTGGTTCGCGGCGTGGAGGTCGGCAACATCTTCCAGCTCGGGACCCGCTACTACACGGACGAGAGCGACGAAGAGAAGCCCATCGTGCTGGGATCCTACGGCATCGGCGTCGGCCGCCTGCTGGCCTGCGTGGCGGAGGAGTACCGGGACGATAACGGCCTGGCGCTGCCCATCTCCGTGGCCCCCTTCCAGGTGACCCTCGTGTCGCTGGC
>JBDHIQ010000130.1:0-6373 GCA_039587395.1 Gemmatimonadota bacterium
CTCCTGATCCGGGCCCCCTGCCGCCCGGCCCGCCCCGTCTGCGTCGCCCGTCACACGCCCTCCTCGGGCCGCAGGATGGGAAACAGGATGACCTCTCGAATAGACGTACGGCCTGTGATCAGCATCAACAGGCGATCCACACCCATGCCCAGGCCACCAGTCGGCGGCAGCCCGTACTCCAGCGCGCGCACGTAATCCTCATCGACGCCGTGCGCCTCCAGGTCCCCTGCCGCCCGCATCGCATTCTGCTCCGCGAACCGGGAGTACTGGTCCAGCGGATCGTTGAGCTCGCTGAACGCGTTCACCAGCTCGCTACCGGCCACGATCACTTCGAACCGCTCCGCCAGGCCCGGGTTGCCGCGCTTCTTCTTGGCCAGGGGGCTCATCTGGAGCGGATAGTCGTAGATGATGGTCGGGTTGGTGAGTTCGGGCTCGACGGCGGCCGAGAACAGCGCATCCAGGAGTCTCGTGCGAGACATCCCGCCTTCCTCAGCCTTCCCCGCCGCCTCCACGAGCTCGGTCAACCGTTCGTGGGAGACGGATTCCATGTCGATCCCCGCGTACTGCTCGAGCGCTTCCGCAAAGGTGAGGCGGGTCCAGGGTGGCGTCATGTCCACCGCGTGGCCGCCGTACTTCAGCTGCAGCGTGCCCGTCGCCTCGGCAACGACCTCGGACACCATCTCTTCTATCAGCTGCATCATGTCTTCGTAATCGGCATACGCCTGATACAGCTCCAGCATCGTGAACTCGGGATTGTGCGTTCGGTCAATCCCCTCGTTTCGAAAGTCCTTGGCAATCTCGTACACCCGGTCCAAGTTGCCGACAATCAGGCGCTTCAGGTACAGCTCGTCGGCCACCCGGAGGTAAAGCTCCGTATCCAGAGCGTTGTGCTCCGTCGTGAACGGACGGGCAAGCGCCCCGCCATACTGCGGTTGCAGGATGGGCGTTTCCACCTCCACGAAGCCGCGGCTGTCCAGCCAGGCACGCAGCCCCGTGACAACCCGTGCTCGAACCCTGAACAACTCTCGGATCTCCGGATTGACGGCCAGGTCGGCGTAGCGCTGACGATACCGCATCTCGGTGTTGGAGAAACCGGAGTGCACCACCCGTTCCCCCGTCTCCAGGACCTCTTCCTTGCCGAGCGGCAGCGGCCGAATCGACTTGCTCAGCAGGTCCACCCGGGTGGCCCGCACTGTCACTTCTCCGGTACGCGTCCGGAACAGAGGGCCCTGGACGCCGATCCAATCGCTGAGGTCCAGCAACTCCAGGATTCCCCGGGATCTGTCGTCGAGCAGGTTCCGTTTGAAGTACACCTGCAAGCGACCCTCGCTGTCGCCCAGGTGCCCGAATGCGCTGCCTCCCAGGTCCCGCAGCGACAGCAGGCGGCCCGCCACCGTAACAACCGGCCCTTCCCCGTCGGCTCCCCCGGCTGCTTCCCCCTCCAACTCCGCTGATCCCCACTGCTCGAACAGCTCCAGGGCTTCCTGAAGTCCGTGCGATGGCTCGTACGAGTACGCGTACGGGTCGATGTCCAGCTCCCGCAGGGCGCCCAGCTTGGCGAACCGGTCGCGCACCGGCTTGGGTCGCTGATCCGCCGTGTACCAGCACTCCAGGCAGATGCCGTCGCGCAGCACCGGTGTTTCGCTTCCGCAACTGGCGCAGTTTGTTCCGGCGCCGGATTGCCGCTGGCCGCTCAATGTGCCCTCGCCCCCTGCTGCTGGAGATACGCCTCGATGAAGTCGTCAATGCGACCATCCAGGACCGCTTCCGCGTTGCCGATCTCGAGAGCCGTCCGGTGGTCCTTGACCATGGTGTAGGGCTGCAAGACGTACGAACGGATCTGATTGCCCCACGCGATATCCGTCTTCGTGCTCTCCAGCTCTTCGCGCTCGGCGTCGCGTTCCTCCACCGCCCGCTGGTAGAGCGCCGCCTTGAGCATCTTCATCGCCTTGGACTTGTTCTTGTGCTGGCTCCGTTCCTGCTGACAGGAGACCACGATTCCGGTGGGCTCGTGCGTGATTCTGACGGCCGAGCTGGTCTTGTTCACATGCTGACCTCCAGCACCCGATGCCCGGAAGGTGTCGATGCGGAGATCTTCCTCGTTCACCTCCACTTCGATGTCGTCATCGACGACGGGATATACAAAGACGGAGGCGAACGAGGTGTGCCGCCGTCCCTGGGAATCGAAAGGCGAGATGCGGACCAGGCGGTGGATACCGCGCTCCGCTGCGAGGTATCCGAACGCATAAGAGCCCCGGATCTCCAGCGTAGCGGACTTGATGCCCGCTTCCTCTCCCGGCAGCACGTCCATGGGATCCACTTCGAAGCCGCGCGACTCCCCCCAGCGGGTGTACATGCGCATGAGCATGTCGGCCCAGTCCTGCGACTCCGTGCCACCTGCTCCGGGGTGGATGGTGACAAGCGCGTCCCGGTGAGCGTCCGGGCCCCGCAGCATGTTCTTCAGCTCGAGCTGGTGCAGCCCCTCCGCGGCCTCTTCCAGCTCACGCTGCAGCTCTGCTTCCAGCTCCTCATCGCTCTCTTCTTCGAGCAGCCCGACTATCTCGTCAAGCTCCTCCAGCCTGGCGGTGAGAGACAGGAACGGCCCGGTCCACGACTTGAGGCGCTTGACCTGTTCAATGACCTGTTGCGCCCGCTCCTGGTTGTCCCAGAAATCGGGCTGTGCCATCAGGCCTTCTAACTCTTCCACCTCTTCGAGCTTGCCGGCAATCTCAAAGATACCCCCGTAGCTCGTCGAGACGTCCACGCGCCGCCTCGAGGGTAGTCTTCCGCTTAGCTATGTCCGCCATTCAGTCCTCTGTTCCGGTATAACCGCGCCACCCGCCTCACCGCCCGCCGCGAGATTAGCACGTGACGTGGCCGGCGGCTAGGCCAGCTCGAAGTCGATGCGCCGCCGCTCTCGATCCACCCGCACGACGCGCACCTGGAGAGTGTCTCCAAGCCTGTAGCGCGCTCGCTTCCGGCGGCCGACCAGCGCATGCTCCTCCTCGATGAAGGAGTAATAGTCATTCTGGAGCGTGCTCACGTGGACGAGACCATCCACGTGGAAGTCATCGAGCAGTACGAACAGACCGAAAGCCGTCACGCCGGAGATTGTACCGCTGAAATCCTCGCCCAGATGGCGCTCCATGAACTCGATCTTCTTCAGATCCACCGAATCGCGTTCGGCTCGCTCGGCCCGACGTTCCCTGTCCGACGTGTGCTCCGCCATATCTTCCAGCTTGCGCCGGTCCATCTTCCGCGCGCTCTTCGGGTTGTCCAGCCAGCGGCCCAGCTGCCGGTGCACGACCAGATCCGGGTAGCGGCGAATTGGCGACGTGAAGTGGAGGTACGCTTCCGAAGCCAGGCCGAAGTGCCCTCGGTTCTCGGCCGAGTACGCCGCCTGTTTCATGCTCCGGAGCGCCACGGTCGTCACCAGCTGCTCCTGCGGCTTCCCTTTCATCGCGGCCACCAGCTTGGCGATGTCGAGGGGTTTCAGTCGCCGATCCGGAATGGTGTACCCGAAGGTCCCACCCAGCTGGCGGAGGCCCGCCAGCCGCTCCGGGTTCGGCCGCTCGTGGATGCGGTATAGGAGCGGCAGTTTCTGTTCTCCCGCGAAGCGCGCCACCGCCTCGTTGGCCAGGATCATGAGATCCTCCACGAGCCGGTGTGCCTCAAGGCGAAGGACGCGCTGGACATCCGTTGGCTCCCCCGACGCGTTCAGGACCACCCGCGATTCGGGCAAATCGAAATCGATGCTTCCCCTGTCCCGTCGCTCGCGGCGGTACACCCGGCTCAGTCTCTTCAGCGTGTGCAGAGCCTGCGCCAGGTCTTTCGGAGCATCGCCTCCATCCAGGATTGCCTGGGCATCCTCGTAGCTCAGCCGATGCCCGCTCCGGATGACGGTGCGGACCATGTTTGTGCCCTCGATCAGCCCATCGCCCGTGACCGTGAACAGAACCGACATCGCGAGGCGATCCTGGCCCGGGACCAGCGAGCAGAGGTCACTCGAGAGAGGGTGCGGGAGCATCGGAACGACCCGATCGACAAGGTAGACGCTGGTTCCGCGGTCCAGCGCCTCTACGTCCAACGGGCTCCCTTCCTCCACATAGTGCGCGACGTCCGCGATGTGCACGCCCAGCTCGAATCGGCCATCTCCCATAGGTCGCACGGTCAGCGCATCGTCGTGATCCCTCGCGTCCGCCGGATCGATCGTCAGCGTCAGCTGGTCCCTCATATCCAGCCGCCCCGCCATGTCCGCCGCCGTCACGCCACTCTTCGCCAGCACGTCCGCCGCGCGCTCCACCTCTTCCGGGAACTCGAGCGGGAGCTGGTGACCCAGCAGGATGGCCAACACATCCACTCCCGGCGCATCGGGCTTGCCGAGCACCTCCACGATTTCGGCTACCGGTGACGCTTCGCCGTCCCCCCAATCGGAGACGCGCGCCAGAACGACATCCCCGTCTACGGCCTCCCCTTTCCGCTCACCAGGCACGAAGAAATCCACGGACAGCGGAGGTTCCTGAGGGACTACGATTCCGTAGCCGCGCCGCTTTCTGTGATAAACCCCGACGACCTGCTCGTATGCGCGCCGGAGGACCCGGATGACCCGGCCTTCCGGGTTCCGGCGCTTCTGCTCCCGCTCCACCCGGGCCACGACCAGATCCCCGTCCACCGCGCTGCCCCGGTGTCGCTGCGGGATGAAGACATCCGGCCGGTCCGGGTCGGTCAGAACGAACCCATCTCCACCGGCCGTGACCTGGAGGCGACCGATCGCGAGGTTCAGGTGCTCCGGGAGCGCATAGCCACCCTTGCGTTGACGGTAGACACGGCCGTCCCCTGCCATCTCCTCGAGGAGCGCATCGAATTCCGCGTGCCGGTCTTCCGGCACCTTGAGACGGCGGGCCAGTTCGCCGCCGGTGAGCGGGTGACGGGCTCGCTCTCGCAGGTAGTCCAGAACGGCTTTCGGATCCACGAGCGGATCGGCTCCCTTCTGCACGCTCAAAACGGCTCCGCCTCATCGATCAACATGATCGGGATGTCATCCTGCACCTCGTAGCGTAGCCGGCACGCATGGCACAGGAGGAACTCGGCGTCGTCCTCGACCCGGTGCTCCAGGTCTCCTTTGCACCGAGGACACACGAGAATCTCGAGCAGCTGCTTATCAAGCGCCATCTCAGCTCTCCCTTGGTAAGTATCTATATCCCAACATCTTGAGGTGCTCTCTCTTCTTTCGCCAGTTGGGCAGCACCTTGACGCGCAATTCCAGGTAGACCTTGTGATCCAGAAACGCTTCGATCTTCCTCCGGGCGTCGGCTCCGATGGCTCGGATCATGGTACCACCCTGGCCGATGACAATTCCCTTCTGCGACTTCCGCTCCACGTAGACGGTCGCCTGGATGTACGTGGGCCTGCCACCCTCTCGTTCCTTGAACTCCTCGACCGCTACTTCCAGGCTGTACGGAACCTCCTGCTCCAGCATCTCGAATGCGCTCTCTCTCACGAACTCAGCCGCGAAGTAGCGCAACGGCGCCGTCGACAGCTCATCGGTAGGGTACAGGGCCGGTGACTCCGGGAGTCGCTCGAGGATGGCTGCCAGCAGATCGGCAATGCCGGATCCCTCCGTTGCGACGGTGGAGGTCACAGCATCCCAGGGACCGTCGGCGAAACCATCACGCAGCTCCTGCGCGGCATCCGGGGAACCTCGATCGGCCTTGTTGAGGCACAGGATACCGGGGGAGCCGACCGGCAACGTGAACTCGCGTGCGTGCTGGACGCTCCTGGGGTAGCCCGAATCGACCACGTATACCACAAGGTCTGCATCGGACTGGGCGCTCCCCGCCTCTTCGGCCATGGCAGCCTGGAGCATGTACCGCGGCTCGAGCAATCCCGGCGTGTCGATGAACACCGCCTGGTGTTCCTGATCCGAGTATATGCCCAGCAACCTGCGCCGTGTGGTCTGCGCTTTGGCGGTGACCGCGGCGAGGCGAACGCCCACCAGACCGTTCAGGAGGGTGGATTTGCCCACATTAGGCAGACCCACGATGGCGACGAATCCGGCCCGGAAGAGGATGGGATCGGGCGACGTGTCGCTCGCTGACGTGGCAGGTTCGGTTTCTTCGGGCATCCTTCACATGTCGCGATTCCGGGGCGGATCGTCAACTCCCGTCAAGCAACAGACAAAACAAAACCTCCGCTCGCCAGGCGAACGGAGGTTCCGTCATCTATCAAAAAGGGTCGAGTGGCGTGGGGTTGGCAGGGAATAACTCCCTAGAAAGGAGGTGATCCAGCCGCAGGTTCCCCTACGGCTACCTTGTTACGACTTAGCGCCAGTCACTGAGTTTACCTTCGACGGCTCCCTCCCGAAGGTTAGGCC
>JBDHIQ010000300.1:0-2524 GCA_039587395.1 Gemmatimonadota bacterium
CGTCTCATCGTTCAGCCGGACGTGACCGGTGCCGTACAGCACCTTCAGGTTCTGTAGCGGGTTCTCTCCTACCACGACCAGATCCGCCAGTAGCCCCTCCCGCACCACGCCGAATTCGATCGGTCTTCCGAGCGGCATGAACAGGGTCTCGGCCGCATGCATCGTCGCGCCCCTGATCACTTCCAGCGGGTGGAAGCCAGCCTCCTGGAGCAACTCCATCTCCTGGATGGTGGCGAACCCGAAGGTGTTGTAGATGAACCCGGCATCCGAGCTCACCGTCACGCGGCCACCCATGTTCTTGTAGTCGTTCAGGAGCTGGTGCCAGACGCGGAAGAAGTTGCGCCACGCCACCTCGTCCCAGGTCGTCCAGTCGTAGTAGTACGAACCGTGGTTCGTTCGGCTCGCGCGGTAGAAGTCCATCAGGGACGGCAGCGTGTATTCGTCGTGCCATACGGCTTGCCGCTGGGCCTCCACATCCCGGCTCGCCTGATAGGCGGTCATGGTGGGATCCAGCGTGACGTCCAGCTCCAGGAGCTCTTCCAGCAGAGCGTTCCACTCCGGGCTGCCGCGCTCGTGGATCAGGTTCCACTGCCGGGCCACCTGCCCGAAGCGGTGTTGCTCGTCGTAGTAGTTGATGTCGGGGGGCCACGGCTGGACGTCGTGGTCCTTGTACAGAGACTCGAACAGTCCGTAGAAGTGGGTGACGGTGCCAAGGCCGAGGCGCGCGGCGGTTATCGCATTCATCTGCGCGACTCCCGTTTGAGCCAGATGCGCCGTCGTGCCCAGACCGATATTCCACGCCTCGTCGATCAGCGCCTCCTGGATAGCCGGACGAGCCGACCACAGCTTGAGACCATCGCCGCCCTTCGCCTTGACCCAGCGCACCCACTCGCGGGCATCCTCGGGCGTTCGGATCGAACGATCCCACCCTTCGCCGCCGCTTCCCATGAACGGGTAGACGAACATGCGGGGCGCCACGATCTCGTTGCTCGCGCTGCGCGCCTTCTCCGCGAGTGACCAGTCGAACGGGCCGAACCCGACGCCGCGACCGGTCGTAATGCCGTGTGCCATCCAGAGCTTGTAGACGTACTCCGCCATCGGGGCCTTAGGGACACCGCCCGTGTGAAGGTGGATGTCCACGAAGCCGGGCAGCACATACATGCCCGTGATGTCGATCTCGTGCGTGGTCGCGCCGGGCTGATTTTCGATGGCCAGCTCGGGCCTGCCTTCGTCTTGGATGGGTACGCCCGGCACTCCGACCCCCGAGATGGAGGCGATGCGGTTGCCTTCGATCACGATGTCCACCGGGCCGATGGGAGGAGCACCCGTCCCGTCGATCACGATCCCGCCGCGGAGGATCAGCCGATCGTAGGGTCCCAGGCCTTCATCGGGGCGGCGGTCCGGGGCCGGTCAGGTTTCGAATCGGGCGGGCGTGCATCAATCCTCCGACGGTATGGGTGCGTGTATCACGGTTCGGGGCTGACAGGATACAGAGATTTCCTGATTTGCGCTTACGGGTCGAGAAACCGGCCGACCACGGCGGCAAATTCCGCCGGTTCATCCAGGAAGGCGAAGTGGCCGGAATTCGCGATGTCCACCACGGTCGCGTCCGCGAGGTTGTCGACGTAGGCTGCTAGCCCTGACTCGGTCACCGCGAAATCTCGGCCTCCGACCAGGACGAGCACGGGACTGTCGATCCCCGACAACGCCGCCGAGTGATCATACTGCATCCCCAGGCTGAAGTAGACGCCGAACGGCATGAAGCCGCTGTCGTACCCGTCAGGCGCTCCCGTGGTAGTCAGCCCCTGCGCCTCTACCGCTATCCCGTAATAGCGAGCGAATTCGCGGCTTAGTGCGACGAGTTCCCCTTCGCTCATGTTGAACAGCATGCCGAAGGCGGAGAAGTAACGCTGCACGTAGGCATCGTACTCGGACCGGAGCTCGCCCTCCGGAAGTGCCTCGCGAATGGTTCCGAACAAGCCTCCTCCCGACTGCGGCATGGAAAGCATCTCGGCCGGTGAGATCAGCACCAGCTTCTCCACCCGTTCCGGGAATTCCACGGCGTACAGCGCCGCGATGAAGCCGCCGAAGGAATGTCCTACCAGGGTCAATCGTTCCTGTCCGAGGATCCTGCGAATCCGCTCGATATCCGCTATCTGCTGGGCCATTCCGAGCGTACCGGTAAGAAGCGCTGCATTCTCCGGGAAGCTGGCCTGCGGAAAGCTATCGAAGGGCCGGGTCGATTTGCCCGACCCGCGCTGGTGGTACATGAGGACGGGGCGGTCCTCCGCCAAGAGCCGAAGGCCCTCCGGCACCTCGTGAGGCGGGAAGCCCGGTCCGCCGTGAATGAACAGGATGGTCGCATCCCGGTCCGCCAGGCCGTCCGCCTCGTCGGTCAGCCCACCGGGACCCGCGTACAGGTAGAACAAGTCCATGCCTTCCTGCACCCGCCAGAAGCCGTCCGGAACGCCGTCTTGAGAGGGAGGAGTCAGAAAAGCCTCTGCATCGGCGCGGCCGGCGACCG
>JBDHIQ010000131.1:0-6354 GCA_039587395.1 Gemmatimonadota bacterium
CACAACGCGCCATGCAGGATGAGTTGGAGGCCCTTAAGGCCAGAGGAGGGCGTCTCGAACAGCCTGGCAAGGTTGGTGGAGTCGGCCTCGCCGAGTGCAATGCGCTCCTGGAACAGAACCTGGTTCGCCGTCAGGAGGCAGAGCAGGAGCGGACTCCTGCCGGGAAGGCAAGCTTGCGAGAGCCCGAGATCGTCTAGCGCTGCACCCGGTCCATGACCAGCAGCAGCCGAACGGGCACCTCTTTCCCGAATCCGTCAAAGTCGTAGCTAAGGCCCACGTCGAGCCGAAACGCGACCTGTTCCTCTTCCTTGAAGACCTCTCCGGCACCGCTACCCGTATCAGTCGTGATGGCGATGTTCTTTCCGTTGACCAGCATCATACCGACTCGTACCTCGCTGGAGCCGTCCGGTGCCTCGACCACCAGCACGAACGATCCCTGCGCATCGGCCTCGAACGTGGCCTCATAGCCCAGCTCGATGATGTCCACGTTGTTCCGCTTGGGGAACTCGATATTCACTACGCGCGCCTGGCTGGCGATCCAGGTGCCTTCCAGTTCCTGCACCTCGATGGAGTTGACCGGCTCGCAAGCCATCAGAAGCACTACGGGAAGCACGCTCAGCACGCCGCGCAGGATCGTGTTTTTCATTCCAGAATGCTCCGTTCCAATGCCTTGTACCGCCCGATCTGCCGGATAAGACGCAACCGGGTCCGTTGGGGTCACAACCGACCCGGCAACCTGCCGCCCGTCTTGCGAATAACCTACGGCGAGAAGCGCAGCCAGGCGACGAGGGGGTGGTGATCCGATTGATAGCGATTCTCCAGCCGCCTGTAGCTCCCCCCGATCAACGCGGGCGCGTCCGTTCCCGCAGCCCGGCGGAAGAACAGATGGTCCGTCGGGAACGGTCCCCGCGTGCCCTCCTCGGGAGGCGGGGGTGAGTCGGGGAAATGGTCCCGCAGGTGCCGCAGGGTGGATTCGCGGTTGGACCAGGTGTTGAGATCGCCCGCCAGGACCGTAGACACCGGGTAGCCGGAAGCAGAATCAGATCCAGCCCCGGCCAGGGCCAGGTCCAGTTGGCGGAGCGCATCGATCAGCGCCAGCGCCTGCCGGAGTCGGGATCCGTTGCCCGTCGTCAGGACCCGGGCCGGCCCCGCGGCGCTGATCAGGTGGACACTGACCACCCGCAGGCGCTCTCCGCTCCGGTCACGCACCGTCGCGGCGAGCGCGACTCTTCGCGCCGCCTCGTAGGGTAACTCCAGCGCGACGATGTCCGAGAGTGGCAGGGTGGAGAGTATGGCGACACCTTTGTCCTCACCGAGACCGTCGCGGAGTGCACCGCCGTTCCGGGCTGCTGCCACGTAGGCCAGAGCCAGCCCACACCGCCTTGCCACTTCGACCGCATCCGGGCGAGCCCCCGATAGCCACCCCTCCGACACCGCTTCGGGGATTGCCCACTGCGGCGGCTCCTCGAGGAGATCGGCGGACCGGCGGAAGGCCTCCTGACTGAGAAGAACGAAGTGAGACCCGCCGGCCAAGAGCGTCGATCCGTCCTTGGAGCAGCGCATCCCCATCTCATCCGCAAGGAAGCGCAGCAGATCTCCGCCGCCGGCGTTGTTGTTCCACACGGCCACGGCCAGCGAATCCCCTGGCAGAAGCATACCGAAGCTTGCCGACGGCGCGGCAACGACGACGGGCCCTTCGACTGTCTCGCACCATCGTTCGAGCCGGCGATTGTCCCCCGAAGCCTCGGGGAAGTACCACGAGAGCGAATCATCAGCCCGCTGCGTCGCATCAATCGGACAGCTCCGTCCCGGTGCTGGCGTCGAAGACATCTGGTACGACGGCATGCATCCGGACGAGAGCGTTGCCACGAAAGCAAAGAGGCCGAGTCCCGACAGGAGCCGCATTCAGAACTCCAGCGCCAGCGGAACGGTCACCTGCAGCACCGGGGTGCCCGTTCCCTGAGAGTCTATGCCTCGCACCAGCCACTGGGTCAGCCCGCCGAGCGCCAGCCCTGCCGCGGCCGCTCCCAGGGCGTCGGGCGACTCGAACCCGTCCACGGTCAGCCACAGAATGATCCCGACCACCCCGCCGGCGCCGAAGCCGACTGCCGAGCCCAGAGGGGCGCTACCGATGGCGCCGCCGAGGAGTCCCACGGTGCCCACGTCGGCCCACCCGAAGCGCTGAGCCTGCGACCGAAGGATCAGACCGACAGCGCCGCCCGCCACGAAACCGATGCCCGTGCCCAGCGCCACGTCTCCCAGTCGCTCGGCATCGGCGCCGCCCAGCAGGAGGCCACCCGTTGCCGCGATCGCTCCACCCGCCGCGGCGCTCCAGCCGACGCATTTAGGACCCGGGTACGATTGCGTACAGGGGACGAGCGAGCCGAAGCTGGCAAGCGTGGCGCCCGCATAGAGGCCGAGCGCACCTCCCACCAGTGTGGACCAGCCCGAACCGCCGGATTCCTGGGCTGTGGCCGGGCGGGGCACGCATATCAGCAGCCAACAGGCCAACCACACGGCCAGCCAGATAAGTGCCCGGACCGTCTTGCCGCGCGTCCGCGCAGCAGATAGATAACCACTTGACGACGGCCCATCTGACGAGGACGCCATGCTGCCTGCAATCTCGACTGGAAAACGTGCTGGGCTCACGTTGCTGCTCGTCGTTCTCGCTCTCTTCACGGTCTCCCCGACGTCGGCCCGCGCACAGGCCGACTTCGAGATCTACGCCGGCCCTGCGATCTCCGACATAACGGGAAGCTATATCGACTCCTCCATTCGCACCTGGGGGATCGTCATCGGTGCGGTAGTCAACTGGCGGTTCCACCGTCGTTGGGCCGTGGAGGGCGGGATCAGCTCCTCGCAGATGGGCGCCTTCGAGGTCAAGCTGGCGGATCAGGACTCGCTGTTCGACTTCCGGTCCTCCTACCTGGAGATCCCGGTTGCGCTGCAGTTCCTGACACCGTTGTTCAAGGAGCGCTGGCTCCTGGCTCTCTCCGCGGGGGGCGCATTTGCCAAGCGTACCGCCTGCGAGGTAAAAGAGGCGGGCTACCCGCAGTTCCAGCTGGATTGCGGCGAAACGGCTGCCGCAGGCCAGGAGGCTCCCGGTGGCGAAGTCGGGAAGACAGACTTCTTGGTCCAGTTCGGCGTCGGCATGGACCGCGTGTTCGAGGGCGGCTCGGGCTTCGGATTCGATATCCGGTATTCGTTGGGCACCCAGGCGGTGTTCACGACCGCTGCGGATCAGGGGCTGTCGTCCCGAAACTCGGTGCTGGACATCAAGTTCCATTTCTTCCTCCCACTCAGTGGTCCGCGATGAAGACCTCCCGAAGACTGGCACCGGGGTTGTTGTTGGCGGGTCTGGTGCTCGCCGGCAGCGGATCGTTTTCATCGCTGGCGGCCCAGGTTCCGGCGCCGGATTACAGCAACGAGGGCTGGTTCTACCGGGTCGCGCCCTGGGTGTGGTTCTCGAACATCGACGGGCACGCCAAGCTGGGGGAGAACTCCCTCGCGGTTGGCGACACGCTGCTCGAGACGGCGTTCTACGCCGATGCGGAAGTCGGCAAAGGCCGGTGGCGCGGTATCGCGACCTTCTCGACCACGAGTCTCTCCAACACAGGGGAGCTTGGCGGACCCGTCGCCAGCGAGAGGACGGAGGCCGACTACAAGTTCTCGTGGACTACGGCCGAGCTGTTTGCGGCGTGGCAGGTTGGCACGTTCGTGGAAAGCCACGCCTTTCTGTTGTACGCGGGAGCCCGATACATACGCCACAAGCTGGAGGTCATGGACGAACGGGACAGCCCACCCATCAACGAAGCCTGGGTCGATCCGGTGGCGGGGGCCCGGTACTGGGCACCCATGGGCTCGATCTTCTGGGCCAGTGTGGACGGCAACATGGGCGGGTTCGGGCTCGGGTCGGAGTTTGCCTGGAGAATCCGTGCGGATCTGGGGGCCCACATCGCCGGTCCGGTGGATGTGGCGATGGGCTACAACTACTTCCAGACCGAATACAAGGGCAAGGGCTACGCCTGGGATGAGGGCGTGAGCCAGGGCTGGTACTTCGGCCTCATCATCAAGGGGTGACGAGAATGCGCGCGCTTGCAGTTCGGCTGCTCGTTGTCCTGATCCCCGTCCTCGGCGTCATTCTGCCTGCAGCTGCCCAGAGCCAGGAGAGCACCGCGGCCTCCCCCCGCTCACCCGTGCTGGTGGATCATGCGGCTGACACGCTCGGCCTGGAGAGTCCGACCCTGAATCTGGAACGCGCCGCGACGCAAGACGCCCAATCCAAGCCGTTCTGCTGTGACAGACGGCATTTTTGGCCTGCCCTGGGCGAGGTCGGAATTGTCCTCGTGATCCCGTGGTACTTCAACCGCCACGTGTCCGACGACTCGACGGCGATCCTCAGCTTCGAATCCTGGAAGAAGAACATCCTGGAAGGGATGGAGTGGGACCACGACGACCTCAAGACGAACATGTTCGCCCACCCGTTCCACGGCAGCCTGTACTTCAACGCGGCGCGCAGCAACGGCTACAACTTCTGGCAGTCCGCGGCATGGTCGTGGGGCGGCAGCTTCCTGTGGGAGATGTTCGGGGAGAACAACCCGGGAGCCGTAAACGACTGGATCTCCACGGCCGTAGGGGGCATTGCTCTCGGCGAGGGGCTTCACCGTACCGCGCGGATGATCCGCAACAACTCGGGGACAGGATTTGGCCGGTCAGCCAGCGAGCTGGGCGCTTTCCTCATCGATCCGATGGGTGGGGCCAGCCGTCTGTTTAGAGGGGAGTGGAGCCGTGTCGGTCCCAACCCGGAAGACCGGTTCCCGGAGGACGGCGGGACGGTCATGCGGGCCGGCGTCCGCGTGGTGGGCGAAGACGGCGTGGACAGCCTGCAGACCAGCGGTTACTTCGCGCTGGATCTGCGGTACGGAGATCCGTTCCGGGAGTACGAGAAGCCGTTCGACTTCTTCCAGTTGAGCGTGCAGATCAATGGACGCACCGAGAAGACGTCACTGGGTCGGCTGCAGATGGAAGGAGTGCTGTTCGGGACCGAGCTGAAGGAGTCGGACAAAGCCGAGCACGTGTTCCACTTCACGCAGCACTACGACTACGTGAACAACAACACGCTCGAGACCGGCGGATCCAGTCTGGGAGCGAGCTTTCTGTCCAGGTACGAGCTCTCCGAGTCCTGGAACATCGTCACCAAGCTCGCGCCATCGGCCCTGCTCATCTGGGGCACAGAATCCGAGTACGCGGACTTCACCAAGCGGACGTACGACTTTGGCAGCGGGCTTGGATTTCGTGGGTTTGCCGGAGCTACCCATCGCGGTCGTAAGCTCATCGGCCTGTCCTACCTGTTCTTCTGGCAGCACACGCTGAACGGAGCGGTTGGCGACCACCTGATGCACTACCTGGGTGCCGAGGCCGCCGTACCCATCTACAAGGGCCTCGGGCTCGGAGCCGAGTACTGGCTGACCATCCGGGACAGCAACTACCGCGACTATCCGGACGTCACTCGCAAGAACCCGCAGCTCCGGGTGTTCGCTGTTTGGTTCGTGAAGTAGCCGGGCCTCACCTGCTACCGGGTCTTGCCGGCGGTACTTACCGGGACGCCATTATCCGCCGTACGGGTTCTCCGTGGCGTACTTGTGCGCCGTGTAGGCGGAGGCGGCGTGGCACACCCAGCCCAGCAATCCACCCGTGCCGATCCACATGCCCGGTGTGATGATGAGCCAGAACACGCCCCTGAGGATCTTCCCGTTATAGATCTGTCCGACGCCGGGCACCACAAAGCTCAGCACCGCCGCCGTACCGGGGTTCTTCATTTTCTCTCCCGCGTTGACAGGTCGACTACCGTCGACGTTTCCCTTCCGGGAACACTACGCAGGATTGGCGATGGCGGTTTCCGGCTACCCCTCGATGAACAAGAATGTGAGCCCGGCCATCATCGGGTCGCCGAACAGAAGCAGATAGTCGGCGGCTGCCGGCCGCGCAAGGTTGATTTCCGCAGTGCCCCTCCCGTAGCGTGCGTCGTTCGACGGACGCCGCAGAGGCGCCTCTCCCGAACCCACGGGTCACAACCGAAGGACCGGTACAATGAGCCAAATCCGTTGCGCCGCGGGCACAGGATCCCTTGCTGCCCTGGCACTCTGTCTGTCGGCGTTCCCGGCTGCCGGCCAGCAGGGCACGGAAGCGAGCGAGGTTCACGAGCGGATCGACCGCTATGCCGCGGAGATCGAGGGCAAAGTGATCGACTGGCGGCGCGATTTCCACGCGCATCCGGAGTTGGGGAACCGGGAGTTCCGGACAGCCGCCATCGTGGCCGAGCACCTGGAGAGCCTGGGGATCCAGGTGCAGACC
>JBDHIQ010000132.1:0-7014 GCA_039587395.1 Gemmatimonadota bacterium
CTTGAACGTCTCGAAATTCGCTCCGACGGTGATTTCGTGTTTGTCCTTGAAGAACGTGAAGTTGTCGGTGAGCTGAAGCACATCCTGGTTCAGGATGTTGTGAATCGAGAACGGCTCGTGGCCCACGGTCGTGTACGTAATACCGTTCTCGATGATCTCTAGCGTGGGGAAATCCGCGCTGAACGGGCTTCGACGGTCACGGAACCGGTTGAAGCTGAAGAAGAAGCGATTGGCCCAGCTGCTGGACCGGCTGTTCAGCTCCAGTGCCCAGGAGTTCAGGTTGTTGTTGATCCGGTACCCCGCGTTCTGGAACGGCAGGCTGGTCTCGTTCGGGCCCCTCCCGGTCTGGTTCCAGCTCCCCGCGAACGGGTGCGGAGGGAGGTCACGCTCGGCGTCCAGGAAGTTCCAGCGGGCCGTCAGCGTGTGGTTCTGGCTCACGTTCCAGTCGATCTTGGCCAGGATCTTGTTGTTGTCCGTGGCGTGCGTGAACCCCTGGTAGCCTCCCGTCTGGTACCCGTACGAGTCCTCCATGCGCTGCTGTATGAGGTTCATCGTCTCGGCATCGACGCGTGATTCCCCGAAGTTGGGGGTCGATCCGGTGCGGGCGACGAAGTTCGTGCCCGGGTCATCGCGTCGCTCGAGCTCCCCTGCCACGAAGAAGAAGAGCTTGTCGCGGACGATCGGCCCCGAGAGCGTGATCCCCGACTGGAAGAAATTCAGGTCCGGGTTCGCCACCACGTCCTGGCCCCGCACCGTATTCCCCAGAAGAGACTCGTTGCGATAGAAGGCGTACGCGGAGCCCTCCACCTGGTTGGTGCCGGACTTGGTGACGGTGCCACGGACACGCGCACCTGTTCCACGGCGTCGAATGGCACGGGCTCCGCCGCCGTCTGGCCGCCCGGTGCCGGGTCGTCCAGACCGAACGAGTTGTTGAAGTAGGATCCGTCCAGCGTGATGTTGTTGAACGTCCAGTTGCGGCCACCGAACGAATAGTTACCGTCGCTGCGCGGATCGATCCGAATCAGGTCGCGCGTGCTCCGTTTGATTGACGGAAGCATTGCGACTTCTTCCTCCGAGATGAACGTCTCGGCGCCCGTTCTGGCACGCTCCGCTTCGACGCCGACCTGGAGCTCCTCCATCTCCACCGCCCGAACGGCCAGATCGAAGCTCAGCTGCAGGTCCTGCCCCAGAATGACCGTTATGCCGTCTCGCTGCTCCTGTTCGTAGCCGATCAGGCTCACGGTGATCCGGTACGGTCCGCCCACGCGCATGTTCGGAATCGCGAACGTGCCTCCAGAGCGTGTAACGGTACCGTACTGAGTGCCACTGGGGAGGTGAACTGCCAACACGTTGGCACCTTCCAGCGGGTCACCGGCTTCGCTGGTGACAAAGCCTCGAATGGCTCCAGTCGTCACCCCCTGCGCCTGCAGGTCGCTCGCGGCGAACAGTGCGGCGAGCGGCATGAACAGCAGCGGGATGAACGCAACCGTCCGAAAAGCAGAATCGCTTGTGCGTAGCCCTCTGCGCATCGTGTACTGCCCCCTGATTTGACGGGTACTCTCTTGCTGAAGTGGATCTATTCGGGCAGGACCTCGTCGCCGGCGTCGCGCGTCATTCAGTCCGCGCATCCTCCCGATCCCTGGCGACAACGGAGGCGGTGGTCCGAGGCAAAGCAGCTGGTGAGATCAGGAGGGAGAGGCACGAATGGAAACGAGCGATCGATTCCGGCGGGTCGTGCCGTCATTCATAAGGGACCTCTCCACTCGCATCGAGTCCGGAAATGAGAGTGACCACAAACGACGCCGCACCCTACGCCAAGCTTACCCGGCGCGCAACGACTCCTGATGATCGGGACACATTCCTGTACATTCCAGTCTATTGTGGCTCACCCGTAACCGCCGCGAGCGCGAGATCGGCCACCTGTGCGCCCAGGCGCGGTGCAATCGCCGCCGTGGAGTTGCAGAAAGTCACCACGGACAGCGAGAAGTCCGGATAGCGCCGGTAGTAGGCGGTGAAGGTTACCCAGCCGCCGGAATGCGCGACTACCTGGTGACCGTCTACTGTTCTGACTCCCAGGCCGAACGCGTAGCCGTCGGAATCGACGTGCGGAGCGGTCACCGTGGTGATCAGGCCCGGGCCGCCCTTCCCCAGCTTGTTGTCATAGAAGTTCCGATCCCAGACGATGAAGTCGTCCAGGTTGGTGTAGACCCCGCCGTCACCCACCCAGTCCAGATTCGTCATGAAGATCTCGACCGAACCGTCGTCCTTCAAATGGTATCCGTCCGCGCGGTTAGGCACCGGCTGATCCACGTTGTCGTTGAAGAACGAAGCGGTCATGCCCAGCGGCCCGAAGATCTCTGCCGCGGCGAACTGGCGCAGCGTCTGGCCGCTGACGGCCTCGACGACCTGGGAGAGGAGTGGCCTGAGCAGCGTCGGACAGCGTCATGTGCCCGGCGAAGTACGCGGCGAATCCACCCGCGGGCAGCAGGGACGCGAGTGTGAAGCAGAGCCCACCGATCAACAAGCTTCTACGGGAGTCGGGTTCCCGGGACCGTTCGATCCTCGTCGCCAGGATCCAGCCGGCTGCCGTGGCCGCGAGAGCCGCTAGCGAGATCTCCGGTTTCGTGAGGAAGGTGAGTCCCAGACAGAACCCGGAAAGAGCAGCGAGCCAGGGTCTGCGCGAGCTGACGAATCGTGTAAGAGACCAGATCGCGGCGATGGACAGGAACACCCCGTGTGTCGCCTCGTGAGCATAGGGTGTCAGGTAGTTGAAGTTGCCGAAGAAGTCCAGGTGGCCGAACGCGAACGGACAGAGGAACACCGCGGCACAGAGAGTCGCCGCCAGAGTGTCGGTGGACCGCTTGAAGAAATCGTAGACCAGAGCAGTTGTTATTGCGACCCACAGAAGATTAGCTACGAGCAGACTGGTCACGGAGACCCCGGCCAGCCGGAACACCCAGGCGTTCACATACTGGGACAGCGGACCGAAGATGGAAGCGATGTCCCTGTACAGGACCTTGCCCGACGCCAACTGCCAGGGTGTATAGAGCTCTCGCCCGAAATCCGCGACTGCGTTGGCTCCCTTTCGCCAACTCCAGGCGGCCAGTGCACACATCAGGAGGTAGATGAGCAGCAGGGGCAGCCAGCGCCTCCATGCGGAGCGATCCCTCTCGCACCTCACCGACTGCCCGCTGCTTTCTTGCGGCTTATCGTCCTTGAACCGCACGTGCCCTGGCGAGGTTCTCGGTCGCGTCCGTGTGATCGGGGTCTATCGCCAGCGCCCTCGCGAACATGTCCTCCGCCGCGGCGAGGTCTCCGCGCTTGGCGAGGATCACGCCCAGATTGTTGTACGCGTTGGCATGACCTGGCTCGAGTTCCAAGACGGTCCGGTACGCCACCTCCGCTTGCCTGCCCTCACCGAGCTCTCCCAGCACGATACCGAGGTCGTAGTAGGCCGCCGCCACCGTGGGATCCAGTCGAACGGCGGCTTCCAGTTCCACGCGCGCTTCGGCCTTGCGGCCCAGTTCGGACAGCAGCACACCGAATGCATGGTGCACGGCAGGGCTCATCGGTGTGAGGCGTGCAGCCTCCCGATAGTGGATCAATGCCGTCTCGTAATCGCCGGTGCGCCGAGCCAGAGTCGCCTTCTGGAAATGGGTGCCGCCGTGCTCCGAACTCGCAGCCAGGGCAATGTCTACAAGGCGCTCCGCCTCCTCGTGTTTGCCCGCCCATATCAACACCTGCGACAGGTTCCCCAGCGCCAAGGCATGGGCTCTCTCATCCAGGCTGCTCTCCAGTTGCTCGCTGATCTCCGCGATCGCGGCGCTGCTCCACGTCTCGGCCGGAAAGACGATCTCCTTGCGCACCATCTCCTGCACGATGGCCAACGCGAGCAATCGGTTGCCCTCGATGGTCGGATGCACATGGTCCAGGAACAGCTCCGATCCCGGAATTCCGTTGGGTGAGCGCTCATCGACGATGCTGGCGAAGTCGACGAACCCTGTGTTCGACTCTCGGGCTACGTCTGCGACAATCTCGGGAAAGGGGGACAGGGCGCGCAGTGGCGCGATGTCTTCGTCGCGCGCCGCATAGAACGCATCCCTCGCTTCATCGACCCGGCCGAGAGACCTCAGGGCCCGCCCGCGAAGGTAGAGCAGGTCGGCGTCGCGGTCGTCGAGAGCCAGCGCGCGTTCGGAGAATTCCAGCGCACCGGCAGGGTTGCTTTCGTCCAGGGCTCGGGTCGCCGCAAGCTTGAGACTGTCTGCTTGCCGGATGACGTCGGCGCTGAGGCCCTGGGTTGGCTCCGTCTTGAAGGGAGAGAAGTCTCCCACATTGGAGGCGGGTGTCACGAAGATCATCCCGGCTCCGGCACGTTCCGCGATGCGCGTCATACGTGTCAGGCTCTCCCGGTAGTGCTCCACGACAGCGACACGCATTTCGTCGTCCCTGTGGTAGTCCTCGGGGCCCACGGAGTGGTCCAGCACCGCGTCTACCTCGGTAGAAAGGACCTCACGCTGCCCGTAGGAGACGTCGTAGAGCGCGCTGTACAGCCGCATCCGGGATGCCAGCGCCCCCATGTCGCGCACGAACTCCGGTGTCTTTCGCAGGCTGCCGTAGGTCCGTTGTTCGAGGAACTCGTTGTGGCCCGAGTAGACGATGAACAGATCGGGTTCGTAGTCGGCAAGTTCCTCCATGAGCCTGGCGACGCGGTAGCTCGCGTAGCTGATGCCTCCCGCGTTGATGACCTCCCAGCGGCGACTGGGATCGACGGCCGGCAGGAAGAGGCGCAGCCAGCCACAGAAAGACGTGCTGTCGTCATAGGGTCGGCCGTAGGTGGTCGACCCCCCCAGGCAGAAGATTCGGGTCACTCCTCCTTCCTTGCGAGCGGCGAAGCGCTGCGGGTTGAACCACCGGACCTTGTTGTCCGCCGTCTCGAGGACCGGCTCTCCGGAGGGGGGAGTGCGCTCGACAAACAGCGGCGCATATCCCGAGAAACCCACATAGGGGTCCGTGCGGTCGTAGAGCGGCTGCACTCCAGCAGCCATCAGAATCAACTCCAGCAGGACGAAGAACCCGACGGTGACGCCGCAGCCCAAAGCGAGGTTCTTTCCCAGTCCGGCCATCAGAAGTCACTCCGCCGCATAGTGAAACTTGGATCGAGCGCGCTGGCACTGTACAGGACTGATACGGTCAACCGCTACCGGTGATTCCCCTACGTTCGAAACCGGGCTAGGGACCCCCTTGACTCCGCGCCGGCTTCACCATGCGTTTGAAGAGATCCGAAATCGTGTGCTGCGACAGATCCCGGAACTCCCCGGCATCGAAGAAAGACCCTCCGCAGTCCTTACAGCTCTCGTACCAGATATGCGATTGCTTCGGGTCCACCTTTCGCTCCATTTCCCCGCCACAGCGGGGGCAGCGGTAGTCATCGATGACGTTGTACTGCCGGCCCTGGCGCGCGCTGCCGGTGTCGATCGCCAGAGCAGCTTCCTTGTGAGCCAGCGCTTCGACTTCGCCTGCGTCGAACCACATTCCATGGCACAGCCCACAGCGATCGATCTCGACGCCCTCATAGGTGACCTGCTCCATGTCCGCCCGGCACTTGGGACAGCGCATGGCACCCGACCAGAACACGCCGCTTCGAGAACCGCTGGTACTGACCGTGTAGCCACGCGCGGCCCGCAGGTGGACCTGATCCTCTCCGCGGTGCTTGTGACGGTAGAACAGCAATACGACGACCATCGTGGCGACCAGCACTCCCAGTAGCGTGTAGGTCACGTCGTACGTGGTACGGTCGGCGATCATCCCGAACATCTTGGATCCCCCCGAATACCCCAGGTTGGCGCACGACATATAGATGGCGAACTGGGTAGCCGAGTTGCCGGATGTGCAGAGGGACATGCCGAGCGCGATCACGCAGACCATCACCACGGGTACCATCATCACCCAGATGGCCAGCATCACCCGCACGTACGCGGTGTTCTGCCACAGCGCCTGGGTCTGGGCGAGCATCAAGGCGTGGATGCCGACCAGCGACACGGTAAGGATCAGCATGCGCTTGGCCCCGAACCGGTCGATCAAGGGGCCGAGGATCAGCGCGACGACGGCGCCGGTGAAGCCCATCACGGCGACCAGTTGCGACCACTGCGGGGTCGTGAAGCCAAAGACGTTCACCGCCGCGATCGGCATCAGGGCATGCCCGTACCCGTTGACCAGACCGTCGAACACCATGATGGCCATCACCACCATGCTGGCGCGGGTCCATAACACCTTGTTGACCCCTGAAAAGACGGCACCGAAGGACCCGCCCTCCCGCCGTTTTGCCTTCGCCTCGCCCGCCGTCCATGGCAGCTTCCGTTCGCCCTCGCGTTCGACAACGAATACGAACAGCAGCAGGATCAGGCCGGCCGCCGCCGCGGCCACGATGGCGGTGGCCCGCATGCCGAATGTGACCAGCAGCAAGCCCGACACTGCCGAGGTGACCCCCCAGCCAGCCGCCTTGCCGAAGCCCATGAAGGCGTTCAGGCGCCCCTGTTCGTTGACTGGCGTCAGATCGATGGCCAGGCCGTCCACGGCTACGTCCTGCGTCGCGGCGAAGCTGTTGATCAGCACCCCGACGGCCATCAGCAGACCCATCTGATTGGCCGGGTCTTCGATCATCATCAGCGCCAGCAGCGACACGGACAGGCCCAGCTGCGCGCCCAGCACCCAGGGCCGGCGCCGGCCCATGGGCAGGAACTGGTAGTGGTCCATGAATGGGCCGGTCACGAGCTTGAAGGCCCACGGGAGGATGATGACCGCCAGATAGGAGGCGATGGCCCCGGCACCTACGCCCTGGCTGGCCAACCAGGCGGGAATGGCAATGGCCAGCAGCCCCTGCGGAATGCCCTGGGCGAAGTACATCAAGGCGCCGGTCAGGAAGCGCACGCGGGAGTTGTTGGCGAAGACGAAGGTCGCGGTCAACGGGCTCTCTTCCTGTTCAGCGGTTTCTTTTCCCTGCAATGCGCAGCGCGC
>JBDHIQ010000133.1:0-8593 GCA_039587395.1 Gemmatimonadota bacterium
GCCCCGGCCACTGATCGTCCACCACTCGCATCCCGAGTTCCGGGTGCTGGGCGGCCACTCCCTCGGCCAATTCCCCCATGTCCTGCGATGAGCGAAGGGCTGCCACCGTGTCCGCCCAGTTCCGCCCGATCATGTCCAGGTTGAGGTTGGCCACGGTCCTGGACAGCGGGAACGTCGGGTGGTCCGTGTAGTATCGCGACCCGATGAGACCCAGTTCCTCGGCTCCGAACGCGATGAACAGGATCGAGCGGCGCGGCCGCGGATTCAGCATCGAGAACGCTTCTGCCAGCTCCACGATCCCCGCCGTCCCCGATGCGTTGTCGTCGGCCCCGTTGTAGATGGAGTCTCCGTTGATCGGGAACCGGGTCCCGAGGTGGTCCATGTGCGCCGTGATCACCACGTACTCGTCTCTGAGAGCAGGATCGGAGCCTCGCAGCAGCCCGATGGTATTCAGCGCCTGGTCGGTGGTCTCCGGCGGCCCGGGAAGCGGGAAGTACTGCAGGTATCCATCTTCTCCTGCCGCTTCCAGGCCAAAGGACTCGAACCGCGCCGCGATGTAGCGGGCGGTCTGCTCCAGCTCAGGGCTGCGCGATCCCCTGCCGCGCATGGAGTCGTGCGCGATGGTCCGCACGATCTCGGAGAGGTCCTGGGAGCTGATCGACTCGACGGCGGCACGGATCGTCTCGTTCTCCGGCCCGGTCGGCGTGGAATCGCACGCGGCTCCGAGTCCCGTAAGGGCCACGGCGGCGACGAGCAGCACGAGTCCGGCCGACAGCGGATTCCTCATAGTCATGTCACGAATTACCCATGAACAGGTCCCGGTGGTCCCTGCAGCCAGGAGACTGCGGGGCGATGATGATGAGCCGAGCGACTTATTGTCCCAGAGGCACCTGAGATAGTATACTGATCACATGCTGGCGCGGCCTGATAAGCCTATGAACCGGAGATAGATACGGCTGTCGCGTCGGCTTCTCTACTCGGCCGCGGGCGCAGAAGGAATCTTGCATGGATGGACCCAGGGTGGAGCGGCGGTGGTTCCCGGGCCGGGACCGCCGGGGTCTCACCCAGGCAGGCCGCGCAACACAGGCTGAAGAGCATGGGAGGAGAGCATGACCCGTCGGACGGCGTACTCCGTGTGGATCGCGACAGCCCTGATGATGGGAGGTGCCTGCGCCAAGCAGCCGTCCCCGAGCCTTGACATGACCTCCCACTTCTCGCAAGCGCATTCCGTGCACACCGCGATCATGTTCGGCAACCTGGATGCGAAGCCAGGCGTGGGTGGACCGGATGAAGCAGGCATCTATCCACGTGGCCGATGCCTGGCATCTCGAGGCGGCGGCAGAAGGAACGGGCGACATCGTAGCGGCCTGCGGATCGTGCCACCGTGCCTTTGATGCCGGCCCGACCGTCGGGGCTGTGTGGGAGCCCGATCAGCTGCCCGGCGCGCGGGCACACATGGACCGTCACCGTTGGGCGCTGGATCGCATGTGGGACGGCTTGATGATTCCCTCGGACGAGCGCTGGGTGCAGGGGGCGGAGGCGCTTCGCGAGGAACCGCTGGATGCGGACAGGCTGGCAGAGATTGCCGGAGAGAGCGGGGAGAAATGGGGACGCGAGATTCATGAAATGGGGCACGTGGCCCGCGGCCTGAGAGACCCCTCGCGCCGCAGCGAAATGTACTCCCGCCTCCTTGCCGCCTGTGTGCACTGCCACGAGGCAACGCGCGACGCGGAATGAGCTGAAGCGCGCCGGAACGGCTCCGCCGCCACCGCCGCGGACGGCTCCGGCTAGGACCCCCCGGCGCCTCCGGGCCGGCGCAGGAACCGGCAGAACAGGAATGCCTGCGCGCCCCCGGCAGGCGTGGTGTGGATCTCCTCTGCGGTCTGCACCAGCTCGAACTCGTCTCCCAGCTCTGTAGATAGCGAGTCCTTGCTGTAGCGAACCACATCCAGACCGCTGCACTTCTTCGGCCCGTCCATACCGAACGTCGCCAGGATGAGCTGCCCATGGGGCGCGAGTGCGCGCAACAGAGTCTTACGGTAGGCCCGCCGGTCCTCCGTTTCGGTGAGGAAATGGAAAGCGGCGCGGTCATGCCACAGATCCCACCGGTGTGGCGGCACGAAGCTGCGTGCGTCCGCCACGAACCACTCCACATCCTCGGCCTGGTCGCCCAGGCGAAGCCGGGCTCTCCGAATCGCTTCGGCCGAGACGTCCAGCACGGAGAGGTTCTGGTGACCGGCCGCCAACAGGCGGTCGGCAAGGGTAGATGCTCCTCCACCCACGTCGATGATCCGGGCGGACGGCTCCAGCGAGGCGTCGCGGACCAGCTGCAGGGAGGCAACCGGGTCTTCCTGATACCAGCTCACCTCATCCGGCGCGCGGGCGCCCCACACGGCGTCCCAGTGTGCTCGCACGTCCATTCCTGAGTATCGGATTGGACCCCGCGGGCGGGCAAGCGCAGAGGCCGGCCTCCAGTCGGAATCCACCGCGCCCGTTCACTGCGATCGGCACGGATTCCTGATCAACCCGGGCACCCGTTGACCTCCCCCTGTATCATGCGCCAACATGTGGGCCACGAGCGGCAAACCCCGCCGATTGGCGGCACCCGATCTACTGACCCGGCCACGGAGGCACCATGTCCAGCGGACTCTCTCGGCGTGATTTTCTCAACCACAGCCTCGGCCTGAGTGCCGGCGCGGTCCTGACAAGCCGACTGCCCATTTCGGTCGGTGGCCTGTCTCCGTCCGCCAATCCCGGAGCTTCCACGCCCATGGTCATCACCAGCCATCCCAACCAGACCGGACAGGAAGCGATGCGTCAGGCCTGGGAGATCCTGGCCCAGGGTGGTACCGCCCTGGACGCCGTGGAAAGGGGGGCGAACGTGATCGAGATCGACCCGGAGGACACCAGCGTCGGCTACGGCGGTCTTCCCAATGAGGAGGGGGTGGTGCAGCTCGATGCTTCGATCATGGACGGCCGGACGTATAGCGCGGGCTCCGTGGCCGGGCTGGAGAACATCAAGACCCCGTCTTCGGTCGCCCGGATGGTGATGGAGCGCACGGACCACGTGATGCTGGTTTCGCACGGCGCCCTCGAATTTGCCCGCTCCCTGGGCTTCGAGGAAACGGATCTCATGACCGAGAAATCACGCCGAATCTGGTTGCGCTGGCGCGAAGAGCGAAGCGATCGAGATGACTGGGGACCGCCCGAGCATCTGAAGGATGTTCCCGGGACGGCGGGTGGCGCCCGGGCGGATGCTGGAGTCCGACTGCCTCCGGATAGGCCCGAGGACGCCATCGACGCTGAGGATCTTGTCCACCGCTACGGGACGACCAACGTCCTGGCGGTAGACGCGAACGGGGACGTGGCAGGAATCACCACCACCAGCGGTCTCGCCTTCAAGATCCCCGGCCGAATAGGCGACTCGCCAATCATCGGTGCCGGTTTGTACGTGGACAACGAGGTTGGAGCGGCGGGAGCCACGGGTCGCGGCGAAGACGTGATCAAGTCGTGTGCTTCGTTCTACATGGTCATGCGAATGCGAGACGGGCTGAGTCCCCAGGAAGCGTGCGAGGACGCCCTCCGCATGATCATCAGCCGCTACCGCCATGTGAACCCGGACTTCAAGCCGAGCGAGAAGTTCGTGGCGATCAACAAGGCCGGCGAGTACGGCTGTGCCACCATGATCAGTCGCGGATTGCCCAGGATGTCGGTCAGGAATGAAAGCGGGCTGGAGATCTTCGAGGGAACCACGACCTATCCGATGACCGGCCAGTAGCTCTGGACCGCCCGGATTCCGTGGTTATTTTCCAGCCAGGAGGGGATCGGCTCAGACGGGCCCGTGTATTCCGTGGTACGGCCCGTACGATCCGCCACAATCGATGCGAGAAAACAAATGAAACCGACACGACGCCTGTCAGCCCTCATGGGCCCGGCTGCGATACTTGCCTGTCTCGTGGTAGTCCCGCTCGCCGCCCAGGATACCCCGGCCCAACCATACAATCTGGACCTGGTGACGGGACCGATCACCGCGGATGGAATGCCCGACGGGTGGACGCCGTTTGGCTCGACACCCGAAGCATATCAGGTAGGCGTGGAGGCGGGTGTAGGCCGCACCGACGTCCTGAGCGTCCACATCCACTCGCTCCCCGAGGCGGAGGAGCCCGGCTACATGATGGCCGCGCAGGGGTTCCAGGCCGGCAACTACTTGGCCCAGCGCGTCCGTTTTGCGGGCTGGGTGCGGGTAGGACAGATCGGCGAAGGCTGGGCCGGGCTGTGGCTGAGGGCCGACGGTGGCGGCGAAATCCTGGTGTTTGACAACATGGAAGACAGAGGTCTGCGAGTTGTCGGTGACTGGGTCGAGGTAGACATCGTGGTCGACATCCCTCTGCAGGCCGAGATCATCTACATCGGCGCCATCCTGGTGGGAGCCGGAGAGATCTGGGCGGACGACTTCAGCTTCGAGATCGTGGGGGACGACGTGCCGCTCAGTCAGCCCGCGCCTGCCGACGGCTGAAGCCGAGCCCCGGGAGCCAACCATGACCCGCAGCACTCTGACACGCTGGCTCCGCGGGATAGGTCTGGCGTTGCTGGTTGCATTCGTGGCGATCCAGTTCTTCGGCGAGGAACGCACGAATCCACCCGTCACGTCCGAGATTCAGGCTCCGGAGGATGTCCAGGCCATCCTCCGCCGCTCCTGTTATGACTGCCACTCCAACCAGACTCGCTGGCCCTGGTACAGCCGGGTCGCGCCAGCGTCCTGGTACGTGGTAGACCACGTGAACCATGCGCGCTCCGACCTCAATTTCTCCGAGTGGCCCACGTTCGACCTGGAAGAGCAGGAGCATCTGTTGGAGGAGATCGGGGAAGAAGTGGAAGAAGGCGGGATGCCTCTCAAGAGCTACCTGCTCATCCACCGCGATGCCCGGTTGAGCGACCAGGAACGGGTGCGGCTGCTGGAGTGGGCCGCGCCGGGCGGCTGACGGGAACCGTTAGCGAACCCACCCGGCTGCGTTGGCGTCCCTCGAGAAGCGTGGCTAGCTTCCGCCCTTCATGACGACTCTCCGACCACCTTCCTGCGGGAGGCTCACGATGGCTGTCCGGCCCGTTCATTCGTCAGCACCACGAGACGCTCACCGGAAGCTGGGCACTGCGCTGTTCGTGGCCGTGATTGCGGGTCTGGCGGCATGTGCCAGCCAGGCGGAGACACGCGCCTTCGTCGAACGGCTTGGTGCCGACACGATGGCTGTCCACGTCTACACCGTGTCCACCGACCTGATAGAGGGCCAGGTGGTCTTCCGAAGCCCGGCCACTCGCCACGGCCGCTACCTGGCCACCCTGGGTCCCGATGGGCTGATCTCCCATTTCGAGGTGGATTGGGAGACCCCGCACGAAAATGCGGAAGGGCCACCGGCGCAGCGGTTCGTGATGGACATTGCCGACGGGACCGCAACGCTGGCGCGCTGGAACGGAGAGGAAGCGGACACCCTGGAGGTCGAGGTGCCGCTTGGGACCATCCCGACAACCGGCCGGATCCCGTTGTCGGTCGGGCTATGGGAGCAGGCCGTACGACAGGCGCTGGCAAGCGGGCCCGGCGAGTATGAGTTTTCCCTGCTGTCGCCGGGACAACCGCAGCCGGCTTCGAACACCATTGCCCGACGAGGCGCCGATACTGTGGTGATCGACTTCTTCGGCAGCCCGATGCTGGCGGCCGTCGACGGACAGGGCCGGATCCTCGGCGCCTCGGGCCGCGAGACGACCCTCAAAGTGGATCTGGAGCCCGTGGACGCCGTTGGCCTGGACGTGGCTGCCCTGGCTGCGGACTTCGCGGCACGCGACGCGCGTGGCGAGGGGATCGGACCGGCCTCACCGCCGGCAACGGCCGAAGGGGTGGGTGGTGGCGCCACGTTCACCGTGAACTACAGCAGCCCGGCAAAGCGAGGTCGGGAAATCTGGGGAGGCCTGGTTGCGTACGACGCCGTGTGGCGAACCGGTGCGAACGCCGCGACTCATTTCACGACGGATCGCGACCTGCGGATTGGCGACGCGGAGATCCCTGCCGGGACGTACACGCTGTGGAGCACGTTCACACCGGAGTCGGCCACGCTGATCTTCAACACCAAGACCGACATCTGGGGAACGGCGTACGATCCGGCCTTTGACCTGGCGCAGGTTCCTCTCACGGCTGCGCCGCTTGCTGAGGTCGTGGAACGGTTCACAATCCAGATCGAGCCGACGGATACAGGAGGCATACTACAGTTGCTGTGGGATGCCACGCGCTATTCCGTAGAGCTGGTGGTCAACTGAGCGTGACGGCACACCCTCCCGCCCGGACCGCCGCTCTCCTGGGGCTGGCGCTGGCCGGCACGCTGGCCGCTACCGGCCGGGGCGACGCCCAGCAGCTGGACCGGGATCGGCTGCAGGCGCTTACCGATGAGTTCGTCCAGTTCGGATTCCAGACGTACCACGAGTTCCTGAGGCTGCCGAACGATGCCGCCAATCATCCGGACGACCTGGATACTGTCATCCAGTGGCTGGAAGTAGCGTTCCAAGCGCGTGGGTTTCATACGGAGCGACTGCCGACGCCAAGCATCGACCTTCTCCTGGCCGAGCGCACCGCACCCGGGGCGGACCGGACGGTATTGATCTACCTGCAGGCCGATGGCCAGCCGGTAGATACCACCGCCTGGAGCCAGGCCAGCCCCTGGACTCCGGTGCTGAAGGAGCAGGATGAATCGGGGCAGTGGACCGAGATTCCCTGGGCGCGGCTGTACGGAGACTACGACGACGAGTGGCGGATATTCGCGCGCTCGGCGGCGGACTCAAAGGGACCCATCGCCCAGTTCCTGACCGCGCTGACGGCCATGGATGAGGCCGGAGCGAAGCCTGATTTCAACATTAAGGTGATCATCGATACGGAGGAGGAGCTCGGTTCACCTCCGCTTCCCGAGGCCGTCCGACGGTTTCGCGACAAGCTGGCGGCAGACATGCTCGTGATCTTCGATGGGCCGCCCCACGCTTCCGGCCAGCCGACCCTCACCTTCGGCGCCCGGGGGATCGCCTCGCTCACGCTGACCACCTTCGGTCCTCGCGCCCCGCAACACAGCGGACATTACGGCAACTACCTGCCCAACCCCGCGCTGCGCCTGGCGCAGATCCTGGCGTCCATGAAGGACGAGCACGGACGAGTGACCATCCCCAGTTTCTATGATGGGATCACCATCGACGACGAGACCCGTCGCATCCTGTCGCGCGTGCCCGATGACGAGGTCGAAATCCAACGCGCCATGGGGGTCGCGAAGGTGGACTCGGTGGCCGGATCGCTGCAGGAGGCACTCCAGTATCCGTCCCTCAACATCCGCGGGATGCGGGCCGCCTGGGTGGGCTCCGAGTCGCGCACCATCATCCCGGCCACGGCCACGAGACTGCTGGGCCTCATCCGGGAGCACATTGAAGGCCTGGGCTACCAGGTGATCGATCATGCCCCGACCGACCAGGAGCGGCTGGCCATTCCAAACCTGGTCCGGTTCAACTCCAGCGTGTCATACCGGGCCTTCCGGACGGACTTCAACTCGGAGCCGGGCCGCTGGCTTCGGGCTGCGATGGTCCACCTGAACGGGGAGGATCCCATCATGATTCGGACGGGAGGCGGCTCGATACCGATCTCACCGTTCGTATCTACGCTGGGGATCCCTGCCGTGATTGTCCCGACCGTGAATCCGGACAACAACCAGCACAGCCCGAACGAGAACCTGCGGGTGCGCGACTTCGTGGAAGGGATACGGACGCTGCTGGGGGTGTTGACCCAGCCGCTGCCGAGCGCTTCCTAGCTGCCGGTCAGGGGCTGCTGGCCCCTATTGTCCGCCTTCCGTCGCCATCGGCGGATACGATAGCTCCGGGCGCACCCAGCCCTCGTTGATCTCCAGCCTGCGCGTGGCCTGCTGCATCTTCTCGCCCAGTTTCTGGGTCTGCGAGGCCATCTTCTTCTGAATCTCCGCCGTGATTCCGACGTACTCCGCTTCACTGGTGGCATTCTCGACCACCAGGAACATGGGCAGCTCCGGGCCCATGACGGCCTGGTAGATACGCCATCCGTAGTCCAGCTCGTTCTCCGACCACATGGCCACGTAGTCACGGGCCACCTCTTCGAACACACTCTCCATCCCCGCGGTCACATACACCCAGTGGTATTTCCGGAACGGCTGGTCCGCCGAGATCTGCGTGGACTCCGGGAGGTAGGAGAGATCCGGGCGAAGCACGATCAGCGAGGTCTCCGCGTACTCGACGGCCTTGCTCGACCGGGCTTCTAACGAGGCCATTCTGTCGGCGTCGATCTTCGACATGGAGGTCTCCCACCCGGTGAAGAAATCCGCTACCCCCTGCACGCCGTCTACCGGAATGGCGAACACGTAGCCGATTTCGGGGCCGGAGATGGTCGCGAACTCGATGTCGTCTATTCCGGCGGCTGCCATCGCGTCCAGCATCTCGCTGGTCACGGCCTCGTACTCGGTCGTCATCGATGGCTTCACGTGCTCCCGATACACGTAATAGCCCTCCTGCGCGACGGCGGCAGGCGGCTGTGCTGCCAGAGCGG
>JBDHIQ010000134.1:0-10484 GCA_039587395.1 Gemmatimonadota bacterium
CGCTGACCACGCTCTGGAACGAGCCGAACGGCACGATCTGCACGTAGTTGCTGTTGTTGAAGGTGAGCGTCTGCTCGTTGGCTGCGGTTCGCGTGCCTCCGGCCGTGACGATCTGGGCGCCGAGCACGTGCTCGTCGTTGTCCCAGAGGTTGGCCAGCTGCTCCCCGACGCAGACATCTTCTGCTTCATGCGTCTTCAGGAAGCACTCGACCACGTCGGTGGCTCCGGCCGTCGACGCCTGAACGTCTCCGGTCGAGGCGGACACGGCCTGACAGCCCAGGTTCACGCCGTCGAGGACCAGCGAAATCGAGGTGATCGTCTCATCGCCCTCTGAGACGTTCAACAGAACGTTGATCGACCCATCGACGTTGGTGGGATCGACGGGGGTCCCCGGAGCCAATGTCCCGGTGACCTGTCGGATGCCCTGGATCGTCACGGTCGCCTCGACCGGTGGGATCTCAGGCGGCTCGGGCGGTGGCGCCGGCTCAACAACCGTGACGCTGTCCGAGCACGCACTGAAACCGCCCAGGCCGATGGCCGCAACGCCGGCTACCAGCAGCAGTTTCGTAACCTTGTTCATTCACTCCTCCTCAGGGATTGAGTCCTTCGGTGGTGGTGACTGACTCGTTGCGGACCCAATTGGCCGCTGCACGACGAAAGCAGAGAGATGCACCCCACCCCCAGCCCATCTAGAACGGGCACAAAATACCCGGTCCCCCGAAAATGGTCAAGGGTCCCAAGTTACGAGTATTCCCTTGTATACTACCCGCGATCGAATTCGGCAATCCCGGATCGATCCCCAGTTGTGCCCTCCGAGCACGAAGGGCCGTCCACGTCTCCTCGCGTTTCGGCGAAAAGTGAGTCAGTTCATCGAGGCGCGCAATAGTGGCGCACTTCCTCTTCACTTGCTTGTTTAACCGAGTATCGCAAGACCAAGACCGCACGTCAAGAGCGCAGGAACTGTGTGGAAATCTTGCACTTCGAAGGTGCTCGCCGGTGAAACTCCCTGCGACACGGGCCACTACGTCGGGGGATCCTTGAGCAACTACTGTGCCGCCTCCGTCCCCGCCCTCCGGACCCAGATCCACGATCCAGTCGGCGCTCTTGATCACATCGAGCTGGTGCTCGATCACGACAATGGTATTCCCCTTATCTGCCAATCGTTGAAGCACTTGCAGCAACATCCGGATGTCCTCGAAATGCAGCCCCGTAGTCGGCTCGTCCAGGATGTACAGCGTGCGACCCGTGCTCTTCTTGGCCAGTTCCGAGGCCAGTTTGACGCGTTGCGCCTCTCCGCCCGACAGGGTCGTGGCAGATTGTCCCAGCGTGATGTAACCCAGGCCGACATCGGACAGGGTGCTCAGCTTGCGCTGGATTGTGGGAATCGCGGCGAAGAAGCCCAGCGCCTCATCTACCGTCATCTCCAGCACATCGGCGATGCTCTTACCTTTGTACAACACCTCCAGCGTCTCCCGATTGTACCGCCGGCCGCGACAAACCTCGCACGGAACGTACACATCAGGCAAAAAGTGCATTTCGATCTTGACCAGGCCGTCGCCGCGGCACGCCTCGCACCGTCCACCCTTCACGTTGAAGCTGAACCGCCCCTGATTGTAGCCGCGGATCCTGGACTCCGGCAGCTGGGCGTACAGCTGGCGGATTGGAGTGAACAGCCCCGTATACGTGGCGGGATTGGAGCGTGGCGTGCGGCCGATGGGACTCTGGTCCACATCGATCACCTTGTCGATCAATTCGACCCCATCGATCCCGTCGTGCTCTCCCGGGCTCAGCTTCGAGCGGTAGAGCTTACGGGCCAGGCTGCGGTACAGGATGTCTTCCACCAGCGTGGACTTCCCCGAACCCGACACGCCGGTAACGCAGATCAACAGGCCCAATGGAAGCTCCACATCCAGGTTCTTCAGGTTGTGCTCGCGCGCGCCCCGCACCACCAGGGCGCCCCGTTCCTCCGACGGGCGTCGTCGTGCGGGAATCGGAATCGTGCGGTCACCGCGCAGGTAGGCGCCGGTCAGAGACCGCGAATTGCCCAACAGATCGTGCAGAGTGCCAGACACCACGACCTCGCCACCGTGGCGCCCGGCGCGCGGCCCCATGTCGATCACGTGGTCGGCAGAGCGGATGGTGTGTTCATCATGCTCCACCACCAGAACGGTGTTCCCCAGGTCGCGGAGCCGGCCGAGCGTCTCCAGCAGGCGATCGTTGTCGCGCGGGTGGAGGCCGATGCTCGGCTCGTCCAGCACGTACAGCACGCCGACAAGCCGGCTGCCGATCTGGGTTGCCAGTCGGATGCGTTGCGCTTCGCCGCCGGACAGCGTCTCGGCTGAGCGACCCAGGGTCAGGTAACCGAGTCCCACCGCGTTCATGAAGTGGAGACGCTCGGTCACCTCTTTGAGGATCGGCACCCGGATCTCCGCCGTCGCCCCACCGCTGTCCTTCGCGGCCTCTCGCCACTGGCCCAGCAGTTTCAACGCGCGCTCCACGGGAAGCTCGACAATCTCGGGAAGCGACGTGTCCTGGACCGTCACGGCCCGGCTCTCCGGCCGCAAGCGGGCTCCGTGGCACTCGCTGCACTCGAGCGCCGTCATGTAGTCGTCCAGGCTGGCCCGCACCAGATCGCTCTCGGTTTCCAGATACCGGCGCTCGGTCCAACGGATAGCCCCCTCCCAATCCGTCTGCGAGTCTCCCAGCAGGATGACCTCGCGCTGTCGCTCGCTGAGATCCTTCCACGGTGTGTTCAGGTCGAACTCCAGCCGGTCCGCCATGGGCTGCAGGTAGCGGCGGCGGAACCAGGCCGAGGGCGCCCCGAGCGGCAGGATCACCCCTTCCAGAACCGAGATCCTGTGGTCGCCCAGCAGAAGCTCGACGTTGGGCTCCTGCCTGACGCCCAGGCCGTCGCACGCCGGGCACGCGCCGTACGGGGAGTTGAAGCTGAACTGGCGTGGCTCGAGCTCCGGGATGTTGACGCCGCAGTTCGGACACGCGTAGTGCTCGCTGAACAGATGGGGCCCGGTTGCGCCGCCGCCGTCTGCCCGGCCATCGCGGAGATCCACCTGGACCGTGCCGCCGGTCATCCGGAGCGCCACCTCCACCGAATCGGCCAGCCGCTCCCGGTCCGATCTGCGGACGACCAGCCGGTCCACCACGACGGCGATGTCATGGTTGCGCCGCCGGTCCAGCTTTGGCGGGTCGGCCAGCTCGATCAGGGTGCCGTCCACCCGCGCCCTCACGAAGCCTTCCCGCAGCGCCTCGTCGAACAGGTCCCGGAACTCGCCCTTCCGGCCCCGGATCAGCGGCGCCAGGATCTCGATCCTCGAGCCATCGGGCCAGCCGAGCACCTGCTCGGTGATCTGTGTGCTGGACTGCCGGTGCACGGGCCGTCCGCAATTCGTGCAGTGTGGTGTCCCGGCCCGGGCCCACAGCAGCCGCAGGTAGTCGTATACCTCGGTGACGGTGCCAACGGTCGAACGGGGATTGCCGCCGGCCGTCCGCTGTTCGATGGCGATGGCCGGAGAGAGCCCTTCGATCTGATCCACGTCGGGCTTCTCCATGACGCCCAGGAATTGGCGCGCATAGGCGGACAGCGATTCCACGTAGCGGCGCTGTCCCTCCGCGTAGATGGTGTCGAAGGCGAGCGACGACTTCCCGGAGCCGGATAGGCCGGTCACCACCGTCAGGCAGTCGCGCGGGATCTCCACATCGATGTTCTTGAGATTGTGCTCGCGCGCCCCGCGGACGATGAGCGCGCCGGCGTCGTCGTCGCGGGCGCCACCCGTTTCCGGGCCGGGCTGGTCGGGAGCGCTCCCGGGTGCGAGGGATCCCGTCTTTGTGTCGGTCGTAGACTTCCTGGTGTTGGCCATAGCCCGGTATGCTAGACGGCCGGGGCGCTGCCGAGCAACCCGGGCGTGCCGGGTCCGGACTGTCCTAGCTGTCCGACCTGTCGCCGCCGCTCCGGAACGCCGCCAGTGCCCAACCGGTCCCGAACGCCACCAGGGTGCCGATCAGCACGTACCATGGCCAGGCAACCAGCCAGCGCGCCATGGCCCAGGTGATGATGACGGTGCCGATCCCCACGCTGATGCCAACCATCGCATCCAGCGAGCGAGCCCGCGGCACGAGCACCGCGAGTCCAAACGCCCCCAGCAGTCCTCCGTAGACCATGGAGGCAATGCCGAGCGACACCTCTACGGCCGTGCTGCCCTGGCTCAGCGGTATGAAGAGTATCGCCCCGCCGATCAGCATCAGCGCCCAGACCAGGCTGAACGAACGCCCGGCCCGCAGCAGACCGGACTCGTCATCGGAGCGCCCGGTCAGCGGACCCCAGAAGTCGTAGGCCGAAGCCGAGGCCAGTGAGTTGATGGACGAGGACAGGCTGGACATGGCGGCCGCGAACACCGCGGCGATGAGCAGGCCGCGCAGACCCACCGGCATCTCCTCCACGATGAACCGGGCGAAGATCTCATCCGGACGCTGGAACGCGGCGCCGCCGTAGAAGACCCACAGTCCCAGTCCTACCGTGAGGAAGACGGAGAACTGCACGATCACCGCGAAACCGCTGCCGACCAGCGCGCGCCTGCTCGACCTGAGATCCCGACACGTGAGAAGCCGCTGCACGATCAGCTGATCCGTGCCATGGGAGCCCATCGTCAGGAATGCCCCACCCAGCAGCCCGGCCCAGAACGTATAGGGCACCGCGAGATCGAACGAGAAATCCAGGGCGACGAGTTTTCCGGCTTCCCGGGCCGACTCCAGGATTACCGTCCAGCCTCCCGGTACCACCTCCTGCAGCACGAGAAGGGCAATGCCACCCCCTATGAGATAGAGCACCATCTGCACCGCATCGACCCACACGACAGCCTTGATTCCGCCCAGGTATGTGTAGCTGAGTGTGGCGATCCCCAGCAGCGCGATCGAAAACGGGTACGGCCAACCCGTGAGCAGGGCCAGGGGAATCGCGGTGGCGAACAGGCGGACCGAGTCGGCCAGCAGCCGCGTGACCATGAAGATACCGGACGTGTAGCGGCGCACACCCGGGCCGAACCGGGTCTCCAGCAGCTGGTAGGCGGTCGCGAGCTCGCCCCGGTAGTAGGCCGGCAGCAGCACGGCCGCCACCACCACGCGGCCCAGGACGTAACCGATGGCCAGCTGGAGGAACCCGAGAGTGCCCAGATAGGCCACGCCCGGGATGCTCAGGAAGGTGAGCGTACTGGTCTCCGTGGCAACCACGGAGAGAAGGACGGCGCCCCAGGGCAGCTCGCGGTTGCCAAGGAAGTACTCCCGTCCCCCCCGCTGCCTCCGCCCCTGCCAGACTCCCCAGCCGATCACTCCGGCCAGGTAGAGGAGGATGACCGCCAGGTCTACGCTGCCGATGCTACTCACGTCCGCCCCGCGCCACCGAGCCTGTCACGCGTCACTCACGCCTGCGAACGGACCGGTCGCGAATGGCCTGCGCGACCGCCTCGTGGACGGCCCTGCGAAGCGGGATATGCGCCCGGTTGTCGCGCGTGGGGTTCACGCGGTTGGTCAGCAGCACCACGAACAGGTCAAGCTCGGGGTCTATCCACAAACTCGTTCCGGTGAAGCCGGTGTGCCCGAACGCCCGTGCGCTCAGGTATCGCCCGGCGGAATTCCCCCGGGTGGGCGTGTCCCAGCCGAGGGCGCGACTGGCCGAAGGGTCATGGCGGGCCGTGAACTGGGCTGCGCCTGCCCCGGAAACCTCTCCGCCGGCGCCCGACGGTGCGCGTACCGCATCGAGCAGCCAGTGCGCGAAGACAGCCAGATCCCGCGCCGAGGAGAACAGACCCGCGTGACCGGCCACGCCCCCCATGGCATGGGCATTCTCATCGTGCACCACGCCCCGCAGGTGCTCCATCCGGTAGACGCTGTCCACCTCCGTGGGCGCCGTCCGAGCCCGGTCCGCCATGTCCGGACGATACCCTGTATCCGTCAGCGCAAGCGGCCCGGTGAGGCTGTGCCGCAGGTAGTTGTCGAGGGACCGCCCACTCACCTCTTCCACCACGAAGCCCAGCGTGATGAACCCGAGATCACTGTAGACCGTGCTGTCGCCCGGCATGGTCATTGGCTCGAGGGCCGCGATGGCCTCCCGGTACGCCGCCCTGCCCTCCAGGTCGCGCCAGAACGGCCGGAACGGCGGCAGGCCGCCGCGGTGGAGAAGCAGCTGGCGAATGGTCACGTCCCGTTTCCAGCCAGTGCCCCATTCGGGCAGGTACTTCCCGACCGGGTCGGTCAGTCCGAGCGTCCCTTGCGCCACCAGCTGCATGACCGCCGTAGTAGTGGAGACGACTTTGGTCAGAGACGCCAGGTCGTAGATCGTGGAGTCGGTGACGGGTGACGATGAACCGGACCAGTCCAGGCGCCCATACCCTCTCAGCCGGACCAGCTGCCCTCCGCGACCGATGGCCAGGGCGGCGCCAGGGGTCACGGAATCATGGATGGCCACCCGCAGAAGCCGGTCGATGCGCTCGAGGCCGGCCGGGTCCATTCCCACGTCTCGGGGATCCGACTCCGGGCCGGCGGCCGCATCACCTCCCGGTGCACCCGTCATCTCCGGGAGCACCCGGATGGGACGGGTCAGTCCGTCCCCTGGATCGTGGAATGGCGGGAGGGAGATGGGCAGGCGTCCGGCTACCGGGTGAACGCCCAGGAGGGCTTCGGCGGCCGCCCGCTGCGAACCATTTCTTCCTCCCCACGCCAACAGGTACGTGGCGGCGTCGGGCACGGAAGACAGCAGGTAGGGGCTCCCGAACGACAGGAGCACGAGCGGGGTGCCGCCGGTGCGCACCCGATCCGCGAACCGGCCCACGGCCGGCGACACATCCACCGATCCCACACCGCTCCTGGGGGGAACGTACGCCGACAACAGAACCAGGTCGGCGGCGGTAGCCGCCTCGGCCAGCGAGTCGAAGACCGCTTCCGGGGTCATGAAGTCGGCGCGCGCAGATTGCACTGCAATGCCCGCCTCCAGCAGTCGCGCATCGAACGCCCGGCCGGCCGCCTGGTCCGGTTGGCGCGAGAACGTGAGACTGAACACCCGCCCCACGCGACTGGAATCGACCGGGATGGGCCGCCACGGTCTCCGCGAACGCCACGTGTTCGGCGGATCCTACTATCTTCGGAATTCTCTCGGGATCCACTCGCCGGCCCCGGTGCAGGCCGGCCCGGGCCTTGCTCTCCAGAAGACGTCGCACTGAGGAGTCCAGGCGAGTCTCGCTCAGGCGTCCGGAGTCGACCGCTGCCACGATCGCCTCGATGGCCGCCGGAGTCGACCGCTGCCACGATCGCCTCGATGGCCGCCACCGGTTCCAGCGGCATGAGGACCACGTCCGCTCCGGCCTGGACTGCCCGCACGGCCGCCTCCGCGTCTCCATAGCCACGGACAATCGCTCCCATGTCCAGCGCATCCGTGTAGAGCAGCCCCTGGAAGCCCAGTTCATCCCGCAACAAGCCGGTCATCACGTCCGCACTCAGCGTGGCCGGCGGCGCCCCCGGACCCAGGATCCCGGGGACCGCGACATGCGCGGTCATCACGGCATCCACACCCGCCTGGATGGCCCGCCGGAACGGAACGAGCTCGAGACTGTCCAGCCGGAGGCGGTCCGCTTCGACTATCGGCAGCTCGACGTGAGAATCCGTGCTGGTATCCCCGTGTCCCGGAAAGTGCTTGCCGGTCGCCATCAACCCACCCGCGTGCATGCCCCGGATCATCGCGGCCCCGAGCGCCGCGACGCGCTCCGGGTCCTCTCCGAAGGATCGCGTGTTGATGATGGGGTTGGTGGGGTTGCTGTTGACGTCCAGTACGGGCGCGAAGTTGAGGTGCACACCCAGCGCCCGGGCTTCCAGCGCCGTGATCCGACCCATCTCGAAGACCGTCTCCTCCTCATCGATGGCTCCGAACGCCATGGCCGGAGGGAACTCGGTGGCACCTCCCATGTCGATCAATGTCGGAAGCGCGTAGACCCCGCCCAGCCGGTACCCCGGACCGGACTCCAGATCGGAGCTCACCAGAAGCGGCACCGTGGCCCGCGCCTGCAGAGAATTCAGCTTCGCCGCGAAGCCGTGTGGCAACCCGATGGAGATGACCAGGCCGCCAATCCCCTGCACCTCGACAAGCTCGGCCAGCTCCTCGAACTCCGGACTGCTGGTCGACGCGTAGCCGCCCGTGAGCCACACCGTGACCAGCTGGGCGGCCTTCTCTCTCAAGCTGAGGGAGGAGAGCGTTCGCTCCACCCAGCGCCGACCCGCGTTGTCGAGCTGCGGGGAAGCGGGCGGCGGTGGCGCCGGGGCCTGGCTGTCCGCGCGGGTGGACTCCGTTGGCGCCGGCGGCCGCGAGCAGCCCGCGGAGAAGAGGCCGGCAAGAGCCAGAACCGCAGCGGTGGTCAGGATGGCCGGGGCGAGGCGGTGCGCCCGCTTTCCGCGGCGTGCAGCCGCGCGTAGACTGGCCGATGTTTGAGACACCGATCGCTCCTGGGGTGGCAGCGCCCTGCGGACTCCACTGAACTGTCTGCCGGGCCGCCGGCAAAAGGTCGACGCGCCGTGCAACCTATTCCGCTCCCGATAGCCCGACAACGAGCGTTCGCGGTCTGTCTGCTTGCCGTCGTGTCCGCCTGTGAGAGCAACGCGCCGCAGACCGAACCGGACCCTGCGGCCGCTGTGCGGCCCGGAATCCAGGTACTGCTGACCGACTCGCTGCGGCTGATCGCAGGCCGGAGGATAGGCCTGATCACCAATCAGACGGGCGTGGACCGGAACGAAACCAGCAGCATCGACCTGCTGTTCGATGCATCGGAGGCAGGGCTTGTGTCGCTGTTCTCCCTGTTCTCCCCCGAGCATGGCATTCGGGGAGAGATCCGGGGAGGCGAGGCGGTAGAGGGAGTCATCGACCAGGCCACGGGACTCCCGGTTCATTCTCTCTACGGAACCAGCCTGCGACCGACGGCGGCCATGCTCGCGGAGCTGGATGCCATCCTGTTCGATCTCCAGGACATCGGGGCGCGCTACTACACGTACGTGTCCACGATGGCGTACGCGATGGAGGCCGCGGGAGAAGCAGGGATTCCGTTCATCGTTCTCGACCGGCCGAACCCCATCGGCGGTCTGCACGTGCAGGGCAACGTGCTGGAGCCGGAGCACGCCACCTTTGTGGGCCTGTACGCCGTACCCATGCGTCACGGCATGACTCCGGGCGAGCTGGCTGGCCTGTACCGGGGTCACTTCGGAGTGGAAGTGGATTTGCACATCGTGCCGGCCGACGGCTGGGAGAGGGACCTGTGGTTCGACCAGACAGGGCTGCCGTGGATCCCGCCATCACCCAACATGCCCTCCCTGGAGAGCGCCACGCACTACCCGGGCACGTGCCTGTTCGAAGGAACGAATCTCTCGGTCGGCAGAGGCACGCCGTGGGCATTCCAGGTCGTCGGGGCGCCATGGCTGGACGCCGACGACCTGGCGGAGCGACTCAACGCGCACGGGCTCCCCGGCGTGCGCTTCGAGCCCGAGCTGTTCACGCCCCGCAACCCTTCCGACGGCAAGTTCCCGGACATCCAGGTGCACGGTGTCCGCCTGCGCACGACGGATCGCGAAGTCTACGATCCCACGGTGGCCGCGGTTGCGATCCTGCTGGAGACGCGGAGGCGGAGCCGCGATCGCTGGGAGTGGTCTCCGGGGCACTTCGATCGCCTGGCGGGCACTACCTCTCTGCGAGCCGCGGTAGATGCCGGCACGCCACTGGAGGAGATCACCGGGACCTGGGAATCGTCGCTGTCCGCCTTCCGCGAGCTTCGAGAGGCGTATCTGCTCTACTAGACAGCGTCGCGCGGCTGTGCCGGCCTGGCCCGCTCAGCCCGGCGCGAGCTCGCCCCGCCACAGATCGGCCGGGTCCTCGCGCCGGCGAATCACGGTGACTTCACTGCCGTCGACCAGAATCTCCGCGGGACGCGGGCGAGCGTTGTAGTTGGAAGCCATCGTGAATCCGTAGGCACCCACGTCGCGCACGCGCAGCAGATCGCCCCGCGCGACTCCGTGGAGAGCGCGAGCGGTACCCAGAACGTCTCCGGATTCGCACGTGGCCCCCAGCACATCCACCGTGGGCGAGCCGGCGGCCTCGGCGCCCACCGGTTCGATCCGGTGCTGCGCTCCGTACAGGACAAACCGCGCGAAATCCGAGAATGCCGCGTCGCACACCAGCGCGGGCCTGCCAGCTTCCTCGCGCGTGTACAGGACCCTTGTCAGGAGGATCCCGGCGCGGCCGACGATGGAGCGCCCGGGCTCGAACCGCACCGGTAGCGGCTGTCCGTTCACCCGTACAGGGCTCTCACGGATGGCGTCGTGCACGGCCGCCGCCAGCGCGCCGGGCTCGGGATCGGCTCCTCCCTGGTAGTCGATCGCCAGCCCCCCGCCCAGATCCAGCTCCCGTACCGGCTCCCCATCCCGCTCCACGTCGCGTGCCAGCT
>JBDHIQ010000135.1:0-11584 GCA_039587395.1 Gemmatimonadota bacterium
CCTCTTCCAGGATGACGAAGAACGACCGGGCGGCACCCGGTTCCAGCGCTTTTGCGATCATGTCTTGATCCGAAATCCCACGGTGATAGGTACAACAAACCCGGTACCGATCCCTCCGGGTTCCGGCGTGAGCCACTCCGTATCCACTTCGTCCATGAACATCAGGTAGCCTTCCACCAGGACGAACACGTCTATGGTTGGGTGCACTTCTTCCAGGAGCTTGATGCCACCATTCAACGTGAAGTAAGTCTTGGTCGGCCCTGCAACCCCGCTGGAGCCCGTACCGAGTCGCGGCACGGCGTGCGTGCCTCCGGCGCCGATGTTCACGTCCAGGGACCAGGTGCTGCGCGTAGAATTGGTGAGCTCGAACTCGAAGCCACCGTTGAACTGCCACAGGTTGAGGCTCGGCGCGCGAACGGTAGTCTGCGTCTCCTCGTCGAAGACATCCTTCCCTTTCAGAAAGGAGCCACCACCTCCAAAACGAAAGGCCACCGCGCGGCTGAACCAGTAGGTCGCCCAGCTTGCCTATCGGTAGCGCGATACCACCCTGCGCATCGGCCGCCCATTTCAGGAACTGTGCGTCGAGCCGGGCGGGGAGGCAGGTGAGCAGCCCGAGCGCCACAAATCCCAACAGGAACGTCCGTCCACGTCTCATTCCGTCACCCCCGTTCGCGGTACACCCGGCTCCGCCACCCGGAACATACACGGCGGCGAACGAATCTCCTGCGCTGCGGCGCAATTAACGGGCCGCCGGATCGCCCGAGAGGCTACGTCAGCGAATGTCGACACCCGCTGAAGATTCCAGTGGCACGGGCGGACCCGTAAGGCCCAACACGTACCGCCCCCGACGCCCATCTCCGGACCGCAGCAACAACAACATCTCGGAGCCGGACCTCTCCAGATCCACGGCTATCAGCATCCCTTCGTATCGCTCCTGGATGCGACCGATGGGCGTGTGCCCGATCACATGGACCTCGGCGTCGAACTTGTCCAGCATCTTCTCCAGAAGAGTGCCCATGAAGCTGCGGTCCGCGTAGTCGCGATACCAGAAGACACTGCGAGGACCCCAGAAAAAGCCGTATCTGCGCTCCCATTCCCCCTGGCTGATCAGCTTCTCGGGCGGCAGCCCGGCCCAGTACTCTTCGTCCCCCAGGTGCGGGAAGTGCTCCTCGTGGATGAATGCGGTCAGTGAATCCTGATACTCGGTCAGGGAGTAGCCGAAGTAGTCCTCGCTGACGCCTCCGTGGGCCAGCAGCACCTCGTCGATCCGCATGAGGGCCGACTTGCCTGCCAGCCACCTTCCCAGCACCGAGGTCTGCGGGTCGAACACCTGCGCGTAGTGCTCCACGCCGAGCTTGAATGCCAGGAGCTGTTCCTTCTGGGACACGTAGTCGGTGACGTAGGACATCACCATCAACTCGTGGTTGCCGAGCATCACGTGGACGCGTCCCCCCGCGTCGGCCGCCTCACGCTCCAGTCCGTACAGAAACCAGAGCAGCCGGGTCACATCGTCTCCCCGGTCGAACAGGTCGCCCAGAAAGACCAGGTGCTTGGTCCCGCCAATCCAGCGGCGATCAGCATCGATGAGTCCCGCGTTGCCCAGCAGTTGAACGACGGTGTCGAATCTGCCGTGCGTGTCGCCCACCACGTACAGCGAGTCGACCCCGGTGTGCACCGGCTCCTGGATAGAAGCCGCCGTCTCCAGATAGATCGTCGTGGTATGGCGATCCGGGCTTCCCACAGGCCCGCCGTACTCCAGAACCACTGCGGCCGCCTCCGGCAGCGGGAACGCGACGCGGTGAGAGACCCCCGACGGCGTCTCGTGTTGGCTGGTCGGCTCTCCGTCCACCTTCACGCTCAGATGGCCCGGACCCGTCTTTGCGGTGATCCACCGCACGACCAGCTGCGATTCCAGGACCTGGACGAACAGGCCGTACTCCCCTTCGTAGCGAGGGAGACCCTTCTCGCCCTCTGTTTCTGCGTGCGGCCGCTCCTGCGGGTCCTGTGCCGCAGACAGGCCGGCCCCAGACCCGCCCGTTCCGACGGCACAGGCGGCCAGGAAGAGCCCAATCGCCGCCGGCCGCCTCGCGGCCAGTCGAACCGTGGTTGTTCTCACGTTATCTCGAATATACCTGAGGTCAGACGATCTTAAAACAGCTCGTACTTGCCTTTATCGACATCCTCCAGGAGATCCTGGATCCTGCCGTAGAGCCGCTCTATCTCGTTCTCCTTCAGTCCCAGCTGCAGCACGGAGCCCTCGCGGCGGATCCCGTCGCCCGGATCCAGGTTGGCGGTAGGCGTCACTGGAACCATCGCCCCGCCCTGCACCTCGTACTGCGCGACCACACCCAGTTGGGCATGCAGGTCCTCGAGAGTGAGGGCTCTCAACCGGTCGATGGACTTCCGCGAGAACCGGTCGACGCGGATCTTCTCCAGCCAGTTGCCCCGGTTGCTCTCTTCGCCGCCCGAAAAGGCAATGCCGTTGTCGACCGAGAATACGCGCGGATTGTTGGGGTCCGTGGATACCAGGAAGTTGCCGACGTTCGAATCACGGTGCTTGATGAGGTACGTGAACAGGTTGAAGTTCGTCGCGTGCCTGGCGTACAGCGGGTCTTCCTTGATCCGCTTCTTGTCGAGGATCTTCTTCGCCTCGACGCTGCCGTCCACATTCCACAGCCAGAACTGAAGCACCACCAGCACCATGTTCCAGTCTTCGAACGTGGCCTGTATGGGCATCGCCGAGGGATCCTGGGAGGGTGGGTAGTCGGTCATTGCGACGCAGCGACCGGCCGTGGGCGGGACCACGTACTCGTTCTCGTCCAGAAACAGCTTCTGGACTGCATACGCCGCCAACTCCAGGCGTGGCCGGTTGTTGAACTCGCCTCCCCCTTTTGGCGCCGGGGCCCACTTGGAGCGTAGCATCGCGCCGTCTTCGTACTTGAGGGCGGCCGCACAGGTCCGCTCCCCCGGAAGTCCGCGCGACGGGGTGCAGGATACGACCTCGAAATCATCCTCTCCCAGGCGACGCTCGAGCTCGGTCACCGGCAAGTTGATGTTGGAGTCCTGCCCCGCGGCTCCGACGGGCAGAGCCAGGATGGCTACGCAGAAGGCCGTAAGCAGGTTGATGGTACGACGAATCATGGAGTTCCTCCCTGCAAAGATTCCTCCGACATCCCGGGCAGCTCCAGCGGTTCCTGGTGTGCGAGTCGCACCGGGATTCGAACAGTGAACGTAGTGCCCTCCCCTACCACACTATCGACCTCGATCGTGCCCTGGTGTTGATCAATGATCTGCTTCGTGATCAACAACCCCAGACCCATTCCCATCCGCGCGCCCTTGGTGGTGAAACCGGGCTCGAAGATCTTATCCAGAATCTCCGGCTCAATGCCCGATCCCGTATCCGCAATCTGAACGGATACCGCATCCCCATGGGCGCGGGTCTCTATCGTCAGGCTGCCCTCATCCTTGATGGCCTGCCGACCGTTGATGAGGAGGTTCATGAACACCTGGTTCAGCTTGTTCGGATAACATTCCACCAGGGGAATCTCTCCGTAGTCCTTGATAATCTCGATCCCTCTCAGCTGGTGCGCCAGAATCGCCAGCGTACCATCCAGTCCTTCGTGCAAGTCCACCCGGTCTACCTCGGCGCGGTCCGGCCTGCCGAAGGTGCGCAGGTTACCGACCAGTCCCACCATGCGCTCCACCGCGAGTCCGTTGGTCTTGAGCACGCCATCCATGGCGCGAACGATTCTCCGCACCTGCTCCAGTTCGTCCGGAGTTACGACCTCGTCTTCCAGAATGTCCTGAAGTCCGTTGAGGGCTCGCTCGATCACATCGTGGTTGCTGTTGATGGCGCCCAGCGGAGTATTCAACTCGTGGGCGACTCCGGCCACGAGTGTCCCCAGCGTCGTCAGCCGGGCCGAGTTCACCAGCTCGGCTTGCGCTTCCTTCAGCTCCGCATACGCGCGCTCTATCTCCTCGTTGGTGTCGCGCAGATCCTCCGTATCGATGATCAGGTCACGAGCGATGTCCTGGAGGCGCTCCTTGTCCCGTTGATCCGCTGCCACGAGTCTGCCGACCCCGGCCGACAACCCGATGACGAGGGCCGCCGCAAGACCGCCAAACGCTCCCGCCTGTGCGACCAGACCCTCTGCGATGCCCGCTGCCTGCACCTCCGTGCCGACGCCCGCCGCCAGCGTTTCCATGGCCACTACCCCTCCCGCGGCCAGGCCCGCCACCGCAGCGCCGACCAGGTCCCAACGACCTCGCGAAGTCCCGGTCCACTCAAGCGTGGGGAACAGAACCAGAGGCACGGCCAGCCAGCCTCCGAAACCGAGTGCTCCGGCTGCAAGCGCCGCCACCGCAACCTCGAACACGAAGAATACAACGCCGACCTTCCGGTAGTCGGGGGAATCCTGGGGCGGAATCAGGCGTCCGAAGAAGAGAAGCGAGGCCAAGAACCACGCCAGCACGAACCAGAAGAACGTGAAGTCGATCGGCAGGTCCAAGACGTAGCGCAGCACGAGTCCCAGCGCGACGGCCAGCGACGCCACGACTATTCGCGGCTGAATCATGGTTCGTTGCATAGGGCTACATGAACGCCTTGATCAGGCGACCGCGCAACGCGTCAAGCTCTTCATTCGCCAGGTTCAGTGCGCCCACGCGCTGATCCAGCTCGTTGAACAGGCGCGAGCGTTCCACCCCGTTGCGGATGACCATTCCGAGCTGGTCGTTGTCCCACGGCTTTTCCAGGTAGTAGTACAGGCCGGCCTCGTTGATGGCCCGGATGGCGTTCTGCTTGTCCGCGTACCCGGTCAGCAATATTCGCGTAGCCGCCGGACGGAGCTCGCGAGCCTTGATGAAGAACGTGATCCCGTCCATGTCCGGCATCATGTAATCGGCGACCAGGACGTGAATGCTCTCATCGTCCAACACTTCGAGCGCCTCGACGGCGGACGTGAACGTGAGGATGTTGTATGAGGTCTCCAGCTGCAAGAAACTCTGGAGCGCCGTCACAACCATCGGTTCGTCGTCGACCAGAACGACGGTCGACTGCGATTCATCTATCATGTTTGCTCCCGTTGCACGTTCTCACGGCCGCCCGGCCTACGATCGCACCAGTGTTCTAACCCTACGCGCGAGCCCCTGCAGGAGGTCCAACCCCAGCTCCGGATAGTCCGCCAGCAGGTCGTCGAAGTCACGCCTGCCGATGCGCAAGAGCCGTGTGGGCTTCGTGGTTCGCGCCTGGACCAGGCTCGGTTCTTCATCGATGAGCGCCCAGGTACCGAACGGCGAACCATCCTCGACGACAAGCCGCTGATCCCCAACACCGTGTAGCTCCACTTCGCCTCGAATCACTACGTACAGGGCGTCGGTCGGGTCGCCCCGCTCGATCAGTATCTCATCAGTGTCCGAGTCAACCTCCTCGGCGATCGAGGCCATCAGCGCCAGCTGCGCCGAGCCGGCCTCCTGCAGCAAGTCCACGCTCTGGAGAAGGAATACCTTTTCGATCAGATCCATATTGCCCTTCCTGATACTGCGTTCGCCCGCCCGCTCGTCGTCGTCTACGCGGGAGAGCATCCGGGTCTTGAAGGTCAACCACTCGGGATCCTCCGGCTGCCACGCCTGGAGCTCTTCGCGCACGCCATTCAAGCGATGATCGCACATGGCCCAGATGGCGCAGCGCGCGACCCAGTGGTCTTCATCATCCCATAGTTTCCGCAGAGCTGCCCAGGCATCCGCGGTTTCCGAAGCCTCCTCTGTGGGCCGCTCGACCACCGGCGCCAGCTGCGCGTACACCTTGTGGCCTACTGTGCTCTCCAGCCATTCCAGCGCGTTGGCCCGAGACCGGGAGTCACCGCTCCTGAGGGCAAGATACGACCGATACATGCCTTGCAGTGGATAGAGAAGAGCCAACCAGCGGAATGAACTCTCGCGTCGATCGTAGCGCGCCTCTCGGAGCGCCCGCTCCAGCAGCCGGCCGGATTGGCTTCCTGTCTCCAGCGTCCCCGCCGCCGCGAGAGCCTCTGCGTACGTGCCCGCCGTCTCGACTTCTCGCGCAAGGAGCTTCAACACCTGCTCCTCTTCGAATACGAGCTCGTCGTTTCTGCGCAGCCGCGTGAGCGCACGCAAGGAGCGGTTGTCCAGCCACTGGTCCGTCTCCTTGAGCTCGTAAGAGTGGATCAGGGCGCCCACGGTCTCCTGCGACGGAATCCCCGCCAGCACCGGCGGAATATTGCGTCGGATGCGGGCATCCGCCCGCTCATCATTGAGCCTGGCGATCAGAGGCGCGAGTACGGATTGTCCCAGAGCTGTCAGGGCCTCTCTGGCGGCGAAGCGCGTCTGAGGAGTGCCCAGCGCATCGATCAACGGGTCCGCAAACTCCGGGTTGTCATGAAAGCCCGCACTCCGCATGGCAGCCGAGGCCACGCGGCCGTCCGGATCTGCGAACAGCCGGGCCAGCAACCGTCCCGAGTCCGGATGGGTGCGCATCACGGCGGCGGCCAAGGCCAGTTCAAGCCGATGGTCCGCATCGGCTCCCGCCAGCTCGCCCAGCCGCGCCTCGAAGAATGGACGGGCCACGGACTCGGCGCGCTCCGCCGACATGTCGGTCGCCAGGCAGGCCAGCTCCGAGCAGACTCGCTCCGGATCGTCTGACGTCGTAGCCGCCAGGGCGCGCACCGCAGCCTCGCGCACGCGCGGATCGGAATCCAGCAAGCGACCCCGGACCGCCTCCGTGTCCATGGCGTCGGGCACCATCGCCAGCACGCCCAGCACCCGGAGACGAATCTCCGGTGTCCGGTTCGAAAGCAGTTGATGGAGCTCCGGGCCAACCTTGCGTACGTCGTCCACGCCCGCGTGGTCCATGAGATCCAGCGCAAAGGCTGTCTTCAGTGGATCAGGGTCGGCCAGCGACTGTCGAATGATCGGAAGCGTGCTGGCTCCCATGATCGAGGCGTACACGCGTCTGCACGTACTCCCGCCGTACGCGATACGCGACGACGAGGCCCAGGATGGAGAGACCCACTGCCACAAATGGGACCTTGCGGTAGTCCATGATGCTGACGAGAAGCAGGAGCAGGAGAGCGGAAGACGCCTTCCCTACGCCTTTCTCCACGCCCACATCGATCCACGCCTTGGCTTTGAGCTTGATCTCATCCGGCACGGGCACATAGAGGATCTCTCGTCCCGTTCGCTCCGCGGAGTATCGGAAGGTCCCGTCCGAGCCCTTGGCTATCACGGTCGTCCACAATCCCCAGGCCAACGCAACGGCAGAGTTGGTGATCAGCATCACGACCGGGAGCATGAACACAGCGATGCCAATGCCCCACCGGCCCAGGGCCGGACGCAGCACGGCCAGCACAAGGATGGGTGTCCACTGGGTGGCAGCCATGAAGAAGCCCTGGAACTGGCCCATGGAATCCCGGTCGCCGATGGTGATTCCAACCGCCGTGTTGAACGAGTAGTCCACGAGCTGCTTGGTCAACACTGTGAGTAGTACGGCAGCCGCGATCAGCCGCACCTGTGGGTTGCTGAAGATGCGTCCGAACTCTCCGCGCTTCAGGTCCTTGTCTCTGACCTTTTCGCGGGCGCGGCGGCGGGCGTCCTCCGGATCCTCGGAGAACCACAGGAAGAAGAGGGCGATTCCGAACACCGTGATGATCCCCGCAGCCACCAGCAGGAAATTGGGAGTCCCGAAGTTGGTGGAGAACAACCCGACTATCGTGCCACCCAGCGAGGCCCCAATGGATCCGCCTGCGATGATCAGCGGATACGCCTTCTTGGCTTCACGGGCGTTGAAGAACAGCTGCGTGGCGATGAAGAACTGCGTGACGAGTGCGGCCGCGTACAAATCGTACCAGCCATAGAACGCCATCCCGAACGCCGCGCTTCCTTCCACGTACAGGATGCGGAAGACCACGAAGCTGGCGGCAAAGAAGAACGCGACACCTGGAATCAGCACGCGCCAGGCCACGCGATCGGCAATCCGGTTGTAGATGGGCGCGAAGAGGACCACGATCGCGCTCACGAAGTACGTCTTATAGAACTCCGTGTCCGCCAGGCCGTCCAGAGCCAGCACGTTTCGAACGGGACGCAGGATCCCGACTGTCGTGATGACGAGGAAGTAGAGGCCGAACATCGCGCCAAGCCGGAAGGCGTCGCTGTTCTCTCTCATGGCCTGGAACGACGATAGGCGGCTGGAGGCCATGGCTCCCTTCGTGCTAAACGTTCAGAGGCCGACGGCGGACGCTCGAACCTGACCGTCCGAGCGCGCCGCTGCAAGTACGCTAGAGCAGGATTCGGTCAGTCCCCGTCCGGTGGCTGCACAATCGAATAGATGTTGTCTTTGTGGCGACCGCAGAGTTCCGTGAATCGAGCCTGCATCTCACCCTCGGGATCCACCTGCACGAAGCGCCGCAGAAACTCCTGCCATGCTCTGTTGAAGGCCGGCATGTTCTCGACCACGAAATAGTCGATCAGGTTCCACTCGTCGCCCCACGCGTGCGTGAGAATGCCGTAGTCGTAGAGCAGACCTTCTTCAATGAGCTCCATCGCGATGGTTCGTCCCACTCCGTTCAGCATGCCGATGGCTTCGCCGACGCCACCCATGTTGCATTCGAAGTAGCGGACCACCGTGATGCCCGGTGGCGCCATTTCCTCTTCCTGGGCCTCCAGGGGCGGGGCGAGCAGAAAACCGGTGAGCAGGATGGCAGGAGTGAATCGGGCTCTCATGGCTACCTCGCTGTTCGGGATGAAAGACCCGAATCTCCGTCCGGGGGTGACGGCACCAGTCCGATCGGGCCCCCACGAATGTAGGGATTCGGTGCCTCAAGTTGAAGTCTCGGGCTCTTCGCCGGTTATTCCGTTGGCGAAAGCGGGCCCCGCAATAACGAGAGGGCTCGAAGCACCAGCTCCGAGCCCTCTCCGTGCTTCCCTGTTCGGTGTACACCGGAGCAGCGGCTAGAACATGTTGAAGCCTGGGGCTCCAAACCGCTCCAACTGCAGGTGCTGGTAGATCGGAACCGCGTACGCCATGGCCACCAGCACCGCGGCGATAATCACCCACAGCTTCATCCGATCCAGAATGAGCGCCTTGTTACCCGGAGGCTCCACCGGCTCGGCGAACTCCACCGGACCCATATCGGCCTTCTTGCCCGCCAGGCCGGTGCCGATCATCACCGCAATCCAGCACAGGGCGCTCACGTAGAGGAACACACCACCCAGCGCCGAGATACCTGTCTCCGCGACCCAGCCCGCGGCGACCTCGCTGCCGCCGTACGAGAACTCGTAGATGCGGCGCGGCATGCCCTCGAGGCCCGAGATGTGGTTGGAGACCGAGAACAGCAGCATCCCCATGAACCACAGGTAGGGCTGAATCCGGGCCAGGAGCGTGAGCTCCAGTTCCTTCCCCAGCAGCCGGGGCATGATGTAGTAGGAGATCCCCATGAAGCTGAGCGCGACCGCGGTCCCCACCGTGAGGTGGAAGTGCCCCTGCACCCACGCCGTGTTGTGGATCATGGCGTTCATGCTGAACGCGGCGTTGATAGCACCGCCGAACCCGCCGATGGCGAAGATCATCATGGCCAGCGCCACGCTGGAGAACGCAGGGTCACCCCACGGTAGTTTCTCGAGCCAACCGAGCAGGCCCTTCCCTCCCCGCATGCGGCCGGCGATCTCGAACGATGCGAGGACAGTGAAAGCCGTCACCATGCTGGGATAGATGATCAACTGCGTGTTGAAGGCGTGGAACAGCTTCCAGCCCGCCTGGACCGCCGGGTCCATGAACTGATGGTGGAAGCCGACCGGCGTGGACAGCAAGATGAACATCACGAACACCAGGCGCGCCAGCGGGTCGCTGAACAGCTTCCCGCCCGCGATGCGCGGCGTCATGGTGTACCAGATCATGTACGCCGGCAGCAACCAGAAGTACACGAGCGGGTGCCCGAACCACCAGAACAGCATCCGGGCCAGCACCGGGTCGATAGTGTCCACGATGCCCAGCGACCACGGGATCAGCATCAGCAGCGACTCCGCCGCCACACCGATGGTGGCCAGAGCCCACACCGCGATGGTGGTCAGCATTCCGAACAGCGGCAGCGGAATGCGCTCGTCCGGATTCTCCTTCTTCCATAGCACGTACGTACGCGCCACGATGAAGCACCACACCCAGGAGCCCACGATCAGGAGCGTGGCCCCGATGTAGAAGAGAGGGTGCGCCTTCAGCGGCGGATAGAAAGTGTAGAGAACGCTGGCCTTGCCCCACAGGATCGCCCACGCCGCCAGTGCGGTTCCGACAAACGCGATCCAGAAGCCGGCCCAGGCCAGCTTCGGTGCGATGATCGGCCGCTTGAGCGTGTACTCCGTAACCACGTACCCCAGGCCCATGATGAAGAACGTCGTGAAGACGATCGCCATCAGGACGCCGTGCGCTGTTACGGAGAGGTAGTAGATCTCCGCGCTCCGCCAGGGGAGTTCCAGGTCGGCGCGCGACAGAGCCTGCATGAGGGCCGTGGCCGACGCAATGGCGAACGCGCCGATGGCGACCCAGAAGTTGGCCAGTGACAGCTTGCGGGCGGCGATCATCGATCACCTCCCTGCCCGCCGGCGGTAACCAGCTCGGCCTTCTCGGGGAAACTGGGCACGTGGTCCGTCTCACCCGCAGCGGCGACTTCCGAACCTTCCGCATCCACTGCGCTCACACCATCCTCGACTATCAGCGTGCCGAACATGATGTGGTGCCCAAGTCCGCAGTACTCGTTGCACACGATCAGGTATTCACCTGCATCATCAAACTGCGTGCTGAACTGCGTCACGTAGCCCGGCACGACCATCGCATTGCCGTTGGTCATCACGATCTGGAACCCGTGAATCACGTCTGGGCTCGTGATCCGGAACGTGACCTTGCGGCCGCGTGGAACGCGGATCTCGTTCGGGGCGAAGGCAAACATCTGGGCCAGCACGTGGACCGTCGCGGTTCCATCTGAATTGATGGTCACGCCCGGGCTCGCGAAGTCGGGATTCTGGCGGACGGCCCTCGGGTCGATGGTCTCGACGTGGCTCGGCGGCATGCGCGACTGAGCGAACGTCGTGAAGAAGATCGAGGCGATGAACACCGCGACGATCAGGGCCGCGGCCCACATCCAGAACTTCTCGTACATGTCGATGTGCATCTTCTCGCCGCTCATTGTCCCATCGTCCCGCGCGGGATGAACACGAAGAAGTAGATGACTAGCCAGCCGATGATGAAGAGGAGTCCGTACAGGCCTACGATGGCCATGGTCCCCTTCGGGTGCCCTCCGAGTTGTACCTCTCCACCCGGATCGAGATGATCGTCCGCCACGACGCAGTCCTCCTCAGCTGTGTGGATCAGTCCCCAACGCCTACGGCAGGAAAAAAGTTGGCCAAGAATAAAGAGTGGGACCCGGATTGTCCAATTATTGAGGGTGTGGAGCAGTACTGGGCCAGACTGCTAGCCGGTCGCCTGGACGATCCTGTCCACGATGGCCCGTCCGATGGGAAATGCGGCCGTCGCGGCCGGAGAGGGGGCATTGAGGACGTGCAGCGAGTTCGGCCCCTCGGTGAA
>JBDHIQ010000011.1:0-28976 GCA_039587395.1 Gemmatimonadota bacterium
AGTGGCAGGGGCGGGATTTGAACCCGCGACCCAGGGCTTATGAGTCCCTTGCTCTACCAGGCTGAGCTACCCTGCCTCAAACGGCGACTCGATGCTACCTGCACTGTCTACAGCGGTCAACCCCGGTGGTTCCGGCTGATACGATGTTCGCTACCGGCTCTCGGGCTCTTCTTCCACGAAGAGGAACAGGCGCTCCCCGTCCCGGATGAACCCGTGCTCCTCTCTGGCCAGCCGTTCAATCGCGAACGGATCTGCGGCAAGACTGTCCGCCCAGGCCCGCAGGGAGTCCGCCTCGACCTGCAGTGAGTCGACACGCGCGACAGCCTGGGCGCGCAGACTGCGCAGCTCGCCAATGTCGAAGACGCTGTATTCGCCGCCCAGCGTCAGGTAGTACGCGGCCAGCAGTAGCCCGACGGCGCCCAGCACCCGCGCCGCCAACCGCCCCGTTCGATCAGTCATATACGGACCCGCCCGGGTACACGGCCTGGTCGCCCAGAGCCTCTTCGATTCTCAGAAGCTGGTTGTACTTGGCCACGCGCTCAGAGCGGCAGGCGGAGCCCGTCTTGATCTGGCCGGCATTGGTGGCAACCGCCAGGTCCGAGATGAACGTGTCCTCGGTCTCTCCCGAACGGTGTGAAATCACGACCCCGTACCTGGCATCCGCCGCCATGCGGATGGCGTCCAGCGTCTCCGACACGGTTCCGATCTGGTTCAGCTTGATGAGAATCGCGTTTCCGACTCCGTTGTCGATCCCTCTCGCCAGCCGCTCCACGTTGGTCACGAACAGGTCGTCTCCGACTATCTGCACGCGGTCACCCAACCGGTGCGTCATGAGACCCCAGCCCGGCCAATCATCTCGTCCAGTCCGTCCTCGATGGAGACGATGGGATAGTCGGCCAGCCACTGCTCGTACAGGTCTATAAGCTCGGCCGCCTCCAGGCGACCCGCCTCCCCGGCACTCTCCAGCACGTAGACCCCGGCCTCGCGGTCGTACAGCTCGGAGGCCGCACAATCTAGCGCCAGCGCGATGTCGTGGCCCGGCCGGTAACCGGTGTCGTTGATCGCTTCCATGATGAGGTCGAGCGCCTGCCGGTTGGACTCGAGATCCGGCGCGACCCCGCCCTCGTCGCCGACCGCCGTCGTGAAGCCGGCGGCGGCCAGACGCTTGCGGAGCGCATGGAACACCTCGGTACCGGCCCGCAGTGCCTCCGAGAAGGACGCGGCCCCGACCGGAACGACCATGAACTCCTGGATGTCCACGTTATTGTTGGCGTGCGCCCCGCCGTTCAGGATGTTGAGCATCGGGACGGGAAGCGTCCGGCTGGTCGTGGAACCCAGCTGCCGGAACAGGGGCACGCCCGACTCAGCCGCGGAGGCGCGGGCGGCGGCCATGGAAACGGCAAGCAGCGCGTTCGCTCCGAGGCGGCCCTTGTTGGGCGTCCCATCCAGCTCGATCAGCACGGTGTCCAGCGCCCGCTGGTCGGCGGCGTCATGCCCCCGCACCGCATCCAGAATCTCACCCGTGACATGACTCGCGGCCCGGAGAACGCCCTTCCCGCCGTAGCGCTCCGCCTCGCCATCCCGGAGCTCCACCGCTTCGTGCTCGCCGGTCGAGGCGCCGCTCGGCACGGCGGCCCGGCCCGTGGCACCGCTATCCAGAGTGATGTCCGCTTCGACTGTCGGATTGCCGCGCGAATCGAGTATCTCGCGTGCGCTAACGTCGACGATTGCCGACATGGATCCGCCTCCCTGTCTTCCCGTTCCCGTCCGCTGGCGGGCAGAGGATGCCCCCCACAGGCGGAATAGTGGTCATCTTGTCCGGCCCGGACAAGTCCCGGACCGCCTGTGCCCGATCATGCTCTGTTGCCCGGCCCTGCGTCGGCGGGCAGAGCCTTCAGCTCCTCCAGCATCCCCGCGACCGTTTCTCGGGTGTCCCGCGTGAGCAGGTCGCGCTGTTCTCCTGTCATGCCGCGCATCGAAATCGCCGGCGCACAGCGCAGCCGCACCGTGCCGGCGTTTGGAAGCCGCGCGCCTTTCGGCTGCACTTTCGCACCGCCGTCGATGGCCACGGCTACCAGCTCCAGCTGCGTCTCGATAGCCAGCGCAAACGAGCCCTTCTTGAAGCGACGGAGCTTTCCATCCGCTGATCGAGTGCCTTCCGGAAAGAAGAACAGCGACAGCCCTTCCTTCTCCATTTGCTGGCCGGCTACCCGGATGGCCTCACCGGCGGCAACAGCATCCCGCCGGTCGATGAACACGTGCCCGGCCGCGCGGCAGGCGGCCGCGAAGATCGGAATCCGTGCCAGCTCCTGCTTGGCCACGAACCGGATCGAAGCGGGGAGCGTGGCCATCATGGTCCAGACGTCGAAGAACGACTGGTGATTCGAGACAAACACGTAGGCGCGACCCTCATGGACGTGTTCCAGACCCTTCGCCTCGATGCGGACACCAGCCGCCCCGAGCACCGAGCGGGCCCAGTTGCGGTGGATCCAATCGAACAGTCCCTTCGGCGCCCGGACCAGTCCTCCAACGACCGCCACCAGGGAGAAGAACAGCGTCGACGCAGTCGCTACCGGCAGGAACAGCGCCTTGCGAATCACCCTTCTTCGCCCCGCGAGCCCAACCTGTCCATGGCGTCCAGGCTGGCGAAATGGTCGAACCCGCCCAGCCCGGGAGGCAGCGCTCGCGCGCCTGTCTCCAGCCACCGCACACTGGCTCCGCTGTCCACATGGCCAAGCCTGGTAAGCCTGGTCCCGAAGGACGACTCGTACTCCGGCCTCACCTCTTCTACACAGCCGGGGGGCGCGGTAAACAGGAGCTCGTAGTCCTCACCGCCGGCCAGGGCGAGCCTGACGCCCATCTCGGGCAGCGGATATGACTCGAGCGCGGGCGCCAACGGAACCCGCTCGAGGTCGATCTCCACACGAACGCCTGACGCGGCCGCCATGTGCGCAGCGTCCCCGAAGAGTCCGTCGGAGAGATCGATCATCGCGTGCAGTGGCAATCGCTCAGCCAGCCAGCGAGCCTCGACAAGCCTGGGCCGCGGGGTTTCAAACGCCCGGCGGGCGGCCGGATCCGGCTCGAGGGAGCGGGACATGTCAAACACCGCGGCGGCAGCGGCCCCCAGCGTGCCCGTGACCCAGAGCTCATCGCCCGGCACGGCGCCGTCACGTCGCACGGCCCGGTGCACACCCCCGATCGAGGTGACATCGATCACCACCGGACCCGGTGAGCCTGAAGTGTCTCCACCCAACAGGGCCCCATCGTGCTCGCGGAGACACTGGCCCATGCCGGCGCCGATGGAGGCCAGAATTTCCTCCCCCAGTTCGGGGGGGACGGCCACGGATGTCAGAACACCAATCGGGCGGGCGGCCATCGCCGCCAGATCGCTCAATGCGGCGGCCACGGCCCGGTACCCAATCACCTCCCAGGTAGTCCAGGCCCGGCGGAAGTGCACATCCTCGACGGCGATATCCGTGCTCACAACCACCGACTCGCCGCTTGCCAGCTCGAGAACGGCTGCGTCGTCGCCAAGTGGTACCGTGGAAGCACGAGCCGCCTGCGCTGCCGCGACGAGCGCTCGTATCTGGTCGAACTCGGGGCTGCGCGCGAGACGAATGGCGTCCGGGCGCCCGCCGCCCACGTGCTCGTTCATCCGCCCGGGGCTTGTCCGCCGCCTGGCATGGAGGGGTCCAGCGTCTCCAGCGGAGAGGCAAAGACGGCGCTGCCTGCCAGGCCCAGCCGGCCCTCCAGCTCCGCGCGAACTTCGGGGATGGCTTCCGGTATGTCGGAGGCCGCGTGGCCAACGGCGTGTGGCGCACGGGCCGCGGCGATCCCGGCAATCATCAGTGCGGCGCTCGCCGCATCGGCAGGCCCCAAACCGGCGGCCAGGTAGGCCCCGGCAAGGCCGGACAACACATCACCGACGCCTCCCGTCGCAAAACCGGCCGTCGCTATCGTGCTCACCCGCAGCGGCTGCCCGGCTTCCGCCACGAGCGACGGCGCCCCCTTCAGCAGAACCACGCAGCCCAGGCTGGCGGCCGCCTGGCGGGCGGCGGCGGGTGGGTCTTCCAGAATCTCGCTCATGGGCACGTTCAGTAGCCGAGCCAGCTCGCCCGGGTGGGGCGTCAGCAGCGCGTTCCCGCTCAGGATGCGCGCCAGCGAGCCGGCTTCTCCCTGCCAGGCGTTCAACCCATCGGCGTCCACGAGGACCGGGACTGTCTGCCGCGCCTCCAGGACCGCTTCGATGAGTTCTCGCCTCTCCGTTGCCTGTCCCAGACCCGGACCCACCGCCACCGCGTGCGCCCACGCGACGGCTTCTGCGACGGCGTCCGGGGAGTCCCACGGCACGTAGACCGTCTCCGGCGCCCCGGTCTGTATGATCTCGCGATTGACGGGATCGCTGACGACCCGGACTATTCCGGCTCCTCCGCGCACGGCCGCGCGAGCCGCCAAGACCGCCGCGCCCGCCATGCCCGCCTGGCCGGCGACCAGCGTCAGGTAGCCTGACTGTCCCTTGTGGGCATTCGCCTGGCGTGGGTCGAGCATCTGGTCCCGCACCCAGCGCGCGGTGATCGCGCGGGCTGCCGGGGGTTGCGGCGGCGGTGGGAATCCGATCTCCACGGCCACCAGATCGCCGCAGTACTCGCGGGCCGGGAAGCGCAGGAGTCCGATCTTGGGCCAGCCGAACGTCACGCTGAGCTGGGCCCGAATGCACGCCCCGGGGACCTGCCCGGTGGTGAAGTTCGCGCCGCTGGGACCGTCCACTGCCGCGATCGGCACGCCGGACGCGTTGGCCTGTGCGATGTACGTGGCCTGTGGTTCGCGTGGCGCCGAGGTGATTCCGGTGCCTAGAATGCCGTCGATAAGGACCGCTGCATCTGTAGCACAGGAAACAAGTTGCGACGGTTCGTGGAGAGGGATGTCCCACCCGTTCAGTACGTCGGGCTCGGGAGCGGCGTTGCCGCACAGGACAGCGCGGACGGGTCTGCCCCAGGCGTGCAGCGTGCGCAGGGCCACCAGCGCGTCGGCGCCGTTGTGCCCGCTGCCGGCCAGCGCCACCACCGGACCGTCCGGCCAGCGCATATGCACGTAGCGGGCGAGTTCTCGCCCCGCGCTCTCGATCAGGGCACGCTCGGGAATCGAGCCAGAACCGATGGCATAGCGGTCCAACTCTGCCATCTCTTGTGCCGTGGGCAGCCAGACTTCACGGGCGGCTATCCGCCACCACTGCTCACGGTTAGGTAGACCCGTCATTGCAAGCGGACGGAGAATGTGGCCCCGAAGGGCTTACTTGTAGGACTGCTGAATCGTGCGACCGAAGCTGATCTCGCCGTTGTCGATCCGAATGTTGAACCCACACTCCGGGTTCGAGCAGACCCATGCCTTGTAACGAATGGGCGCTCCGTCTCGTCCGTAGTCCGACAGCGGAAGCAGTACCCCCTTGTTGCAATGCAAGCACTCGGTAAAGCGGGCGTGCTCTTCCACGCAATCACCCCTCCCCGTCAAAAAACCAGTAACCCGAGCCCGCCGGGCTCGATCCGTTCGCTTGGACCGCCGCTTCTGCCGCGCCCTGAATCAGCCGGTCCGCAAGACGCGGACCACGCGCGGTGTCGCAGCTCCCCCTTCAGCTCCCCCAGGGATAGCTCTCCTCGAACGCTTCCTCGAAGCTGAACAACCCCTCGAAGTCCTCCCGGCTGTCACCGGGCTGTTTGATGAGGATCCCGCACTCGACCATGGCAAACACAACTTCGCCCATATCCGAGGTCGAATGCACCCCCCAATGCTCCAGAACGGTGCGCGCCAGCGGGCCAAACCGGTCGATCGCCAATCTCCGCACGGCGTCCGCCACTTCGGCGCCCGACACATGGCGTGGAGTCTCCAGGCCGCCCAGCAGCTGGTGCAGGGCCGACAGGATGAAAAGAAACGCGGGTTCCGCGTACCGCGGGTTCTGCTGCCGCAGCCGCGCAAGCATCCTCTCCGCTGGCGTCTCTTGCATCGCTTCGTCGTCCACCCGTGCAACCCTGCGTGGCGCCACAGCCACACCTCCGCACATCGCTCGAACCTTACGCAGCCACGCCGAAACCGCCCGCACGGGTCGGTTCCGGTTATTGGCCGGCCTGAGAAACTAGGTGAAGTGAAAAGATGGAGTCAAGTGAGGGCTAGCCGGCGGGCGCGCCTCTGATCTCTTCCCGCGACGGCTCGGAGCCCATTTCAAGCTCCGACCAACCCGCCGCCGAACGCCCTGTCACGAGCTCCGGATACAGCGGATGCGCCTCGCACAGTTCGCGAACCTCCGCCCGAATCCCGCTGAGAACGGACTTCTCTCCGGCGGACCGCAGGGCCCGGTCGATCAGGTCCGCCACCCTCAGCATGTCCTCTGGTCCCATGCCGCGGGTGGTGAGCGCCGGCGTGCCGATCCTGATTCCGGAGGCGACGAACGGCGACCGGGTCTCGAACGGGACCGTGTTCTTGTTGACGTGGATGTCCGCCCGGCCCAGGATCTCCTCGCCATCCTTGCCGGTCAGGTCGGTAGACCGCAGATCGACCAGCAGCAGGTGCGTGTCGGTCCCTCCGGCCACCAGATCGTATCCCCGCTTCTCGAGTCCCCGCCCCAGCGCACGGGCGTTGTCGATCACCTTCTGCGAATAGGCCCGAAACTCCGGGCGCATGACCTCGGTGAAGGCCACGGCCTTGGCGGCGATACTGTGCATGAGCGGTCCGCCCTGCATGCCCGGGAACACCGTCTTGTCGATGGCCTTCGCGTGTTCCTCACGGCACAGGATGAGCCCGCCCCGCGGGCCGCGCAGCGTTTTGTGCGTGGTGGACGTCACGACGTCGGAGTGCGGAACCGGTGAAGGGTGCACGCCGGCCGCGATCAGGCCTGCGATGTGAGCCATGTCAACCAGCAGATAGGCTCCGGCCTCCGCGGCGATCTCCGCAAACCGCTCGAACTCGAGTGTGCGCGGATAGGCGCTTGCCCCGGCGATGATCATGGCCGGCTTCTCGCGTCGGGCAAGATCGGCCAGCGCGTCGAAATCCACACGCTGATCGGATTCCCGGACGCCGTACGGCAGCACCCGGTAGAGTCGACCGCTGAAGTTCACGTGCGAGCCGTGCGTGAGGTGGCCGCCATGGGAGAGATCCATGCCCAGCATCGTGTCGCCGGGCTGGAGCAGCGCGAAGTACGCCGCCATGTTGGCTTGCGAGCCGGCGTGCGGCTGCACGTTGGCGTGATCCGCCCCGAAGATCTGCTTAGCCCGCTCGCGGGCCAGATCCTCGGCCCGGTCCACGTGCTCGCAGCCCCCGTAGTACCGCTTGGCCGGGTACCCTTCGGCGTACTTGTTCGTCATGACGCTGCCACAGGCCTCGAGCACTGCGCGGGACACGAAGTTCTCGCTCGCGATCAGCTCGAGCCCCCAGCGCTGGCGATCCACCTCGTCACGGATCGCCTGCGCCACCTCCGGATCTACCTGAGCGAGCGGCTGAGAGTGTCGGTTCATGCCGTTTTGAAGTTCCCTTCCGTACCGGGTCGGGGTGAGGTGGCCTAGTAGCTGGACCGGTGGAGTTTGGCCACTCGTTGCACACGGTGCTCCGCCACCCGGTCACTCGCCTCTGCCGACGTGACGCCCTCGGCCTCGGCCAGCTCGAAGATTCGGAGCAGTACCCCGTAGATCTCGCCCGCCTTGCGCTTAGAGCGCTCCAGCGTCCACCCGGCCAGCTCCGAGTACACGTTGATCAGGCCACCGGCGTTGATCACGTAGTCCGGCGCATACAGGATGCCCTTCTCCTGCAGGAGGTTGTCGTGTTCCTCCGCCTGCAGCTGGTTGTTGGCGGCACCCCCTACGATGTCCACGTTCAGCCGTGGAATCGTGTTGTCGTTGAGGATGGCGCCCAGAGCGCACGGTGCGAAAATGTCGGCATCGACATCGTAGATCTCGTCCGTGCTCACGATCTCCGCGCCGAACTCATCCGCCACCCGACCGACACTGGCCTCGTCTATGTCCGCGACGAACAACTTCGCGCCTTCCGCCGCCAGGTCCCGGCACAGAAAATAGCCCACATGCCCCGTTCCCTGGACGGCGACGGAACGATCTCCCAGCTCATCGGACCCGTACTTCTTGAAAGCACAGGCCTTGAGCCCCCGATACGTGCCGTAAGCCGTCACTGGTGACGGATCGCCCGACTTGCCGGCGATGCCGACCACGTAATCGGTCTCCATGTGCACGTAGTCCATGTCTTCGACCGACGTGCCGACGTCCTCTGCGGTGATGTACCGGCCACCCAGTCCCTCCACGGCGCGCCCGTGGGCTCGCATGACCATCTCGCGATCCGCCGTCTTGTTGTCCCCGATGATGACGGATTTGCCGCCCCCCAGGTTCAGCCCGGCCACCGCAGCTTTGTACGTCATGCCGCGGGAGAGGCGAAGCACGTCGATCAGCGCATCGACGTCCGAGTCGTAGCTCCAGAAACGGGTACCGCCCAGCGCCGAGCCCAGCACGGTGTTGTGCACGGCGATCAGCCCACGGTAGCCACTGGACGGTTCGTAGCTGAAAACAACCTGCTCGTGATTGTGCTCGGCCAGCAGCTCGAAGAGATCCTTCGAGGACACACCCAGTCCATCCGCTACCGGCTCGAGTACGTCGGTTCCCTGGTTGCTCACGGTGTTCCGTCCCTTTCTCGGTATAGCTGACGCGCGATGATGACGCGGTGGATTTCGTTCGTTCCTTCGTAAATCTCGGTGACCTTCGCGTCGCGGAACAGACGCTCAACCGGATACTCGCGGGCATAGCCGTATCCGCCCAACACCTGGACCGCCTCCCGGGTTACGTAGACCGCCGTCTCGCTGGCGACCAGTTTGGCGATGCTGGACAAACGCCGCCGCCTGGGATCGTCCGACATCTGCGCCCGGGCAGCCCGCTCCAGCAGTCCGCGTGCAGACTCCAACCGTGCGGACATGTCCGCAAGCTTGAACTGCATTCCCTGGAACTCGCCTACCGCTCTCCCAAACTGGCGCCTCTCGGCCGCGTATTCCAGAGCATGATCCAGAGCCGCCGCCGCGATGCCCACGGATTGAGCCGCGATGCCCAGTCTGCCGCCCTCGAGGCCCTGCAGTGCGTACCGGAAACCGCCGTCAGGTTCGCCAATCAGGTGCTCCGGCCCCAGACGCAGATCCTTCATGGCGAAGGATACGGTTTCGGATCCGCGGAGCCCCGTCTTCTTCTCTTTCTTGCCGGGCTGCAGACCCGGTGCGCCTTTGGGGATCAGAAACGCCCCGACGCCCTTCGATCCGCGGCGATCCCCCGGCGTGTCCGTCCGCACGAACGTCAGCACCACCTCGGCCGTGGCCCCGTTGGTGACCCACATCTTCTCGCCGTTCAGAATCCAGTCATCCCCGTCCCGGACCGCCTGGGCGCTGATCGCCGCAGCATCGCTTCCCGCATCGGCCTCCGTGAGGGAGAAGGCTCCCAGCGCCTCGCCCCGTGCCATCGGCTTGAGCCACCGCTCCTTCTGTTCCTCCGAGCCGAATTGCAGCAGGATCTTGCTCGGAAGAGCGCAGTGCACGCTCATGGAGAGCGCGACCGACGGGTCGCCCCACGACAACTCCTCGAGCACGTACAGGTAGGTCATCAGATCCAGCCCCAGACCGTCGTACTCGGGCGGCGTCAGCATCCCGAGGAACCCGAGCTCGCCCATCTCATCCACCACGGCCCGGTCGAACTCGTCCTCGTTCCGATCCCGTTCCGCGGCCCCCGGCCTCAGCCGTTCCTCCGCGAACTGGCGGGCCAGCTGAAGGATCTGCTGCTGCTCCTCGCTGAGCGCGACCGCGCTCAGACTGCGCCGGCTCATCACGCTTCGTACGTATAGAAGCCGCGTCCGGTCTTCCGGCCGAGCCTTCCCGCCGCCACGTACTTCTTCAGCATCGGACAGGGACGGTATTTGTCATCGCCCAGATCCCGTTGCAGAACCTCCATGATGGCCAGGCACACATCCAACCCGATCAGATCGGCCAGCGCCAGCGGCCCCATCGGGTGGTTCATTCCAAGCTTCATCACGGTGTCGATGGCCTCCGCCTCACCGACATCCTCCATGAGGCAGAACACGGCTTCATTGATCATCGGCATGAGAATCCGGTTTGCGACGAACCCCGGATAGTCGTTTACCACGACCGGCGTCTTGCCCAGTCGCTGACTCAGTTGGACGGTGAGTTCCACCGCCTGGTCGGAGGTCTCGAGCCCACGGATCACCTCTACCAGCTTCATCATCGGGACGGGATTCATGAAGTGCATGCCGATGAACCGATCGGGCCCCGTCGCCTTCGCGGCGATATCCGTGATCGAGATCGAGCTGGTGTTCGAAGCCAGCAGCGCGTCGGGTCGGGCGATGGCGCCCATCTGCGCGCACAGATCGTATTTGACATCCAGTCGTTCCGCCGCCGCCTCGATCACGACATCGGCGTCCGCCAGCGCGCCCAGGTCGGCACCCGTGTGAATCCTGGCCAACGCCTGGTCGACCTCCTCCTGAGTGATCCGTTCCTTCTTGACCTGCCTGCCAAGGTTCCTGGATACCGTAGAGACCGCCCGCTCGAGGGCCCCAGCATCAACGTCGATCAACTCGACTTCTATTCCGGCTACGGCCATGACGTGGGCGATGCCGTTCCCCATGGTTCCGGCGCCCACGATCCCCGCTCGCTTCACATCGTTCGCATTCATTGGATCTCCTCCGAATTCCGATCTATTCCCCACCCTCGGGTAGTTCGCCCATATCGCTCCGGGAGCGGGCTGAGCGACAGGATTTCAAGACTTCTCCTCAGCCAGGTCGTCCGCCACATCCAGACGATGCCGATGGCTGTCGCGAACGTCACGATCAGGCCACCTTCCGGCCCGAACGCACCTCCCGTCCACACGGCCGGGCCGGAAAGGCCGGTGCGCACGGGCATCCCCAGGTCCAGACCGCTGACCGACAATCCCGACAGGCCCATCGCCCAGTTCCAGCCAAAGTGGACGCCCGTGGCAAACCACAGGCTGTACGTTCGCCAGTAGGCCACGCCGAGCAGCACACCGGCCAGCGTCAGGTTGACCAGCGCCAGCGGGTCGATGTTCGGGTTCGCGGCGTGAAGCAGCCCGAAGACGATCGCGGTAAGCCCGATCGCCACTCCGGCTCCGCTCCCTTCGGCCAGGACCTGGAGCGGATACCCGCGAACCAGGAGCTCCTCAGCCCACGCAGCGGCGAGCAACACCCCCGTCAGCGGCAACGCCGCCGCCGCGAAGGCCACGGCTCCGCCGCCGGGCAGCCAGGTCACCCACCCGAACAGGACCAGAACCAGGATCACGGCCGCGATAAGCGCCACGCCGACCGCCGTCCCGGAGGCGAGCTGGCGGCCCGCGGACCAACCACCGGTCAGTCCCAGCGCGGCCATCGGGAGCCGCTCGAGCCGGTCCATCACCACCCAGTTCGCGAATAGCGCGGCCGGGAGCACGATCAGGATCCCCGACCAGTTGGGATCCGGGCTGTAGGGCACGAGCCCCAGCCAGCGGAGGATTTCGCTGAGCGCTACGACGGACAGCAGAACGAGGACCACGAAGATCCCCGCTCTCCAGCCGGTACGAAGACGCCCGGACCGGTTGACGAACAGACGCGTCGGAAAGCCCCCGTCCGGTGCGTCCACTCAGACGCGCCGCTGAACGCCTAGCTGCGGTCCGCCAAGCGGTTCCGGCTTCCCGGAACCGCCGCGCGCGCCGACCCTCTCACCCGAGGAGCCGCCGTACCGCGTCCCGTGCACGCCACGCCACCAGGGTGGCGAGCCCTATCTGCAGGGCATCCGCCACCACGAAGGGCGCCGCTCCAAGCCGTACGGCCTCGGCCTGGCCGACCGCCAGCGCCAGCCAGGAGACTCCGCCCGCGTGGATGGCCAGAACGCCCAGTGCTCCTCCAGCAAACAGTCCGGCGAGACCGTTCCAGCGACCCGCCACCAGGCCCGCTACAGCCGCTCCGACAGGAAACGCCAGCAGGTAGCCGCCCGTTGGACCGAGCAGATAGGCCGCTCCTCCGCCGGCCGCGAACACGGGCAGACCGGCCAGCCCGGCTGCCAGATAGAGCGTCTGGCTGGCAGCGCCCAGCCGGGGGCCGAGCACGAAGCCGGCCAGTAGCACTGCGGCGGCCTGAAGCGTGAACGGAACGGCGGTGCCCGGCAGTGGCCCGGCCAGCCTGGCCCCCACTGCGGTGAGGACGGCAAAGCCAAGGGCTCCGACGGCGCGAGGCAGCCAGGCCGAGCGATAGGCGGCCCGGCTGTGCGTCGCAAATCCGGTTTCGAAGGACTCGGGGGTCATACTCTCTCCACGCTCAAGGCAACGGCGTTTCCTCCACCCAGACAAAGGGTTGCCAGGCCCTTCTGACCGTCCCGATCCTTCAAGGCATACAGCAGGGTCGTGAGGATCTTCGCGCCCGATGCTCCAATCGGGTGGCCCAGAGCGATCGCGCCGCCCCGTACGTTGAGGCGGCCCATGTCGAGCCCCAGTTCCCGGGCATCGGCAATCGCCTGTACCGCGAAGGCCTCGTTCGCCTCGATCAGGTCGTAGTCGTCGACCGTGGTCCCTTCAAGCTCCATGAGCTTTTGCACGGCCACGACGGGGGCGAAGAACAGCTCCTGCGGCGGTGTAGCGCCGACCGAATATGCCGTGACGCGCGCCAGGATGTCCAGCCCGTTTGCCTCCGCGAAGGCCTGGGATGTCACCACGGTTGCTGCTCCGCCGTCGTTGAGGCCGGGGGCGTTGCCCGCCGTCACGCTCGGATCCGTCACCTCCGGGGGAGCGTCACCGGCAAACGCGGGCCGCAGCCGGCCCAGCGCCTCGAGCGTCGTGTCCGCCCTGGGCGGCTCATCCACGGCGACCGTGACCGTCTCCCGCCGCTTCTTCACCTCCACGGGTACGATCTCGGCTTCGAACTCGCCTCCGTCTATCGCCCGGACCGCCTTCATGTGACTGTCCAGCGCGTATTGATCCTGATCCTCGCGGCTGACCCCCGCCTTCCAGGCCGTCCATTCGGCGTGGCCACCCATATGGCACTCGCCGAACGAGCACCAGAGACCGTCGTGAATCAGCGCGTCGACCAAGGACCGGTCGCCGAACTTGACGCCATCCCGATAGCCCCGCAGCAGGTACGGAGCTTGGGACATCGACTCCATCCCTCCCGCCACGGCCACCTGATAGTCCCCAGCCTTGATTGCCTGCGAGGCCAGCATGACGGCCTTGAGACCCGACCCGCACACCTTGTTGATCGTCAACGCCGGAGCGGTGGGGGGCACTCCGGCCAGAATTGCCGCCTGCCGCGCTGGGGCCTGCCCAACGCCGGCCTGAACCACGTTGCCCATGATCACGTCGTCGATCTGCTCCGGGTCCACCCCGGATCGCTCCACGGCGGCCGCAATGGCCCGGGCACCCAGCTCCGGGGCCCGGAGCGAAGACAATCCTCCCAGAAAACGGCCGGTCGGCAGCCGGGCGGCTCCGACGATCACAGGCGTTCTATCTTTAACGCTCATGTGTCTCTCCTTGCTGGCTCTCTGTATGTGTGTCAGGAGATTCCGGAATGGGTCCGTCTTGTTCGCTGAGATCCAGGTCCGGCCACTCCTCTTCCAGCCGGCACCCTGCCCCGCTCGTCGCGGGCCGGGCCCGCGCACACGCGACAACCGGGTCATGCTCGAACACGAGCCGCCAGCCTTCGGCCGCCGCCCGCGTCAGCCAGTGTTTCTTCTGCTCCAACGTCACCAGCGGTTCCAGGTCGTACGCCATGATCCACGGCAGTCCGACGTGAGCCCGCGTCGGCACCAGGTCGCCCAGGTAGAACAGGGTGTCTTCCCCCGTCTCTACGAGCACGGACTGGTGGAATGCGGTGTGGCCGGGCGTGCCAATCAGGTGGACGCCTGGTGCGATCGGGCCATCCCGGTCGATGAAGTCTACCAGTCCGTCCTCTCCCAGCGGCTCGAAGTTGTGCCTCAGGTAGCTGGCCCTGATCCGAGGGTTGTTGCTGTGGGCCACGTCCCATTCGCCTCGCCGGATCAGGTGGCGGGCGTTCGGGAACGTGGGCCGCACGCTATCGCCGTCCAGCCCGGTGCTCCCGCCCGCGTGGTCGAAGTGGAGATGGGTGTGGACCATCAGATCGATGTCGCCCGGTGCGATTCCCAGGCCGCGCAGCGAGTCGTGCAGGCGGCTCGGGTCTCCGTCGTTGTCGACTCCGTAGATGTCCCGGAACCGCTCATCTTCCTTGTTGCCCAACCCGTTGTCGACCAGAATCGTGATCTCATCGGTCTCTATCAGCAGGCAGCGCATCGCCAGCGGAATCCGGTTCCGTTCATCAGCCGGAATCTTGCGAGTCCATAGCGGCTTCGGTACGACGCCGAACATCGCTCCGCCATCCAGTCGCAGCCGACCGGCGTCCACGGTGTGAACGCGCATGCGGTCTGTCTCGGTGATCAGCACGGCGGTGCCTCGTCGGCCGGTGGCGCTTCTTCTCGCGGGAGTCCACCGAGCAGCTCCCGTCTTCTGGCCCGGGTCGACGTCTTCGGTGTCCCGGCCAGCCAGCGTCGCAGCTGGCCCCAGCTGGTCACACCCTGCTTCTCTGCACCGCTCAGCATCTGCACCAGTGCGAGCGCGGTGGCCTCCGCGTCGCCCAGCGCGCGATGCCGGCCGTCGATCGCAATCCCATAGTAGCCGGCGACCGAGTCGAGCCCCCTCCGGCTGAGGCCGGGAATGACGCGGCGCGCCAGGTGTACGGTGCAGAGCCTGGGCCCGTGCGGCAGCAGCGACCGGGTGCGCCTCATCTCCGCCGAGACGAATCGCCAGTCGAAGCCGACGTTGTGCGCCACGAATACCCTACCCTCGAGCCGCTGCCTGACTTCGTCACTGATTTCCGCGAAATCGGGCGCGTCTGCCAGCATTCCATTCGAGATCCCGGTCAGCCGCGACACCCAGCGAGTGATCGGCACACCCGGATTGACCAGCGTGCCATACGTGTCCGTGATGGCGCCGCCGTCCACGTGGACCGCCGCAAACTCACAGATCCGGCCGTCACCCTCCGCCATTCCGCCCGTCGTCTCGACATCGACCACGGCGAACGACATCGCGGACAGCGGCCGGGCATCGGCGTCGCCCTGGTCGTCTCCGGGCTTCAAGCTCCACACGCCGCGTTGACTGACCGAGATTCGGGGATCGGTCCCGAGCAGCTCCCAGAGCACCTGTCCGGCAACCGCCGGTGGAGCACTTCGGAGTCCCAGCACTTGCCGAGACAGACTCTCGGTGGTCTGAGGGGCGTGCTCGATGAGCGAGACCGCCTCGTCTGCCAGCGTGTACCCACGCCGGAAACGGATTCCATGTGAGACTGTCGTCATCCCGCCCCGCTCCCCGTTCCGTTCCCGGTTGTCTGTTCGTCACGTTGTCCCGCCGCCAGCTGGAAGCTCAACCCTTCCAGTTCCATCGCGACGTCCATGGTCTTCAGCGACACTTCCTCCGGCACGTCCAGCTTGACGGGGGCGAAGTTCAGGATGGCGGTCACGCCGGCTTCGGCCAGCCGCTGGGCCACATTCTGAGCCGCTTCGGGTGGGGTCGCGATGATCCCGATCTCCACACCGCGTTCGCGGACGATGGTCTTCAGCTCCGCCAGTGGCGAGATCCGGACGCCGAACTGTCGCCCGCCCACCTTCCCGGTTGCCGTGTCGAACGCCGCCACGACCTCGAACCCACGGCGGCTGAGATCCTGGTAGCCCAGGAGCGCCGTGCCGATCTTGCCGACGCCGACCAGCGCAACCCGCCAATGGCGCCGCAGACCCAGAATCTCCTCCAGCGTGGCGGCCAGCTCCGCGACGGAGTAACCCCGCCCACGCTTCCCGAACGAGCCGAACAGGCTGAGGTCTTTGCGCACCTGGGCCGAGGTGGCGCCGGCGCGCTCGGCCAGCTCACGGCTGGACACCAGCACGGCTCCCTGATCGCTCAGATCGTGCAGGAGCCTCAGATATATCGATAGCCGCCTTACGGCCGAGTCGGAGATCTTTGTATGTGTCATGGATGGCGCTTGTGAAACGATTCACAAGCCAACATAGCCGGGCTCGAAGACGATCTCAACGCCCCCGCAGCGGCTCCAGAATGGCCGCCAGCTTCACGTAATCCGTCGGCGACAACCGCTCCGGCCGAGCGCTCGGGTCAAGATGCAAACGAGCGCACGCGGCATCGATCGCCGCGGCGTCCAGTCGATACTCGGGCGACGTGCGGAGGATCTTCTGCAGCTGCTTCCGGCGTTGTCCGAACGCCGTGCGCGTGAGCCGTCTTACGGCTTCCACTTCCACTCCCTCCAGCCGCGCCGGATCCGGCTCGATGCGCACGACGGCGGAATCCACGTCCGGTATCGGCCGGAACGAGCTCCTCCCGATCGAAAATGCCAGGGCTGCCCTGGCCCGCGCTTGCACTCCAACGGACAGGGCGCCGTACGTCCGGGATCCGGGGGCAGCCACCATGCGCAGGGCTACCTCCTTCTGCACGGTCACGACAATCCGCACGGGCGCCGGATCCAGGTCCAGAAAAGCGAACACCAGGGGCGACGTGATGTTGTACGGCACGTTCGAGATGACCCGGTACGGCACCCGGCCGTTGATCAGTGCCGGCAGGTCTGCGGCCAGCGCATCGGATTCCACTACCTCCACGTCGGGACGTCCGCCCCAGCGACGCTGCAGCTCCGCGGCCAGATCGCGGTCCTTCTCGACCAGCAGTAGCGCGTGCACCCGATCGACCAGGTGCTGTCCGAGCTCGCCGTGACCGGGGCCGACTTCGAGAACCAGGTCCCCGGAGTCGGCGGACAGCTCGGCCACCACCTTGCGCTGCAGGTTGGGGTCGATCAGAAAGTTCTGACTCAGCGAGCGCTTCGCGCGAGGCCGGTCGCCCACGGGGCCTGGATCAGTTCCTGGTAGTCACGGCCGCCGAGCGGACGACCAGCGCCGTGCGATCGTCCGGACGCGCTTCCTCTCCGGACGCCTCGAACAGAGCCCGGACAAGCGCGCCTGGATCCGCACCGGCATCCTCGGCAAGACCTCGCAGCATGGCATCCCCCTCCGGCGCTCCCTGCGCCACGCTGTCGGCCAGCCCATCCGTCATCAATACCAGCAGGTCACCGCCCGGATTCCAGCTGGCCTCCCCTTCCCGGTAGGCATCGGGGGCCGTGATTCCGACCGGTGGATCCAGGGCCTCGAGTCGCTTCGGGATGCCGCCGGTCAGCCGGTACGCGTACGCATGGCCGGCATTCGCATACCGCAGGCAGCCCGCGGCCGGATCCAGGACGGAGTAGAACAGCGTCATGTACATCTCTGTGGACTCGAGCTCGCGCAGCAGCGCGTCGTGGATACCGAACAACACATCTGCAGGGGTCTCGCGCTCCCTCGCGAAGATGCTGGCCGCACTCATGGTCAGGGCCATGATCAGGGCCGCTGAGATGCCGTGCGAGCTCACATCTCCCAACATGACCCCCAGCCTGCCTCCACCCAACCGGATCAGCTGGTAGAAGTCTCCGCCAACGAAGTACGTCGGCTCACAGCGGCCCGCTACGTCGGCCAGGTCGCTCCAGCCCTCCAGGTTGGGCAACAGCTTGCGCTGCAGATCCCGGGCGAGCTCGACCTCGGTCATGACGCGCTCGCGCTTCAGCACTTCCGCCACCAGGTCTGCGTTGCGCGTGTCGTAACGGAGAAAATGTCCGACCCAGTCCGTGAGAAAGGTCGCGGCGCTTGGCGGAGCGTCCTCCGGGCAGAACAGCTCCACGGAACAGCCGCCGCCCAGATCGATCTCCCGCCTCCGCAGACCGGAGGCGCGACCCGCGAGCGAATCGTGGAGAACGGACTCTTCCCCTCCCCGGCGCACGATCAGCCGGGCATGCAGGCCGGTGAGGCCTTGATACTGGTCCAGGAGAGGTGCCAGGTGTTCTTCCACGGTGATGGAAGGCCTCCCGACCCCCGGACGGGGCTCACCGGACGGCCGTGGCGCCACCAGCGCCTCTCCCGCGTCCGGCCCGGGACCGATCCGCAGCTCAAGCCGCACCTCGTTTCCGCTTGAGCTGTAGGTCACGTCGTCCACCAGCGTGCGCAGCAGATGCAAACCGCGGCCGGTGCTGCGTTTGAGATTGGCGGGCGCCGTGGGATCGGGCACGTCCGCCGGAATGAAGCCCGGGCCCTCATCGGCCACCGCCACGATCAGGCTGCCCGGCTTGACCTCGGCGCGAATCGTGACCTCCAGGCGCGGATCCTCCTTGTTGCCGTGCAGGATCGCGTTCGCCACGGCCTCACCCACGGCCACGCGCAATCGAAACGCCGCGTCATCGGTCAGCTCGACGAGTCGGCAGCACGCTGCGATCATGCGGTCAACGGCGGGACGCAGGTAGGCTACGTCGGACGGGCATACCAGGCACAAGCAGTCGTCATCCACTTCCAGTGCCAGGCCGAGACCGTCCTCCGCTCCCAGGTGCCTCTTCCAGGCGAGTCGCAGCTCTGCCGGGTTGATTGGGATGAACAGGTAGTCGTCGAATCCGACCGACAGCGCGTCGATCAGTCGGTCCGCCCGCGACCCTTCTACCAGCGCGACGCGTCGGATGGGGATCCCGCTGTCCGCGACCGGTCTCGGAAGGGCGCCGCGCCTGGAGTCCGCCAGATCCACGAACGCCAGGGGCGCGCGCGCTTCGGGGGCGGGTGAATCCTGCACCTGCTCGGGTGCGCCTGGCGCACCCTGGGATACGACGTGCGGACGTGGGTCCAGCCGGTCGAGCTCGCGGCTCAGTGCATCAATGACGGCCGGGCGGCTGGAGAGGAGATAGACCGGGTAAGCGGTATCCTCAGAGCTCGGCAAGACCGACGGCGCGATTCTCGACGATCTGGAACAGCGTATCCAGCTTCGTCAGCTCGAACAGCGTTCGAAGATCTTCGTTGAGGCCGGCCAGGCGGAGCCCGCCGCTGTTCTCGCGAATCTTCTTTGAGAGGCTCACGAGCACGCCCAGCCCGGAGGAATCGATGTAGCCGCTGGTCGCGAAGTCAAACACGAACTTCCGGTCGCCGTCCTCCAGCAAGTCGATCACCGCGGACTTGAATTCTCCGCGGTTGCCCACGGTGAGCTCGCCGTCGACTGCGACTACGGTCACATCGTCGGATCGCTCGATGGAAAAGCTCATTCTGGTTCTCCTCTGAATTTTTCTCGCATCCGGTCCAGCACGTCCGCGTGCACGAAAGCGCTGACGTCGCCTCCCAGGCGTCCAACTTCGCGGACGAGCGATGAGCTGAGAAAGGTGTGCCGATTGTCCGGCGCCATGAATATCACCTCGACCTCCGGCCAAAGCGACCGGTTCATCAGCGCCATCTGGAACTCGTACTCGAAATCGCTGACGGCCCGCAGTCCGCGAATGATGAGCCGTGCCCCGTTCGTGCGGGCAAAGTCCACCAGCAATCCCCCGAACGATCTGACTTCTATCGCCGGCGCGTCCCGATACACGTCCCGGATGATCTGGACACGCTCCTCGATCGTGAACAGCGAGTCTTTTGCCTGAGTCGAGGTTTCCGCTACCGCCACGATCAAACGCTCGGCCAGGCTGAGACTCCTCTGAATGATATCATCGTGACCGAGAGTCAGCGGGTCGAAGGAACCCGGGTACACAGCGATCGTGTTGTTCATCTCACTCGTCCTCATCGACTCGGTCTCCGGTCACCCATCCGGCACGATCTGCCAGCCAGGTCAGCTCCGTGTCTCCGTAGCGGCTCACCCTGACCGGCGCGCCGCGCGCGGCGGCCAGCTCCCCCGCCCGGTGCTCCACGCACAGAAGGGCGGCGAACGGATCGTCCTCGAACCTCTCCACCAGGCGAGACGCAGCGGCCCCTGTGTACGGCGGGTCCGCCAGCGCCAGGTCGAATCGGCGCCCGGTTCGGCTGCACTGCTCCAGATAGGCGAATACGTCGCGCCTGACCAATCGCGAGCGGTCCCGAACCCCCAGATCCTGCACGTTGCGCCGGATCGACTCCGCCGCACGCCGGTCGGTCTCGACAAAATGCACTCGCGCCGCGCCGCGCGACAACGCCTCGAGGCCCAGGGCACCCGACCCGGCAAACAGGTCCACCACTGTCGCGCCCTCCAACCGGTCCCCCAGAGCGCTGAACCACGCCTCCCGCACCCGCTCGGCGGTGGGCCGTGTCCGTCTCCCGGGCGGCGCCTCGATGTACCGTCCGCCCAACTCGCCCGCGATGATCCGGATCCTCACGGCGACTGCCTGGCTGCTTCCCGGAAGTCGACGACCTGCGCCCTCACGCGCCGGTTGCCGCGCCACACATCTTCGTTCAGGCGAAACACCACGTCCCACTTGCTGCCCCCCACCAGTTCCGGGCGGCGCGCGCCCTGCCCGAACGCGATGGCAGCGAGCCCCTGGCCGGCCCCGTCGACCATCCGGAACTGCAGATGGTCTCCCTTGTTCCCCACCACCCTGGGCTTATCCAGGACCACTTCCCGGGCCCGGAGCCGCGGCTGCCGGTTCCCTGACCCGAACGGCCCCAGATACTCCAGGAGTCGTGCGAACTCAGGCGTCGCATCCTCCAGCGACAGGTCCGCATCGATCTTCAGCTCGGGCTCGAGCCGCAATTCTTGAAGCGCGGTCCGGGAGTACCTGGTGAAGCGTTCGACAAACTCCGGGAGGCGGGAGCGCTGAACGGTCAGACCCGCCGCCATCTCGTGCCCACCGAATCGTTCCAACGGTTCGGCACACTCTTCAAGGGCGCGATGCAGGTCGAAGCCTTTGATCGACCGCCCGGAGCCCCGTCCTCTGTCTCCATCAAATCCTATGAGGATGGTGGGCCTGTGGATCCGGTCGACAATCCTGGAAGCCCCGATTCCGATCAGCCCGGGATGCCAGTCATCGGACCACAGAATCACCCCGCCAGCATCGGCCGGATCGTATTGGCTCTCCAGCTTGGCCAGCGCGTCGGCCAGCAGTTTCACGTCGGCTTCGCGGCGACGTCCGTTCACTTCATCCATGTGGCGCGCGATTCGGGTGGCCTCCTCCCACTGGTCGGTCAGAAGAAGGTCCAGAGCGACTTCGGCTGCGCCGATCCGTCCCACCGAGTTGATCCGGGGACCAAGCCGGTAGCTGATGTCCGAGGCGTCCAGTCTGTCCGCCTGCGCCAGGTCCGTTGCCCACAGGAGCGCCTGCAGCCCGAGCTTTCGGCTCCGTGTGAGCGCTCTCAGCCCGGCCCGCACCAGGAGCCGGTTTTCGTCGAGCAGCGGGACCTGATCCGCCACCGTACCGAGTGCCACAAGATCCAGATGCTGGTTTACGTATTCCTCTGCAAGTCCTTTATTGCAGGCCAGTTGCGAGGCAACCTTGAAGGCTACGCCCACGCCGGCCAACCCCGCGAAAGGATAGTCACTGTCCTCTCGGGCAGGGTTGACGACTGCCAGCGCCGCCGGCAGCGTGCCGGCCGGCCGGTGGTGATCCGTCACGACCACGTCGATTCCACTCCCGTTCGCCTGCTCGATGGGTCCAATGGCGGTCGTCCCGCAATCCGTCGTGACGATCAGCGTCGCACCGATGTCGGCCGCATGCTGCAGACCGGCGTCGCCCAGATCGTAGCCGTCTCGCTGACGGTGAGGCACGAAGCCGTGCGCGTCCCCGCCCATGTCCGAGATGGTTCTGACCAGAAGGGCGGTGCCGGTGAGACCGTCCACATCGTAGTCGCCGTGGACAAGCACCTTCTCACCGGCAGCGATGGCCATCTCGATCCGCGCGACCGCGGCATCCATGTCCGGCAGCCGCGCGGGAGAATGCAGATGGGAAAGTCGAGGTCTCAGGAAGCGACGGGCGGCGTCCGGATCCGCCTGTCCGCAGCGAACGAGTAGCTCGCAAATGCTCTCCGGGAGATGAAGCGCCTCCGCGAGGGATCGAACATGGTCGGCCGGCACGGGGACCGGCTCTTTCCAGCGATAGGCGGGAGATTGCGCGCCGGGGGCGTCGCCGTCGCCTGCCGGAGCCCCTCCGGCGCTGGCGCGGCGGTTCAACTCGGTCTCCCGGCTCCGACCGGTGGGCTATTCGAGCGCGGAATACAGGATCACGCCGCACCCTTCACAGACGGCCAGATCCCTTCCGGCTTTGATGTCGGCCTGCCGCTGTAGTGGTACGGAGGTGTAGCAGTGTCCGCAGACACCGTCGGGCGTCAGGGCCGCCAGGGCGCCATCGGTACGCCCTGCCCGGACCTTCTCATAGAGGCGCAGCACACGCCCGTCGATTCGTATCTTCTTGTTCTCTTTCTGGTCGTTCCGGATTGCCAGCCTATCCTCGAGCTCGGCGCGGCGGGCGTCCTCCTCGCTACCCGTGGCCTCGTATTGCCCGCGTGTCTCCTCCAACTCGGACTCCAGGGCCTGGATCGCGTCGCGAAGCTGCTCCACGGACTGCAGCGCATCCATTGCCTCGTCTTCCGCGATACGCAGATTCCGCCTGGCTGTCTCCGTCTCGTGCCGCACTGCCAGATGCTGCTGCATGTTGACGACGCCCTGCTCTCTGGCCTCGAGCCGCTTGAGGGTGGCTCGACCGGCTTGCACGGATCGCTGGTACTTCCGCAGCCTGTCGTCCGCCGCCTCCAGCTTGGCGCCTGCCTCGGCGACCTGTCTCTCGAGCTCCTGGAGACCGGAGCGCCGGACTTCCGCCTCGGCGGCCAGGTGCCTCAGCTCGGCACTGATTGCATGCACCTCCAGATCGATCTCCTGAAGGCCCAGCAACGCCTCGACCATTCCACTTACCTCCATCCTGCTCCTTCTCTCCCGCTGCGACGTGTTCCTAGTCGTGGCTACTCGGCCCGGCAGGCCCTCGCCGCCGCTTCTGAAGGAAGCTTAGCGGGAAACCCGCTTCACGCAGCCGCTCCGCGATTCCCTGCTTCTCTACCAGAAGCTCCCGAGCCTGGCCTTCATCGGCAAGCTCCAGCTCTCGATCTATCTCTCGAAGCCGCTCCAGCTGGGGCCGGTGCAGCAACCGTCTGACCGATTCGTCGAATATCTGGAGCGGGCTTGTCAGCTCCGTATCATCGGTCAGCAGGTCTTCCATGGGGCGCAGCCCGACACCGGCCACACGAGCCGTCCAGTCGTCCTCGCCGCCACCATCCGGTCCGTCCGAATCCGCCGCCAGCGCGCTATAGACGGCACGAAGACCGGCGTCGCGCAGGTCCTCGGATGTGATGCCGGCGGCAACGGCGCGCTCGACCAGTGAGCGATCCCGGACCAGGAGCAGCACCAGGTTTCTCTCCGCCGGGTGCGCTCGCGTTTCCTCCCGTTCAGACGGCGGTTCGCGGCCTGCTCTCCGACGGGCTTCGCCTGAAGGGCGTGCCCCCCCGCCCTCCGCTTGCCGGGCGATCTCATGCACCAGCGTCTCGCGACGAACGCCGGTCCGTTCCACCGCACGGTCCAGATAGATATCACGCAAGGCAGGATCTCGCACGGAACGCAGTGTGCTCAGCAGACCATCTATCGCCCGTCTCCGGCCCTCGATGTTGGCCAGGTACCCCTCTCGCTCCAGGATCTGGAGCTTCCTCTCCAGCACGTCCACCGCGTCCTGGAAATAGGCTCGCAGTGCCCCGACGCCCCGCTCGCGCACCACTGAATCCGGGTCCTCTCCCTCGGGGAGCGTCACGACCAGAGGGTGCAGGCCGGCAGCCAGAAGGATGTCCGCCGCCTTGAAGGTGGCCCGCAGCCCGGCGTCATCGCTGTCGTACACCAGGTAGACCTGCTGCGCGTAGCGGCCCAGGCTCTCGGCTTGCTCACTGCTGAACGCGGTCCCGAGGCCGGCGACAGCGACGGAGAGCCCGTGCAGATGCAGGGAAAGGACGTCCGTGTACCCTTCGACGATGGCCGCGTGGCCGTCCCGGCGGATGCTGTGCCGGGCCCAGTTCAGGCCGTAGAGGAGCTTGCCCTTGTGAAATATCGGCGAGTCCGGAGAGTTGATGTACTTGGGGACGCCTTCTCCGGACTCCCCCATGGCGCGGCCACCGAACCCGATGGGCCTGTCCCTGAGATCCCGGATGGAGAACATGAGCCGGTGACGAAACCGGTCGTATGGCTCTTCCGCCCGCTCACTGGTGGCCAGCAGGCCGACCTCCAGGAGGTGCCGTTCCTCGATGCCCCGGGTTCCGGCTGCTTCGCGCATGGCCCGCCACGCGTCGGGAGCGTAGCCAAGCCCGTAGCGCTCCGCAGCCTCCATGTCTATCCCCCGCTTCTCCAGGTAGCGGCGGGCTTCCACGCCCCCGTCCCCACGCAGTTGCTCCGCAAACCACTCCTCGGCGAACGAAGCCACCGCACGCAGGTGCCCGTACGGGTCCTCGCGGGGCTCATCGGTCTCCGGGATCTCGACGCCCACCCGGCCGGCCACGTAGCGGACGGCAGACGGAAAATCGAGCCCCAGGTGCTTCATGACGAAGGAGAAGACATCCCCACCCTCGTCGCACACAAAACACTTGAAGATCCCCTTGGCGGGATCGACAGCGAAGTTGCGCCCCTCCCCACCGTGCAGCGGACACGGTCCACGATAGCTCTTTCCGACACGCTTGAGCGGCATGTACTCGCTGCAGATCTCCACCAGGTCCGCTCGGGCGCGCACTTCCTCCACGACCGCGTCGCTTACCACGGCGTCAAACGTCTCCCTGTTGTCCGGTCTCGAATTCGACCACCGTGACTCCGCTGCCGCCTTCCTCGAACTCGCCGGGCCGAAATCCCGGCACGCGGCCATCCGCCTGAAGGAGCTCGCTCACGTACTTCCTCAGGGCGCCGGTCCCCTTTCCATGTATGATGCGCAGCCGCGGAAGGTCCGCGAAGATCGCGGCGTCCAGGGCCGGCGTCAGCGCCGCCGCAACCTCCTCCACGCGAAGTCCTCGCAGATCCACCTCGGGTCTGGCCTGGATCTCCGGGTGAAACTCGGCCTGGAAGCCGGCCTGCGACTCTGGAACGCGGCCGGAGCTTGAAGAGGACTCCGCTTCCAGTGCGAGCTCCACTTCCGACACCGGGAGCTTCAGCCGCAGGCCCTCCGCCCGGACCACTATCCTGTCTCCCCGTACCTCTTCGACGATCCCCGATCGGTCAGAGCCGCGTACTCGCACGCGGTCACCCGCCCTAATATCCTCGATCTGCGCGGCCGTCGGACGCGACTCGGAAGAGGTCCTGAGCCGCGCCTCTCGCAGCGCCCGTTCCACTTCTGAGCGGGCTGCAGATGCCGCATCCCGGACCGGCCCCTCGTCCGGCTCTTCCACCTGCGCCGTGCTTCCCGCCCGCGCGATGGCCAGATCGTAACGCTCCTTCATGTCTGCAATGGCTTCCTCCACGCGGCGCCTGGCCTCGTGGAGGTATTTCTCCTCCGCCTTGCGAGCCACCCGTTCCAGCTCCCGGTCGCGCTCCAGCAGGCTTTCTTCCCGGGTGCTCAGCTCGCTGGTGCGGCGCTCCAGGTCGGCGGCGCGGCGTCTGGCCGAGGCGACCAGTCCGTCCAGCTCCGCCTCACGTTTCTCCAGGTCCGCCAGCAGGCTATCAAGCGACTTTGTCGACTCCGTCATCCTGGTTCGAGCCTCGGCCAGGACGTCCGCGGGCAGGCCCAGCCGTTCCGCGATCTCGAGCGCGTAGCTGCGACCCGGCCGGTCCCGGGCAAGGATGAACGTCGGCCGTAGCGCTTCCGCGTCGAACTGCAGCGAGCCATTGACGATACTCGGCGTCTCACCCGCCAGCGCCTTCAGGTCGCCCAGATGAGTCGTAGCGACCGTGAGGGCCGCCCGGTCCACGAGCCGCGCCAGGATCGCCGAAGCCAGCGCGGATCCTTCCGCCGGGTCGGTCGCGCCGCCGACTTCATCGATGAGGACCAGACTGTGAGCGTCCACTTCCTGCAGAATAGTCTTGAGGTTCACCATCCGGGCGCTGAACGTCGACAACGACGCTTCGATGGACTGTTCATCCCCTATCACGGCGTGAAAGCCGCGAAACACGGGCAACCGGGTTCCCCGGCCCACCGGCGGCGCGATGCCGCTCTGCGCCATCGCGGAGAGCAGGCCTATGGCTTTCAGAAGCACCGTCTTCCCGCCGGCATTGGGACCACTCACCAGCAGCAGCCTTTCCTCCTCCGCCAGACTGAGGTCAAACGGCACCGCACCGGCCTCCGATGCAGCCAGCAGAGGGTGGCGACCCGCGACGATGCAGTACCCGCCGTGACGCGGCGTCTCGACCAGCTCCGGGCTGGCTCCTCCGTGTACCAGGGCGTACCGTCCGCGGGCGAACAGCGAGTCAATCTCCGTCAGCGCGTCCAGCGTGCTGCGCAGAGGCTCGGCGCGGGGACGGAGATCCTCCGTCAGGACCCGGAGCACTCTCTCTATTTCGCGCGTCTCGGCCAGTTCCAGCTCACGAATCCGGTTCATCGCCTCGATGGCCCCCGGAGGCTCGACGAACAGTGTCTGGTGGCTGGACGATTCGTCGTGGACGATCCCACCGATCGATGAGCGGCCTTCGCGTCGTATGGGAACGCAATAGCGCCCGTTGCGCAGAGTCACGGATGCGTCCGGGACCCGGACACGCTCGGGCAGCCGACGTGCCAGTTTCTCGAGTCTCTCGACCAGTGCTGCCCTGCGGCCGCGAAGGTCGCGGCGGATTGCCCGCAGCTCCGCGGAAGCGGCATCGGACACCGCCCCCGAATCGTCAAACGAGCGCGCCAGTCGGTCCTCCGTCTCGCGGACGCGCAGCAGCTGGCTGGCCAGAGCGGTCAGCCGGGGCAGATCAGCAGCCCCGTTTCGCAACTCTCTGCGGGTGGTTCGGGAAGTGGTCAACAACACCCGGGCCGCCATCAGAGAGTCCGCGTCCAGGACCGACTCGGCCAGCACCAGCCGGTCCAGGGCGGCCGTCAGGTCCGGGATCGGTCCGGGCGCCCAGCCGTCATTGCGCAGGAGAAACGTCTTCATCTCCTCCACCGCTGCCAGTGCCTCCACGGCCGCGGCAGTCACGGACCGCGGAGCGAGGCGGCGCACGGCGGCGGCGCCCAGATCACTGGTGGCCCGTTCGGCGACGAGCGACAGCACGCGATCGAACTCCAGAACTCCCAGGGCGTGCGTGTGAGAGCTGTGAGCCCGGTCCAGGCCGGCTCCCGTCATTGCCATGCGTTCTGCATCAACCGGGAGGCCAGCCCATCTCGCGTCCTCCCAGGAGGTGGAAGTGAAGGTGTGGCACCAGCTGACCCGCTTCCCGGTTCGTGTTGGTCAACAGACGGTAGCCGGGATCCGCGACACCCTCTCGCCGGGCAACGTCTCGACACGCAAGCAGTAGCTCGCCGGCCAGTTCCGTTCGCGCGACGTCCAGGTCGTTGAGGCTTCCGATGTGTTCCCGCGGAATGATCAGGATATGCGTCGGGGCTTGCGGTGCGATGTCGCGGAACGCGATCCATCCCGGGCCTTCGGCCACGCGATCCGCCGCGATCTCGCCCGATGCGATCTTGCAAAACAGGCACTCACTCATGACTCCTCCACGGTCCAGGTCTTCCCTGGGTCGAGTCCGGGTCGCAGAGCCCGGACGTGTCATGCTGCAGGGCCAGTACGGTCAGCGCCGCCACGGCGGCGGTCTCAAATCGCAGGGTGCGCGGCCCCAGACGAACGGCGGCCAGGCCGGCTGCAGCGCACAGGTCGGCCTCCCCGGGCGTCAACCCGCCCTCGGGTCCCACCAGCAGCGCCAGTCCTCCACCCCAGTCTCGACTTCGGACCCACTCATCCAGCGAGACCGTGCCGGTCTGGCTCGCCAGCAGCCTGTGATCAACCTGGTTCCCACATTCCAGCCAGCTGGCCAGATCCGTGACCGGGCGAATCTCCGGCAGATACGAACCGCCACTCTGCTTCAACGCGGCCAGCGCCCGGCGGCGGGCGCGCTTCCAGAAGGCGTCGGAGCGCGCCGAATCCGCGACGGAACGCGAGCGCTCGAACTCCACCGGGTGAAGCTCGCGGACTCCCAGCTCGACCGCTTTCTCCACCAGCCACAGCGTCCGCTCCTTGTTGGCCACGCCGAAGGCCAGGACGACGGGCGGCACGGGCAGGGTCGGCAGCCAGTCCAGTAGCACGCACGCAGTCTCACCGCTCCCGCCGCCTGCCAGCTCGGCGATGGCCGCTACTCCGGCGCCGTCGGTGACCCGGACCCGGTCGCCGGCCCGCAGCCGGAGCGCCTTCAGGTGGCGCGCTTCATCCGGCTCCAGGACTACCGGACAGCCGGCAGCGAGGTCGCCAATCCGGAGAGCAAACAGCGTGGGCAGGCTCACGGTCTCACGGCGCCCGGGCGGCGCGCGTATCAAGGCGGAATTCGTGTCGGGATCCGTGCATCTCGATCGAAAGCTACGAGCGGGCGGGGTACGGACGCCACCCTATCGGGGCGGCCACTTTCCTCGCTCTCGCGACTACCCTTAAGTTGCGTCGCGCGCGACCTGGAGCCGACTCCACAGGACCGGAGGCATGACCGTCTCAGCCGAGCACAACACACCATTTGAACCGTCCGACTCTTCTGCGCCATCTGGCGCTCCGTCCGGGCCATCATCCGAGAAGTCTCGGGATCCCACTCCTTCCGACCTGGACGCCGGGTCGGGTGGACGGGTTACGCTGCGCGATGCGGAGCTGACACGGGAACGGGGATCACGGCTTCGCGTCCGGGTTGCTCTTTCCCGCGGCGACCGCCTGGTGGAAAAGGAGCTACACGGTGTTGGCGATGAGGTGATAGAACTGCGCCTGGCGGCGGAGGCACCGGCCCGGCTACTTCGATCTCGTGGGAATCAAGCACCTTCATGCGTTCGACTCGCCCGTCGTCCTGGTGTGCGTTCGCGCGGGTCCCGGGTACGCGAAGAAGCTTATCGGCTGCGTGCCCGCTCCCAGAACGCTGCACCAGGGTGTCGCGATGGCCGTGCTCCACGCGACCAACCGACTGGTGGAGGCCATGGGCGAC
>JBDHIQ010000136.1:0-6815 GCA_039587395.1 Gemmatimonadota bacterium
GGATCTCGACCGTGTGATCCTGGACTGCCTGGCGAAGGACCCGGACGATCGACCGCGGGATGTTGATCGGGTGGCGGACCTGTTGGCAGCGTGCGATGTCGGAGAGCCCTGGACCCAGGAGCACGCCCGGCTCTGGTGGGAGACGCATTTGCCGGGGTAGGCGTCCTAAGGACCCGTATGGACCCAGGGCTTGACCTGGCTCAGCCTCCGGCAGCGTCACGCAGTGCCGGAAGAACCTCCGACAACTGTGAGAACTCCTCCTCGTCCACGTAGTAGCCGGGATCCCGAGCTGTGAACAGTTCGGCGTAGCGCCGGCGGCCGGCTTCGATCCCTCCATCCCGGACTGCCTCGAACACAGCGAACGCGGCCGACTTCCGGGGCATCGAGTACGGCTCGCCGTACAGGACTGCCAGTATGCGTGAAGTCACGTATTCAGGCCACTTTACCACGATCTGGGCGCCCGGTTCTTTCAGATTCTTGAGCAGTGCGATGAAGATGCCGTCTTCCTCGAGGCGCAGGATGTGGCTCGCAAAGCCGTTGATGCTTCCGGACAGGTAGTTGCCCCGAGTTCGCCGGCCGCCGCGTCCGATGGGTGTGGGCTGGACCGTCCAACCGGAACGGGTGAAGAATATCTCGCGGTAAGCAGGTGGAAGGATGGCGGGATCTTCGAGCGCCACGGCGAAGCGGTGGAGATCCGACACAGTAGACAGCAGGTGTCCGGCGCCGAACGCGAAGCTCATGTCGATGTACGCGTCGTTGTCGTCACCCCGGGTATGCGTCATTCCGGCCGGATCGCAGATCCGCTCCTGCAGTTGCTCGGCGTAGCTGGCCCCACCGGCGCGCTCGATTATCATGCCGAGCAGGACGAAGCCGTAGTTGCTGTACTCGTTTCCGGTCCCCGGCTCGAACACCAGATCCCGCCCGGCGATCTCCGCCAACAACGCCTCTCGCGTCCAGCGGTGACGCTCGATGTCCTCCAGCTCGGGGATTCGCCATTCGCCCGTAATGCCGGACCGGTGCGTGAGCAGGTGTCGCACGGTAATGTCCGCGCCCTTGTTCGCCGGGTATTCGGGGACCAGGTCGGAGAGCCTGTCGTCGAACCTGAGCTTGCCGGACTCCACCAGCTGATAGACCAGCAGGGAAGTGAAGGGCTTGGTGGCCGACGCGATCCGAAATTGAGTGTCGACGCGGTTTGGCACACCGCGCTCAATATCGGCCAGGCCGAAAGCGCCTGAATAGACTTCCTCGCCCCTGACGGACACCAGAACCGTTCCCGAGAACTGCCCGTTGGCAGCCATCGCTTCCAGGATGGCCGCTATCTCGGCGCGCTGGCCGTCGGAGATCGAGTCGTTGGCGAGGACCGGCTCGCCGGACAGCCATGGAAGGCCGGGAAGAAGGAAAGCCGTGCCCGCCATCGCAGCCATGACGAGGACCGGGATGAGGACCTTCGTGCCGTTCTTCATGGCCTCCTCCGTGGCGGCTTCTGTTGAGAGCCTTCCGGTGCTACCCGGGGATTACATCGACCGTTTCCCGCACCGTCACCGGCGGTCTTCCCCGCGTTCTTCCACTGTGCCACTCATGATCGCCCCTCACGCAGTCTCATCGAGATGGAGCCAGGCTGTCGAGAATCCCGAGAACGCGCTCCGTGGCACCGCGATTCTCCTCGACGACGTCCCGGGCGGCCGTGCCCATCGCTCGGGCGGCATCCCCAGAGGCGTGAAGGCGGACCACCTCGGCTGCAAGCGCTTCGGCCGAGTCCACCTGGACCAGTGCGTCTCGGTCCAGAAACTCGCGGACCACGCTCCTGGCGTTGAAGACGTGGGGGCCGATGATTGCCGGCTTGCCGTAGCTGGCCGGTTCGATGACGCTGTGCCCACCCACCGGCGCCAGGCTGCCACCCACGAACACCACGTCTGCGGCTCCGGTGATTCGGGCCAGATCGCCGATCGTATCCACCAGAATCACGTCCGCATCCGGAGCAGGACACGCGCTCCAGCGGACCAGCGACCAGCCTCGCTTGGCGATCCGGCTCTCCACCTCTTCTGTTCGCTCGATGCGCCGAGGAGCCATGATCAGGACGGCCGAATCGTCTGCTTCGCGCAGCCGGGCAAACGCATCGAGCACTGCTTCTTCCTCGGGGTGGTGCGTGCTCGAGGCCAGGAGTACGAAGGCATCATCCGTGAGGCCCAGGTCGGCTCGAACCCTGCCGGACTCGGGCGGAGCCGGCGTGTGGAACTTCAGGTTGCCGGTGGCGACAACATCACCCGGCGGAAAGCCGAGGTCGCGAAACCGAATCGCGCTGTCTTCTTCCTGGGTAGCGATCCGCACGATAGAACGCGGCGGCCACCGAACGATGGGGGCAAGCCGCCGCAAACGGCGGCTGGAGTGATCGGACAGGCGGGCGTTCACCAGCACGACGGGAACGTTCCTCGTGCGTGCCGCGGAGAGGAAGCCCGGCCACAGATCATGCTCGACGACCACGATGAGGTCGGGGCGCAATTGCCTGAAGGCCGCCCGGACACGCCATGAGAAGTCGAACGGATACGATACAACCAGTGCCCCGGGATAGGCCCGCTGCGCTGCCTCCAGCCCCAGACGCGTGCTTGCCGACACGACGACGTCCCAGTCCGGGTGGGCTGCTTCCCAGCGCTGGACCAGCGACCGGGCCGCGAGCACTTCACCCACCGACACGCCGTGCACCCACAAACAGGGACGGTCTGAGCTCCGAACCGGGATTGGGTGGAGTACTCTGCGGCGCACGTGGTCCCACGCCTTCGCGAAACCACCCCTGAGCGATCCGACCAGCAGCGTGGTGATTCCGGCCACCGAGTAGACGGCGTCGAGACCGACCAGCGCGATGGCACGAACCGGGTTCACAGGGCTCACCCCAGCAGCTCGCGGACAGCCAGCGCGACCCGTGCCACTTCCATCTCCGGCAGGCATCTGCGCTCGGGGAGCGGACAGCGCTTCTTGTTGCAGCCCAGGCAATCCAGAGAATCGTGAGTCAGCACTCGATGTTGTGCTCCGCGTGGCGCGACGCGCTCGGGCCGGCTGGGGCCAAACAGCGAGACCGTGGGCGTACCGAGAGCCGCGGCCAGATGCAGCGGCGCCGAGTCCATCGTGACGGCGCAACGCACCCGCGACAGAGCCATCGCCGTGTCCCAGAGATCGAGTTCGCCAACCAGGCTCGTCACGCCCCGGGTCGTTCGGACGTTCGCAACGATTCGCTCGATCAGGTTCTGCTCGAACGGCGCGCCAAGAAACGCCACGCGCAGAGTTCCGTCACCAGCCAGCTCATCCGCCAGGCCTGACCAGCCGGTTTCCGTCCACAGCTTGGACTCCCAGCGCGTGCCCGGGAACAGAGCAACGTCGCAATCGAAGTCGGGATAGCGCGCTTTGAAGGCCTGCCGGTTCGCTTCCGGCACCACGAGCGCCTTCTCCGAGCGGGCCAGCGGGCCGGAACTCTCGAAATGCCTGCTCCGGGCCAGGACTTGTTCGACCATATGGAAGTGTTGATCGACCACGTGCGGGCCCGCCGGTGCCAGGTCGATTCTCCGGTTGTAGTGCAGCCAACCCAGCTCGCGCGCGGTCCTGGGCCCGAAACGCTCCGGCGCTTTCGAGCACCGCGTGATGAGCCCGCTCCGCTGCAGACCCTGGAGATCGATGGCCACGTCGAACGTCGGCTCCAGACCCCGGCACCAGGCCACCGCATCCGATACGGCGCGAGGGAGACGATGCATGCGGAACCGCTCGCGCGGAAACGCTACGACACGGTCCACGCCGGGAAACTCGCGGACGAACGACGCATACCCCTCGTTGACTACCCACGCGATGCGGCATGAGGGGCACGCTTGCGCCAGCCCGGCCACCGCTCCAGCCGCATGGATGATGTCTCCGAGCGAGCTGGGCTTGACCACGAGGACGTCGATCGTGGAGTCGCCCGGGCCGGAGTGCGCGTCACCCATAGAGCCGGTACGGAGCGGTATCCGCAGTCCACGCCTCGATCCCGCTCTCGACACCGACCAGCAGATCACCGGGCTCCGCGCCGCCGTCGATTCCGAGCCGGAGCGCATCGTCTCCCCAGAGAATGTCGATGGGCATCTTCTCGGTCTCATATTCGTACGGCGGCTCCCGCCAGCGGAACTCGCCGGGCGCCTGGCGGCGTGCTGTCTGGAGTATGGCGACCGCCGTTGCGACCGGCCGGAATCGCTCTCGGTCCGTCACGTGGATTTGCGCGCCGCCACACAGAGCCCCGGCATGCTTTTGGAACGTGGGTTCAAACCAGCAGGGTCGGAATCTCACTCCAGGCAGGTCGTGATTCTCCAGCTCGTCCACGAGCGTGCGCGGCTCCAGGAAGGGCGCCCCGAACATCTCGAACGGGCGAGTGGTACCGCGGCCCTCCGACAGGTTGGTGCCTTCCAACAGAACCATGCCCGGATATACGGCGCACGAGTCCAGCGTGGGCAGGTTGGGGCTGGGCATCACGAAGGGCAGACCGGTCTGGTCTGCCCATAGGGATCGCCGCCAGCCGTCACACGCCACCACCTGGAGGTCGCAACCGATGGACCGCTCTACGTTGAGCCAGCCGGCCAGTTCGCCGGCGGTGAGACCGTGACGCAGAAGGACAGGGTGTAGACCGACGAACGACTCGAAGCCGGGGCGGAGCAGGGGGCCTTCCACGATGACGCCGCCGATGGGATTGGGCCGGTCCAAAACAACGAGCCGGACACCCGCGTCACGGCAGGCTTCCATGGCCAGAGCCATGGTCCACACGAACGTATAGACCCTGACGCCAACGTCCTGGAGATCGAACAGCAGGGCATCGAGGCCGTCCAGCATGGCGGGCGTGGGTTTGCGCACATCGCTGTACAGAGAGTGGACCGGAAGCCCCGTGCGAGCGTCCACGAAGTGGTCGCTCTCGATCATGTTGTCCTGCTTGTCACCCCGCGCGCCATGCTGCGGCCCGAACAGGGTTTGCAGATCGAAGCCGGCGGCCAGGAGGGCGTCAGCCGAGTGGACCAGGTCAGGCGTCACCGAGGCGGGGTGGGAAATGAGGCCCAGCCGATCGTCGCGAAGCTGAGAGCTCTCTCCTGCCAGCAGTCTCTCGAGGCCGGTGGTGGTCATGCCGGTGCCAATGGTTGGGTGATCATGCGGTCAATCTGATTGCGATCCCGGTGGACGCAACGGCTCATCGTGCCAGGGCGCCTCAGGCTTCCTGGTACATCTGGATGAAGTTCCCACAGGTGTCCTCGAACACGGCAATCGTGACGCCGCCCATGTCGGTGGGCTCCTGGGAGAACACCACGCCGCGCTCCCTCAGACGCTCGGACTCTGCCGCGATGTCATCCACGGCGAACGCTGTTAGCGGAATGCCCGAGTCGAACAGAGCCCTTTGATACGTGGCTGCTGCCGGGACGGCCACCGGCTCCAGCGCCAGCTGCGTACCGTCAGGCTCCTCCGGCGAGACCACCGTGAGCCACCGAAACTCGCCCAAGGGGATATCCGCCTTCTTCCTGAAACCGAGTACCTCGGTGTAGAAGCGAAGAGCGTCTTCCTGATCGTTCACGAGAACGCTGTTCAGCTTGATTCTCACGTCAGCATCTCCTGGTGGAACCGGCGGTGTGAGGAATGCGTCGAACGCGTGGGAAGCTACAACAGAGGCTCCGACAATGCTGCCCGGGCAATTCTCTCTTCTGCAGGCAACCTTGCGTGGGGGCAGGGAAGGGAACGACCGGGCCAGGCGTTCTGCCTGGCTCTCGGTCGCCCCCGGGGCAGTCCGGTGTCGAGTCCAAAGGCGTGGTGCCCGGCTCTCTACGCGGCCTGACCCTGCGTCTGGAACTCGCCCGCAGCGCCGCGGCTGCCCAGCTTTGCGTAGGTGAGTCCCAGGACCGCACCGAACACCAGGTGCCCGACCAGGCTGGGGATGGCTCCTGAGATGCCGGCCGCATTCAGGTTGGCGGCGAACCCCATGCCCATGATCCACGGCATGAAGGTGAGGGGTCCCAGAACCCACCACAGCGCACCGTACCCGAGGCCTCCCGCGAACGTCGCGCTCCCGCCGCTGAGCAGCGGAGCCACGAACAGGCCGAACCCGGCGCCGATCCCGGCGCTCATCAGCATATGAACGACGAAGCCCGGAATGGCCGAAGGCATGCCAACCATGGAGCCAATCATGGGAAGCATCCCCATCACCCCCATCATCATGCCGAACGGAACACCACCCGCCAACCCACCCACTATCCCCCGCTTGAGATTGTCTGCGTAGCTCATCTTGCGAACTCCTGGCGCTGATGCTGCGTTTTAGGGTCAGGGCCCCGCCGGTTACAGTGCGATGGCCCCGCTGACAGGGAGTGAGTGACGTGAGGCGGCGAATCATTACACCCGATACATCCGAGTTCGATAAGCCGGCGTTTCTGGCCAGGGTCCGCGGACGCGACCCCAGTGCGATCGGGGCCGTGGTCCAGGCGTACCTCCCCCAGGTAGTCCGCGCCGCCCGAGCCGCTGGATTCGACACGTCGCGTGCCGAGGACATCGCCCAGGCGACCTTCCTCACGTTCGTCGAGACCGCACACCGGTTCGAGGGCCGCGCGAAACTGCGCACCTGGCTGTTTGGCATCCTGTTTCGGAAGGTGTCGGAGGCCAGACGCGCCAGGCAGCGTGACGACCAGTGGGAGGCTCTGGACACCACCTTCGAGAGTCGGTTCGACGAGCGAGGCAGTTGGATCAATCCGCCTCGCCCACCCGACAAGGATCTGGAAGACGCGGAGATCCGGGAAGCGGTCGGCGAATGCCTGGAGCTGGCGCCGACGGCTCAG
>JBDHIQ010000137.1:0-6239 GCA_039587395.1 Gemmatimonadota bacterium
GGGATCGGTACCGGGTTTGTTGTACCTATCACCGTGGGATTTCGGATCAAGACATGATCGCAAAAGCGCTGGAACCGGGTGCCGCCCGGTCGTTCTTCGTCATCCTGGAAGAGGGTGACGAGGTGATGGAATCGCTGAAGTCGTTCGCGTTGGAGCAGGGCATTGAAGCGGCCCGCTTCTCCGGCATCGGGGCACTCCGGGAGACCACGGTCGCCTTCTTCAAGGTCGGCGAAGAGGAGTCGCGGGAGATCCTGTTCGACGAACAGGTCCAGGTCCTCTCCTGCATGGGCACCATCGGGGTCACGAATGCGGGAGGACCTGTGGTGCACGCGCACCTGGTGCTGTCTCTGCCGGACGGCCACGCCCGCGGCGGGCATCTGATCTCGGCCAAGGTACGGCCAAAGCTGGAGCTGGTCGTTCTGGAGCTCCCGGGCGCGCTGCACCGCGGCGGAGAGGACGCCACGGACGTTCCCTCCCTGGATTGAGGACGGGGCAGCCCACCCCTGACGTCGGGTCCGGACCAGGTCCGTCCCGGGTTAGCTGGGCTTCAGGTTAGTTGCGTCCCGGAGACCGCCAGCAAACCTCTCCGGCAACCACGGAAAGCAGGCACGCGTTGCCCCGGAAGTGGTACAGCCACGTTTCCACGTCCGGGGCATCGATCAGGGCGAAGTCCGCCACTTTCCCGGCCTCGAGGGAGCCTGCCGTCTTCTCCCGGCCCACGGCCCGGGCAGCCAGCACCGTCGCTCCCTTGAGTACTTCGGCTGGTGTCATCCGTTGCCGCGTGCAGGCCAGGGTCATCGCCAGTGGCAGGTGGAAGCTGGGCGCCGTACCCGGATTGAAGTCCGTGGCCACGGCCACGGACACTCCGGCCTGGATCATTCGTCTGACAGGGGGAGGAGACTGACCCAAGTACAGGGTCGCCACGGGCAGGCTGACGGCCACGACGCCTGCTTCCGCCAAGGCTCGGATGCCCTCCTCGGAGATGCACTCCAGGTGTTCCGCCGACACGGCGTTCACCTCGGCCGCGAGCTGAGCCCCACGTCCATTCGTCAACTGGTCGGCATGAATCTTCGCCCGGAGACCCATTTCCCCGGCCACGCGGAACAGCGCGCGTGCCTCGTCTACCGAAAAAGCTGACTCCTCGACAAAGGCGTCGCAGAACTCGGCCAGCCCTTCGGCAGCGATCCGGGGCAACAGCTGGTCGGTTAGCAGAGCCAGGTAGTCGGCGCGACGATCCCGGTACTCCGACGGCACCACATGGGCGCCCAGAAATGTCGAGACTATGCGCAGCGGCCCTTCGTCCGCCAACCGGCGGTACACGCGGAGTATCTTGAGCTCGTCTTCCAGGCTGAGCCCGTAGCCGCTCTTGCACTCCAGCGTCGTCACGCCCAGCGGGAGGATTTCTTCCACGAACGATCGGCAGCGCTCCAGCAGCGCCTCCTCGGACAGTGCGCGCGTGTCGCGAACCGTGGAGGCGATGCCGCCACCGGCCGCCGCGATGTCCAGGTAGCTTCGGCCGGCCAGGCGCTGCGCGAACTCGTCGGCCCGCCAGCCGCCGAACGCCAGGTGGGTGTGGCAGTCTATCAGGCCCGGGATCACCAGCTTGCCGCCGGCGTCAAGCGCTTCCCACGTGCGGTAGGGCGAGGGGAGGTCCGCCTCGGGACCGGCCCACAGGATGCTGCCGTTGTCCCACGCCAGCGCGGCCGAGCGGATCGGGTGGATCTGGTCCTGCGGCCCCTCCGGCCGACACGTGGCCAGCAAGCCGATGTTGGTGAGTACGGGCATCGACGCGCTCTCTTCCTGGATGCGCTGCTTGTCGCCTGCTTCTGCGGTCAGTCGATCATCGGAAGATCGACCCCTCGCTCGCGCGCCGTCTCCACCGCCAGCTCGTAGCCGGCGTCGGCATGCCGCATCACCCCGGTGCCGGGGTCAGCGGTAAGGACACGCTCCAGCCGCTTGTCGGCCATCTCCGTTCCGTCCACCACGCATACCATCCCGGCGTGCAGTGCGTACCCGATCCCCACGCCTCCCCCGTGGTGAATAGACACCCAGCTGGCGCCACACGCCGTGTTCAGGAGGGCGTTCAGCAGAGGCCAGTCCGCGATGGCATCGGATCCGTCCAGCATCGCTTCGGTCTCGCGGTTCGGCGAGGCGACCGAACCGGTGTCCAGATGGTCACGACCGATGACGATGGGCGCCTCGATCTTCCCCTTGCGAACCAGCCAGTTGAAGCGGAGACCCATCTCGGCGCGCTCGCCGTACTCGAGCCAGCAGATCCGGGCCGGCAAGCCCTGGAAATGGACTTGGGCCCGCGCCTTTTCGATCCACCGTACCAGGCTCTCCTTGTGCGGAAACGTCTCGAGCACCGCCCGGTCGGTCTCGGCAATGTCGTTCGGGCTCCCGGACAGGGCGGCCCAGCGAAACGGACCGGCGCCACGGCAGAACAGGGGGCGGATGAACTCCGGCACGAACCCGGGTATGTCGAAGGCCTCCTTCATGCCGCGATTGTCGGATACCTGGCCACGCAGATTGTTGCCGTAGTCGAACGTGATCGCGCCGGCCCGCTTGAGCTCCAGCATGGCGTTCACGTGCACGACCATGGAATCCAGAACCCGCTCCTCGTAGCCGGCCGGGTCGCGCTCCCGTTCCTCCTCCGCCTGTTCGACGCTGAGCCCGGCCGGGATGTAGCCCACGCGCAGGTCGTGCGCCGACGTCTGGTCCGTCAGGACGTCCGGCACGATCCCGCGCCTGACGATCTCCGGGAGCACTTCGGCAATGTTTCCGACCAGACCCACCGACAGCGCTTCGCCCTTCTCCTTGGCGTCCATTGCCAGGGAGAGCGCTTCGTCCAGGTCCGTGGACATGCGGTCGCAATATCCGGACTCGATGCGGCGCCGGACCCGGTCCTCGCGCACCTCGACGGCGAGCATCACCCCGCCGTTCATGGTGGCCGACAACGGCTGTGCGCCGCCCATGCCGCCCAGTCCGGCCGTCACGACCAGTCTTCCTTCCAGTGAGCCGCCAAAATGCTGGTTGGCAAGCTCCGCAAACGTCTCGTACGTGCCCTGCAGGATGCCTTGCGTCCCGATGTATATCCAGGAACCTGCGGTCATCTGCCCGTACATCGTGAGACCCAGTGCATCGAGCCGGCGGAACTCGTCCCACGTCGCCCAGTTGGGGACCAGGTTGGCGTTGGCGATCAGTACCCGAGGCGCTTCGTCATGCGTCTTGAAAACGCCCACCGGCTTGCCACTCTGAACCAGGAGCGTCTCATCGTTCTCGAGGCGGCGCAGCGTCTCCACGATCCGCTCGTAGCACTGCCAGTTCCGGGCGGCCTTGCCGCCTCCCCCGTAAATGATGAGCTCATCGGGGTTCTCGGCGACGTCCGGATCGAGGTTGTTCATCAGCATCCTCAGCGCCGCCTCCTGGTGCCAGCCTTTGCAGGAGATCTCCGTTCCCCGAGGCGCCCGGACCGTCCTGGCTTCCGCGATGGTGCTCATGGCGAGTATTCCTGTTCCAGTATGTGAACCGACAGCCTTGGAAGACGAAGCTGGTTTATGCCGGAGGGAAGGGCAATATGGTGTGAACGCGTGCCCCGGGCGCGATGCCTTATTAGGTTTTGCGCACCAGGCACGGCCTGGCCGTCAATCCAGATTCCAAACGGCTCGGGAGACCGCAATGAAGATCCGCGACGTTCTGCGCACCAAAGGCGACCAGGTGGTCACAGTCTCATCCGATGGGACGGTTCTGTCGGCAATGCAGATCCTGGTCGAGCACAATATCGGAGCCGTGGTCGTCGTCGATCAGGGCCAGATCAAAGGGATCCTCAGCGAGCGCGACGTGCTCCGGCTGGGAGCCCGAGAGCCGGCCGCGCTGTCGACCACGCAGATTGGCGAGGTCATGACAAAGGAACTGGTGATCTGTGTGGACGAGGATGAAGTGGAGTACGCGCTCAACGTCATGACGCGAAACCGGATCCGGCACCTGCCCATCGTAGAAGAAGGCAGGCTGGTTGGGATCGTCTCGATTGGCGACCTGGTCAACGTGAGCCGCGAGCAGGTGGAATTCGAGAACCGGTATCTCAGGGACTACATCCAGGGGACTGCCGGCTGATCCCTGCACGAGCTTGCAGACGTCTGCGGGAGGAACTGGTGCTGCGGTACAGGCTCTAGTGAAACGGCCCGGTTAGTTCCGGGAAGCGGTACACAATCACTCCCGATTGCGGCACGTTGTCTACGTCGACGTAGCCCTTGGCCACCATCTCGCCAAGCACCTCCTCGACCTTCTCGAAGCTGAGCCCGGTTGCCGCCACCGCCTGCGTGACGGTCAGCGCGCCCCCGTTCTCCTGGGCCACCTTGAGGATCACCTGCATCAGGCTGGGCTGGGAAGACGCGAGCTGTTGGGCGGGAGGGGCGGCCGGCCTACCCAGCTGCTGCGCATAGCGCGGGTGGGGAAGGTAGCCGTCCCGGATGTTGGAGTCGCGGACCAGGCTCTTCATGCGGAACAGGTCCAGAAACTGGCCGACCCCGAACAGGCCCCAGGTAAGCAACCAGAGGATCCCGGTACCGTACTTCCCCAGATAGATCCGATGAACGCCACCCAGACCGATGAAGAACAGGCACCACAGGGCCCACCCGATACTGTCCTTGTACGCACCTTCACCGGGCCACGGGCTGGAGCCCGCGACCGGCACCTGTGGCAGTGGCGGCTGCTGCGGTAGCTGCTGCGCCTCCGGCACATTGGGTGGATATGCTGTGAACTGCGAGTCCTGGTTCATCCTAGGTTTCTACGGGAAGTAGAGTCTCTGAGTTTCTCTCTACGCCTCAGGCGTCCTTTCGTTCAGGGTGCGGCCCGGAAGAACAGGATGTCGCCGTCCTGCACCAGGTACTCCTTCCCCTCGGATCGTAGCAAGCCGCGTTCCCGGGCGTCCTTCAAGGAGCCTATCCTCTCGAAGTCGTAAAAGTGGATGGTCTCTGCCCGGATGAAGCCTCGCTCGAAGTCCGTGTGCACCTTGCCGGCGGCCTCCGGCGCGTGGGCACCCGTGCGAACTGTCCAGCCTCTCACTTCCGCATCGCCGATGGTGAAGAACGTCTGCAGCCCGAGCAGACGATAGCCCGCACGAATCAGCCTATCGAGACCCTCTTCCTCCAGGCCGAGCGCTTCCAGGAATTCGCCGCGCTCTTCGTCCGCCAGCTCGTGAATCTCCGCCTCGAGCTCTGCACAGATGGTCAGATACTCGGCACCGGGGTCTCGCTCGGCAACCGCCCCGCAAAGGCGTTCCACCGTTTCCGAGTCTCCTCCATGCTCCTCGCCGACGTTGAACACGTACATGGTCGGCTTCAGCGTCAGCAGGTTGAGCGGCCGCAGCGTGGCTCGCTCGTCCGCAGTCCACGGGGCGCTCCTGGCGGCCTTCCCATCGTTGAGCCAGGCATCCAGCCGACGCAGCAGGTCGGCGTCGCGGGCGGCTTCCTTGTCGCCGCTGCGGGCCAGCTTTTCCAGCTTTTCCAGGTTGCGATCCACGACCTCGAGATCGGCCAGCGCCAGTTCCGTGTCGATCGTGATGAGGTCATCGATGGGGTCCAGCGAATCCGATGCGCTCGCCACATCGCCCGCCTCGAAGACTCGCACCACATGGACAAGCGCATCCGCTTCCCGCACGTGGTGAAGGAAGCGGTTTCCCAGTCCCTCGCCGCGAGACGCTCCTTTGACCAGCCCCGCGATGTCCACGAACTCGACAACCGGAGCCACCTTGTTGCGCGGCGGAAGCATCTCGTAGAGTCGGTCCAGGCGAGCGTCGGGGACCTCGACTACTCCGACATTGGGGTCGATCGTGCAGAACGGGTACTTCTCAGCCGGGACGGCGATGGAGGTCAACGCCCGAAAGAGCGTTGACTTGCCCACGTTGGGGAGCCCGATGATGCCGATGGAGATGTTGGCCATAACGCCCGGATCTATATCGAGCCATCTCCATACAAGAAGACGGCGGTCGAAGCAGTCTGGATGTTGTCCGACGCAATCTGGACCTCGTACCAGGTAATCTAACGTGGCCGCTGTCGTTCGTCTGCGGGTCCGGTGCCGATTGGCGTCACCGGGCGAAAGCGCGGCTGGCATTTGAACGCGGCTTGCCGCACGTCTTCTGGACGGTACATTTCACCGCGCGTGGTGGGCGTAGCTCAGTCGGTTAGAGCGCCAGGTTGTGGCCCTGGAGGCCGCGGGTTCGAATCCCGTCGCTCACCCTC
>JBDHIQ010000138.1:0-6210 GCA_039587395.1 Gemmatimonadota bacterium
ACGGTTCCGGTCGAGCAGCTGCAGCAGCCGTGCAGAGCGACTTTCATCCAGTTCCGCGAACACGTCGTCGAGCAGGTACAGGGGCTCCCGTCCCAGCCGCTCGCGCAGCGTGTCCGTTTCGGTGAGCCGAAGCGCCAGGGCCGCCGTTCGCTGCTGGCCACTCGATCCGTACGACCGCAGGTCCCGCTCCTGCTCCTCCACCGGTCTGACCCGGAACGCCACATCATCGCGGTGCGGACCGGCCAGAGTCATGCCCCGGCGGCGCTCACCATCGCGCGTTTCGTGCAGCGCCTCGGCAAAACGCTCCTGCCAGACGGCGGGCGTGGAAAGCCCGGCGCCCGGGGCGACTTCCGCTTCCGGTTGCGGCGGCTTGCGGCCGGCGCGCGCACGATCCGTCGAAGACTCGTACGAGATCACGGCGGAAGTACCCCCCGATATGGTGGTGTAGTACTCCTCGAACGCGTCGCATCCCCGGGCAATCCAGCTTGCTCTGGCCGCCATGATCCTGGCTCCAGGCTCCAACAGCCCCTCGGTCCAGACCTCTACCTCCGCGGTCCCGGCGCCGCGACGGAGCGCCTCGTTGCGCTGCGCCAGCACCGAACGATAGCGCTGGAGCGCGGCCAGGTATCCGGGAACCGCCAGCGAGAGCAGGACGTCCAGATAGCGTCGCCGCTCCTTCGGGCCTCCCCGCACGATCTCGACGTCTTCCAGCCGGAACACGGCGGCACCGATCGAGCCGATCGCCGTCGACAGTCGCCCCGCCTCGCGCCCATCCACCTCCACCTTCTTGCGCCGCCCGGAACGCTCGAACGCGGCCGCCAGCCGTTGCTCTTCCCCTCCCGTCTCGACGCACGCCTCCAGACGGAACACATCCCGGCCGAAACGAACCAACTGGGCATCGCTGGACCCTCGGAAGGACCGAAACACCTCGAGGTAGTAGATCGCCTCGAGAAGGTTCGTCTTGCCTGAGCCGTTCGGACCGATAATCGCCACTCCGGGAGCCGGCAGGTCGCAACGTAGCTCCTCGAAGTTGCGAAAATCTGTCAATAAGAGCCGACGGAGGTGGGGCTCAGAAACAGGTCGCTCAGCGTCGGCCAATCGTGCCTCGAAGGTCGCCATTTTCGGGGACCAAAGATACGCCGAAACTCCTTGTCTCGCAAGGAAATTACGCCGATTCAGCTTCCTGTCGGGCGGAGTCCTGCCGGACTGTCTGCCAGGTTGCGATCAGACCCCGCCAATCCGACATTCAAGGCACTATGGTCTCCGCACGCCGTCTGATACGGGATCTGGTGTCGGCCTGCGGGTCGGCGGCTTTCATTGTGGGTGTCGGAGGCGCAGCGAGATTGGCCGCCCAGGAACCCGCCCTGCCCGATTCCACCTCGGCGAATGCGGAAGCGACCGGGCTCGACTCCCGTGACCTGGTGGTTCCGGGCGTCGCGACCGAAGACCCCGCGTGGCTCACCTGGTTTTCGGGCGGACTCGTGCTCGCCTCGCTCGTCGCGTTCGACGAGCCCACCCGCCAGGCCGTGTTGTCCTGGGACTCGGACGTATCGGATGGCATCTCCACCTTCGGTCGCTGGTACGGCCACGGCGGGTCATCCATCCCGTACCTGCTGGTCGGGACGTTCGCGATCGGAGCGGCCACGGAAGGCGTCACCGGCATCAAGAAGGGAGTGGCCATCGTCGCGGGGACACTTGCCGGCGGTCTGGCCAACGAGGCGGTGAACCTAGCGGTGGGCCGAAAACGCCCGAACGAGGATCTCGGCCCCTTGCGGTTCGATCCCATCACCACGCAGCACAGTTCCTTCCCTTCCGGACACACGGCGCTGGCGTTCAGCATCGCCGGGTCCATCGATGCCGTCACGACCGGCTGGGTGCCGGCAGCTCTCGCGTACGGAGCCGCATCGATCACCGGATTGTCACGCATTGTGGACGACAAGCACTGGCTGACCGACGTGGTGGGTGCCGCGGTCATCGGCACACTGGTTTCCCGAACCGTGGCGGGCGCGGTCAATCGTGGACTGAACAAGCCGGCCTCCCCGGAGATGGAAGCGACGGCTGGTGGGCTGACCTCTCGGCAAACGGAAACGCGGCCCCGGCTCAGCCTGGTGGCCGCGTATCCCGTGCTCGCGCTCCAGATTCGGTTCTAGGGAGACCTCCTCGAGATCCTACCGTTTCACGAACTCGCTGACGGCCGGCTCATCGTCGCTGTAGTCGTAGAACCCTGCGCCGGTCTTTCGACCGTGGTGACCGGCGATGAACATCCGCCGCAGCAAGGACGGGGGAGCGAATCGCTTGTCCCTGTACTCGTCGTACATGATCTCGGCAATCCGGTACAACGTGTCGAGCCCCACGAAATCTCCCAGCGTGAACGGCCCCATGGGATACCCGCAGCCCAGCCGCATCCCCGTGTCGATATCCGGGATGGAACCCACCCCCTCTTCGAAGGCCCGGATCGCGTCCAGCATATACGGGACCAGTAGACGATTGACGATGAAACCGGTGTTGTCGCGACAGGCGACCGGTGTCTTTCGCAGCGATCCGGCGAAGGCAAACGCCTGCTCGAAGCTGGCCTGGCTGGTCGCGCCGCAGCGAACCACCTCGACGAGCGGCATCACGGGAACCGGATTGAAGAAGTGGAGGCCCACAAAGCGATCCGGTCGCCCGGTTGTTGCCGCCAGTTCCGTGATCGAGAGGCTGGACGTGTTGGATGCAAAGATGGTCGTGGCCTTGCAGAGGGCGTCCAGCGCCTCGAACAGCTCGGCCTTGATGGCCAGGTCTTCCACGATCGCCTCGATGATCAGATCGCACTCGGCCAGCGGATCTAACTCGACTGTTCCGGCGATCCGCTCCAGGATTGCGTCTCGCTTTGCCTGGTCGATTTTCTCTTTCCTCACCAGACGGTCCAGATTCGAAGCAACGTTCGACAATCCCCGCTCCAGCAAGCTCTCGTTCACTTCCCGCACTACGGTTTCGTACCCGGCCTGCGCACAGATCTGGGCGATCCCGTTGCCCATGAGGCCGCAGCCGACCACGCCGACCCGCTGTATTTCGCTCAAGGCTTCCTTCCCCTCTCAGACACGCATTGTCATGGTCCGGCTCGGTGCCGGACATGGTCTCCACTCGACCCACCGTGGCTCCGGCGGTTGATTCCCAAGCTATGGATCGTGGTATCCGGCGGGCAAAGGGCCACCCTCTGGAGAGTGTCGGGCTCCTTGTCGTAGTATGGTTCGAGAGCTGGCGTGCGACGGATTCAGCCAACAGGGAGAAACGATGGACGACAGTAGCGACGAGCCACGCGACGACGCGCGGTTGTTAGACGCCGTCAAGAAGACGATGGCCTCCACTCCGTATTGCATGCTCGTCACGGTTGGAAGGAGCGGCGACCTGGAAGCCCGGATGATGGATACGCTGGAGCCGGAAGCCGACATGTCCATCTGGATGGGAACCAGTCCGACCACCCGCAAGGTCCGTCAACTGGAAGCGGACTCGCGCGCCACCCTGACGTTCTGTGACGACTCGGGGCTTGGCTACGTGACGATGATCGGGCGGGCGCGGCTGGTGGTGGACCTGGATGAGCGACAACGACGCTGGAAGAGCGAGTGGGCGGACTTCTACCCCGATGGGCCTGCGGGCGACGGATTCGCGCTTCTGGAATTCACGCCCGAGCGGATTGAAGCCATGAGCGTCGCGCACAAGCTCGGAGCCGGCCCGTTCGAACCCGCCTGCCTCCTCAGAACCGGCGCGGGCTGGGTCAGCGGGCGTCCTCCGGACGGCTAGCCGAGTAGTTTGCCCAGCCCTTCCTGAACCTTGTCGATCAGGCTGTCCCGGTCGGCCGCGAGCGGTTCGCCGCGCTCCAGGCGGTCCAGGAAACCCTGGACTGCCAGCTCCATGCGCTCCCGCTGACGGCGAAAGTGCTTGCTGCTGGCCCAGGTGGCCGTGCCGAGCGCGGTACCGCCCGACAGGCCCATGCCGAGCAGGAGCGGCAGCTCCGGCCCTCCCGTCACGCTGAGGAGGATCGCGGCGGGTATGGCAGCCAGCGAGAGACCAAAGAACCATCCGCCCGCTGTTTCATTTCTCATATTGCGCATATCCGCGGTGATGCTGACCAGCGACCATCCCGTCTCGAGCGGCTCTACGTCCACCGCGATGCTGCGCGCCTTGGCGAGAGCGAATTCGCGGCCACGAACGTCCATGGCCCGGCGCATCGTGTTGACCGCACCGCCGGCAGCCTCCCACAGCGAGCGCCCTGGCTGCGATCGGATCTGCTTGAGCAGCTCTTCGCCGCGCAGGTATTCGGAGATCCTGTCCTCTACCTCGGGCGGCTCGCCCGGGACCACGCGGCTGGCCCGGACCAGACCCGGCCCGAAGACCCGAGCGGCCACGGCTGACTCTTCGGGCAGCACCGGAACCAGAGAATCGGCGCGGACCTCGGCCAGCGCCTGGCGCATGTAGCGAGAATCGAGACCGACCTCCTCGCCGATGCGTATGACTTCGCCCTCGCTCAGCTGATCCGATTCCGGTGAGCCCGCCCGGAACTGCAGATCGGAGGCACGGCGAATGACGCGCTCGACCTCTTCGCTCGTCAGCGCCTCGCCCGTTCCGGTCCAGCGAGTGGGAAGATCTGCGGACGACGCTCCGGTCTCGTCTCCCTCCGAAGGCGCGTCGCGCCTATCCTCCTGCGTCATCATCCTTCAGACGTGCCGGCTCCACCTCCGCAGGTTGCTCTTCCTCGACCGGCGCGGTGCCCTCGGTCAGCCGACGGGCGTCGGCAGCGGACGAGATCGCGGCTGCCTCGGACAGGCCGCTCTCCAGTGCCGTTTCCACATCCGGAATATCTTCTTCGATCTCCGCGTCCGCTGTCTCGGTGTGGATCCCCAGCATCTTACTCAGAGGCGACAGGTCGATAGGCAGCGGGAACAACGTGGTCGAGTTGTTCTCGGCCGCGATTTCCGAGGCTGTCTGGAGGAAGCGCAGTTGTAGCGACGCCGGCTGCCTGCTGAGGAGTGCCGCCGCCTTTTGCAGGTTGTCCGCCGCCTGTAGCTCGCCCTGTGCGTTGATGATCTTGGCCCGGCGCTCACGCTCGGCTTCCGCCTGGCGAGCGATGGCACGCTTCATCTCCTGCGGAAGGTCCACGTCTTTCACCTCGACTCCGGTGACGTTGATCCCCCAGGCGTCCGTTCCCTCGTCGATGATGTCCCGCAACACCTGGTTGAACTTCTCGCGCTCCGCGAGAAGCTCGTCCAGCTCGGCCTGTCCGATGACCGAGCGCAGCGTCGTCTGGGCCAACTGCGAAGTGGCGAACAGGAAATCCTCGATCTCCAGGATGGCCTTCATCGGTCCCTGCACGCGGAAGTAGAGAACCGCGTTCACTTTGACCGACACGTTGTCCCGAGTGATCACGTCCTGTGGCGGGATGTCCATGGCGATGATTCGCAAGCTCACCCGTTCCATTCGCTCCACGCCGAACGGGACCAGGAAGATCAGGCCCGGCCCCCGGATTGGACGGACGCGGCCCAGCCGGAACACCACGGCCCTTTCATACTCCTTGAGGATCCTGAGGCTTGTCGCCAGGGCTCCTGCACCAAACACGGCGACGAGCGCCAGCAGCGTTTCCATGATTCCTCCTTTATGACAGCGGATTTCGGACCGGGCTCAGCCGAAAACCTCCACGATCACGGCTGCTCCCTGCCCGCCCCCGATGCACGCACTGCCCAAGCCCAGACCACCGCCCCGGCGGCCCAGCTCGTGAATGAGATGGCCGGTGATACGCGCTCCGGTCATCCCCAACGGGTGAGTGATCGCGATCGCCCCCCCATTAACATTGACTTTGTCCCGATCCAGGTTCAGCTCGCGCTCTACCGCCAGGTACTGCGGGGCAAAAGCTTCGTTTACCTCGATCAGGTCCATGTCGTCCAGCGTGAGCCCGGCCTTGTCGAGGGCGGCGCGCGCCGCGGGAGCCGGGCCGATCCCCATGATGCGAGGTGGTACGCCGGCCATACCCCAGGATACCAGCCGGGCCAGCGGCTTGAGGCCGTTCGCCTTCGCGTACCCGCTGTCCGCGAGCACCAGCGCGGCCGCGCCGTCTCCGATGCCGCTCGCATTGCCGGCCGTCACCAACCCGTCCTCCTTGAAGTACGGACGCAGCGTCCCCAGAGCTTCCAGCGTCGTGTCCGGCCGCATGTACTCATCGGCCTTGAACTCGGATTC
>JBDHIQ010000012.1:0-57823 GCA_039587395.1 Gemmatimonadota bacterium
ATTGATGACATGCGCTGGATGGAGGAGAGGATCGGGGACCGGGCGCGCTGGTCTTACGCGTTCAAGACTCTCCACGATGCGGGAGTACTTCTGTCGTTTGGCAGCGACTGGCCCGGCACGAACGCAGCCTGGTATCCGGCGAAGCCGATTCTGGGGATCTATGCGGCCGTTACCCGGCAGACGCTTACCGGCGAGCCGGCAGGCGGCTGGTATCCGGAGGAACGGATCGACGTGGAGACCGCGCTGCGGGCGTACACGGTCAACAACGCATGGGTCGCACACGAGGAGGGGAGCAAGGGATCTTTGACACCGGGGAAGCTGGCGGATCTGGTGGTTCTGAGTGCCGATCCGTTCCAGGTCGCCCCGTCCGCGATCAAGGACATCCGTGTCCTGATCACGATGGTTGGCGGGAAGGTCGTGTTCAGGAGAGAGACTACGTAGCGCGGCTACTACGTGGTGTCGTCTTCGGCGCCCGGCTGGACCAACTCTTTGGGCTCCGTGCCTTCCTCCTCCTCGGCGCCCTGCTCCCTCCTCACCTCGCCATCGGATCCGAGGACGAGCATCCCGGCTTTCACGTACACCAGGCCGGACTCTCCATTCACAACCACGCGGTCGCCACCCAGCCTCTTGCTCGCGTAGAGTGCCCGGTCGGCTGCTTCGAGCAGCCCCCGGATGTCGGCCATCTGTGGCTCGTACTCCGCGATCCCTATGCTCACCGTGACGTGCTGTTCCTTCCGCACCGTCGCACCTGCGACGGTCTTTCGGACCCGCTCCGCGAAGTAGTAGGCGCCGGCGGCTGTCTCTCCCGACAGCAGCGAGAGGAATTCGTCACCGCCCATCCTGCCGCTCGTGTTCATGGCTCGAGTGTTGGTGTCTAGAGCGGCACCCACCAGCCGGAGCGCATCGTCCCCGGCCGCGTGCCCCTGCGTATCGTTGAACGACTTGAACCCATCGATGTCCAGTGCGACCACGGCCAGTGGTGCGCCACGCTGGGCGGCCGCGAACTCCTTGCCGAGGAACAGGTCTAGGATCCTCCGGTTGGGGAGTCCGGTCAGCGCGTCCTCGTACGCGAGCTGCAACGCGTCTTTCTCGCGCTTGTGGAGGCGCTCGGTCACGACTCCAGCTCCGAGGCTCACCAGAATCAAACCGGTGATCACGCCACTCAGGATGTACCAGCGGACGTCCCTTTCCGTGAGATAGGAGCCGCCGACTTCGACACCGATGAGCAGGATCATGCCGGCCGCGAGAGCCAGGGCGGCGCCCTCCCACCCGCGGTAGTAGGCTAGCAAGAACGGAGGGATCAGGGCCAGGACCCAGAGAAGCGCGAAGTAGTTGGGGAGCTGCTCAATCCAGACCAGGTTGACGAAGCTGGCGATGGCGAGGGCGAGAATGCTGACGAGGAGGGCGCTGAGCGGGACCCGTCTCCGGTCCGGGTCTGCGAGGCGACCGTTGGTCTTCTGGCCTTCCTGCACGTCGCATCCTCCTCCCTGGGCACCGAACATCACGCCGCGCCCGCCTGTCCCGCTATCTGGCCGAGATCGACCAATTCTCGCGGTTACGCACGAGATTCGTCAAGGGCGATGCGCGTCTCCTCGCTGCGGGAACTCGTGAATACCGGGCAATTGTTGTACCGTAAGCTCCCTTTGCCGGAGCGACGTGGAGGGCTGAATGCCAAGGTTTGTACCACAGCTGTTGGTCGGCGTTGGAGCGGCCGCAATCATTTTGGGAGCGCTGTCGTTGCCCCGGCGTGGTCCACAGGATCAGCCGGACGCGTCATCAGAGTCCAGCGCCGAGCCGGCCCGGACCCGGGGCAACCTGGCGCTGGGACGCTGGCTCGCAAAACCGGCTCCTCGTACGCCCTTCGAGACGCTGGACGGAAGCCTGGTCAGACTGGCCGACCACACCGGGACAACCGTTGTGCTGAACTTCTGGGGTACGTGGTGCGCCCCGTGCCGTCGTGAGATACCCGAGCTGATAGAGCTGTACGATGAGGTCAGCGACCGCGGTGTGATCGTGGTCGGTGTGGCTATCGAGTCCGGGTCGGCTGACGCGATCCGGGCGTTTGCCGACGAGCTTGGCATCAACTACCCGATCTGGATTGGCTCGGCCGAGGCGGCAGTGGAGGACTTCGGAACCATCGGCTACCCGTTCACCGTGTTGATCGACCCGCGCGGGATCATACGCAAGGAGTATTTGGGACCGCAGAGCCGGGAGACGCTGGCGCAGGCGCTGGCGGATCTCGCGGCACTCGAGCCGTCCTGAGGGTAAGGGAGGTCTGATCGTGGGCGGTCTCACCCGCCCGTGAGCGCCAGAGGCCAGCTCACCCCACCGTAGACCACGGTCCCGGGGGCCGGCTCGTAGTAGCGCCCCCCGAACGCATTGGGAACGACCGAGCCGTTGTAGCGTTCGCCCAGGAGGTTGTCGATTCCGACAAAGACTCGCAGCGGAAAGCCATCCGCAGTCCGGTCCAGCGTGGCCCGTAGATCGATGACGTGCGAGGACCAGTTGGCTGCCGTATTCGCGTCATTCACCGGATAGGCAGCCACCCACCGGTAGTCCAGCTCCGTTTGCAGCCCGAACGGCGCCGAGTGGACCAGCCCGATGACCAGCCACTGGTCCGGCACCCCGGGTTCCGCGTTGCCGGAGAAGTCTCCGGCCGGCGTCTCGAATTCCACGAACCGCAGTCTCTGCACCGTGTACGCCATCCGGGTCCCCAGAGAGGGCAGCGGGCTCCAGGCCAGGTGCAACTCCACACCGGAGCGCTCCACCCGGCCGGCGTTGCGGAAGTACACCTGGTCCGTTGCGCCCTCGTAAGGAACCAGTGCGTTCTTCACTTCAGAGTGGAAAGCGGCAATCCCGTAGCCAAAGCGGGCTTCTCCCAGCGAGCCGCGCATCCCCAGCTCGACTCCCTGGATGCGCTCCGGCTCGAGCTCCGGATTGAATCCACCCTGGCCGTCGGGCCGGTTGGACAGCTCGTTTGTGGTCGGTGTCTGGAAGGCCGTGGAGTAGTTGGCGAACAGATTCAGCGGATCCAGCGCCGACCAGGTCAGGCCTACCGTGGGGCTGAACTCGCTGAACGTGCGGGTGCCACTGTCGTCTCCATCAGATAGAAGGCGGTCATCGGCCTCGAATCGGTACAGATCGAATCTGCCGGTTGCCGCAAAGGTCCACCGGGCTCCGAGATCTGCCTCGAGCTGGAGGAACGGGCCCAGCCCGACCACGCTCTCGCCCTGGCTCAGGATCAGGTCGCCCTCCATGGCCCTCCCACCCGGTTCCTGGATCCCCAGGTTTTCAAATTCTGCCCGGTTGTCCCGCTGCAGCTCGAGGTCCACTCCACCCGCAAGCCGAACGGCCGACGCGGGGCCGGGGAGGCGGGTGCCGATCTCGGTCCGCACCCCGCCCCAGAAGCGCCCCAGGTCGATGATGCGCCCCGGGATCGCGTTCCAGACATCTCGCCCGCCTGCCCACGCAACCGCACGTAGCCGGGCTGTCTCGCCGAGTCCAAGGTCCAGCGCCGCGCCGCCGTGCCCCTGCGTGGCGATCTCTGCCGCGCCCTGTGCCACGATGGCCGGTCGGACGGTACGAGGGCGGTTGACCGCGTCATCCAGATCGAGAGAACTTGGATTCTGCGCATACGGAGTGCGGAAGAAGTTGGCCAACGCCCTGATCTCTCCCCTGTCTCCCAGTGAGCGGCTGGCCACCAGGTTGCCGCGGAAGAGGCGAGCGCTGGAGTGCTCGCGGAAACCGTCCGAATCGAGATAGTTCACGCTTCCGACGTAACCGAAGCCTGCGGCTGATCCGGCCGCTTTGAGCCTTCCCTGGAACATCCCGTAGCTACCAGCCAGGAACAGCGGCTCCAGGTAGGCGGAGTCGGACGGAGGGATTTCCGTGGAGACGCTGATCACTCCGCCGCCGGCGTTGCCATACAGTGCCGAAGCCGGCCCCCGGATGATCTCCGCGCGGCCTGCCGAGGCCAGGTCCAGGTTGGTGAGCGCCGTCTGGCCATCCGGGAACGTCAGAGGGATTCCGTCGGAGAGCACTCTCATTCCGCGCACCCCGAACTGCGCCCGCGCCCCCAGTCCTCTCATCGTCAGCCGATCGCCGAGCGAGAAATTCCGCCTGTTGTGGACAAACAGCCCCGGAACGAACCGCAGCGACTCATCGAGTGATACCGCCAACCTGGCATCCTGGAACGCGGCTCGCTCCACGACGGCCACGGAGAACGGAAGGTGGATGAGCAGCCTGTCGGAGCGGGCCACCCGGACGGAGATCTCCTCCGTACGGTAGGTGGGGATGGTGTCCGCGCCACGAACGGAGTCGGCGGGAGTCTTCGGGATCTCTTGAGCCGGAGCGGGTCCGGGCGTGAAGGCCAGACAGCCCAGGAGCGCCAGGGTGACGCCCGCCGCCGGGGAGTAAGAAGCAGACATGGTCAGACTGTCGGTTCCAGCACGAGGCCGGCCTCGCCACCGGCTCCGAGATCAAGACGCTGACCGCTGTAGAGCCGGGCGTACAGCCCCGCCTGCGCGAGCAGGGTGTCGTGGGTGCCTTCTTCGACCAGGCGACCCCGGTCGAGGACCAGAAGGCGATCCGCTCGCCGCACCGTCCGCAGCCGGTGCGCGATGATGATGGTCGTGCGCTCCCTCATCACCGCTTCCAGTGCGGCCTCCACGTGACGCTCGCTTTCCGTGTCCAGGCTGCTCGTGGCCTCGTCCAGAACGAGGATCCGGGGGCTCTTCAGAATCACGCGGGCGATGGCCAGCCGCTGTCTCTGGCCGCCGGACAGCTTCACGCCGCGCTCTCCGACCAACGTATCGTATCCTGAGGGGAGACGTTCGATGAATTCCTCCGCGTGGGCGGCGCGCGCGGCAGCCCGCACTTCCTCCGTCGAGGCGCCGGGCTGGCCGTAGCGGATGTTCTCCGTAATGGAGCCGGCGAACAGGTGGTGGTCCTGCGGCACCAACCCGATGCTGTTCCGAAGGTCCTCCAGGCGGAGGCCGCGGGCATCATGGCCGTGAACCAACACCTGGCCCACCGTCCCGACCAGCGCTACGACCTCTCCAGGCGGGATCACGACGTTCAGCTCATGCAGGGCCCAGGGGTCTTCCTCTCCGTAGCGAAACGACACATCCCGGAACGCGATGGCGCCCGGCTCCCGGTACGGCGCTGTCTCCGGTTGATCCGGATCGTGAATGGTCGGCGTCGTGTCCAACAGCTCGAACACTCGCCGCGCCGCACCCTGGGCTATCTGGTAGGAGCTCCACAGCGAGGCGAGGGCGGTAATCGCAGCGGCAACCTGGAATGCGTAGAGCAGAAATGAGACCAGCTGGCCCGCCGAAATCTCCGCGGTAATGACCAGTCGTCCCCCCTGCCAGAGGACGACCACGATGCCTCCAAACGCCACGAAGGTGAGCACCCCGAAGAACAGACCACGGGCCAGAGCGCGCTTCAGCGCGGCGTTGAGCGACTCGCCAATGCGCTCCGCATAGCGGTCCGCCTCCCACGGCTCCCGGACGAAGCTCTGTACCACCGGGATCTGGCCCAGCGCCTCTTCAGCGGTTGCCTGGGCCTCCGCGAGCTTGTCCTGCACGATCGTGCTCTTGCCGCGCAGATAACGTCCGAAAGCGACGGCCAGCAGGACGACGATGGGTGCCACCCCGAGCGTCGTCACCATCAGTTGCCAGTGCAGCAGCGTGAGGAGCGTCAGCGCGCCGATGAGATAGATGATCTGTCGCAGCAACTCGGCCGACTGGTGGCTGAGAACGCCCTGCAGCGTGGAGCAATCTGCTGCGAGCCGGCTGGCCAGCTCTCCCGACGCGCGATCCGCGAAGAAGCCGGGCTCGAGTTCGAGGAGGTGCGAGAAGAGGTCGGTCCGTAGTCGTGCGACCACCCGCTCTCCCGTCGCACTGAGAAGATACGCTTCGATGAAATTGAGAAAGCCCTGGATGGCGAACAGACCCGTCAGCCCTAGAGCGATCCGGCCAAGCAGCTGGATGCTGCGCTCGACGAACGCCGCATCCATCAGGTAGCGGACCACCAACGGGAACGCGAGGCCGATCCCTGCACTGACCAGAAGCGCGGCAAGCGCCCCGCCGAGCGCCTTCCGGTGTGGCCGCAGCAGCGGCATGAGACGCCTGAGCGTGAAGAGCGAGAATCGCTCCGCTCGTCTGTCGCTGCGCTCTCTCCGGTCCGGCCTGGACCGGCCTTTGTCTGTCGTCATCCCCGTCTCCGTGGCGGGTGCCCGTCAGCCCGCCTATCTTCGCCGGGCGCGCCCAACTTCGCCGGGCGCCAAAGCCGACGCAAACCTACCGGAATACGATACCGTGAGTGACCGATCGGATGTACCCGGCCTGAAGGGCTGGCGCGTTCTGGCGACGACGGGCGCGGTCAGCGCGTACCTCCTCGTTGTGCTGGGCGGGATAGTCAGGATCACCGGGAGCGGGATGGGGTGTGGGGATGACTGGCCGCTGTGCAACGGCAAGCTGATCCCACCCATGGATCTTCCCACCTTCATCGAGTACGGGCACCGCCTCGTGGCCGCCGGTGTCAGCTTCCTGGTTGTCGCACTGGCTGTCTGGGCATGGAAGCGGCGCGACGCAGTGGAGTGGGCCCCGATGCGGCGCGTGTCCGCATGGACGCTGGTGCTGCTGGTCGTACAGGTGATGCTGGGCGCGATCACCGTATGGCTGGAGTTGCCGCCCTCCACCGTCGTGCTGCATCTGGGCACGGCGATGGCCTTCCTGGCCATGCTGGTGATTGCCTGCTGCCAGGGATTCGCCTATCCGCGGATGGCACGAGTCAGCCGGGACAAGGCCTGGCGGGTCGGGCTGGCTTCCGCGGCCGCCGGTCTGGCTGTCGTCCTGGCGGGCGCGCTCGTGGCCAATCTGGGAGCCGCTCCGGCCTGTCAGGGATTCCCGCTGTGCAACGGCGCGTGGTTTCCCGCCGGGGAGTCCCACTGGCGGATCCACCTCCACTGGGGGCACCGGATGCTGGCCTACGGACTCGTGCTCTGGACCTTTGCGCTCCCCGTGCTGGCCCGCCGATGGCGTAAGGGGGACAGGGTGGCACGATCCAGTGCGTGGGCGGTGGTGATAGCCGGCCTGGCGCAGGTGGCCGTGGCGGCCGCCATGATTCTCACGTTGCTGGCCGACAGCTGGCGAGCCCTCCACGTAGCGGTGGGGGCGGCGTTGTTCGCCGCCCTGGTCTGGCACACGTGGGTGCTGCTGCACCCGGTGACCGGGGAGCCTGACGGCTGGTAGCTGCGGCCGGCCCTGCGGGCCCGCAGTCCGGAGCGCCGCCCCGCGGGAGCTGGTTTACACGGACTCCAGCAGCGCCACCTGGCCAAGGCCGCCTGCCGCACAGATGCTGACCACGGCTCGCGTCCCGGCCGGCCGGTCCGCCAGCTCGCGGGTTGCCTGCGACAGGAGGCGGGCGCCCGTCGCCGCGAACGGGTGCCCCAGCGCCAGGCTGCCACCGTTGGGGTTGACTCTCTCCATGGGAAACGGTCCCAGGTCTGCGTCCACACCCGCCCTGTCGGTCAGCCATTCGGAGTTCACGAGCGCGGCGACCGTGGAGAGCACCTGGGCGGCGAATGCCTCGTGGATCTCCCATAGATCCACGTCCTCGTAGCCCAGGCCGTGGCGCTGGAGCAGCCGTGGGATGGCGATGGCCGGAGCCATCAGCAGTCCATCGCGCTCCGGATCGACCGCAGCCTCTTCCCAGTCCAGCAGACGGGCCCGCGGAAGTGCATCGGGCAGCTGGCGAACACCCTCTGGCCCTGCTACCCAGCACGCGGCTGCACCGTCGGTCAGCGGCGACGAGTTGCCGGCCGTCAGGGTCCCGCGCTCCCGGTCGAACGCGGGCCTGAGCGAAGCGAGCCGGTCCAGAGATGTGTCGGCGCGGGGGATTGTGTCGCCGTCTACCGGGAAGGTGCCGGGTGTTACCAGCAGAGGCCTGAAGAAGGCTCCTCTTCGCGCCACGGCACGCTGGTGGCTAGCCAGTGCCAGGCGATCCTGGTCGTCCCTGGGGATCTTCCACTCGCGTGCGGTGACCTCCGCGTGCTGCCCCATCGTCATCCCGGTGGTACGCTCGCGGGCTGCGGGCACCGAGATCCTGATGTCGGCCGGCCGCAGTCCGCCGATGGTGCGCATGGACCGACGCACGCTGCCCGCCGATGCGGAACGGCGAATGGTACGGCTCAGCCCCCGGGACAACCCGATCTGGGTGTTCGATGCCGATTCCACACCGCCGCACAGCACCAACTCGGCTCCGCCGGTCCGAATCCGGGCCGCTGCTTGCGTAGCCGCCGCCAGGCTCGTACCGCAGGCCTGAACGACGGTCTGCGCTGGAACTCGAGGGTCGAGGCCTGAATCCAGCCAAACCTCTCGGCCCCAGTTGCTCACTGTCAGCGTCGGGATCACGGAGCCCCAGAGGATCAGATCGATGGCGGCGGCCCGGTCGGGCCCCGGCCCCGTGGCTCCAACCACGGTCTGCTGGACGACCGGGACGGAAAGATGGAGAGCGTCCAGCGTTGCCAGTTGGCCGTCCATCTTGCAGAACGGGCTTCGCAAGCCCGGGAGCACGTACGTTTCTGGTGAGAGAGGCATAGTCTCCATCCGCCTGCCGGCGTCGTCTTGGATCCTGGGGCACCCGATGCTCTTCTGGCATCGTACGGCGCGACTGCGCAAGATGGAACGCCTCCAGGCGGGCGAAAGGTCCGCCGGACAGGCGCTCGGAATCCCGATCGGGAGCACGACATCAGATGACCGTACGAGTGAGATTCGCACCCAGTCCGACCGGCTTCCTCCACGTTGGAGGGGCCCGCACGGCGTTGTTCAACTACCTGTACGCCCGCAGCCAGGACGGGGTGTTCGTGCTGCGGATAGAAGACACGGACCGGGAGCGATCCAGCGATGAGATGACGGAGGCCATCGTCGACTCCATGGCGTGGCTGGGCCTCACGGTGGACGAGGGCCCGTTCCACCAGGCGGATGGGCTCGCGCGGCACACAACGGACGCAAAGCTGCTCCTGGAAAGAGGTCAAGCCTATCGGTGCTTCTGCACCCGAGAGGAGCTGGAGCACCGGAGGGAGGAAGCACGGGCCACGGGCGGGGGTTTTCGCTACGCCGGTCGCTGCCGGGGCATCCCTCCCGAGGATGCGGCCGCACGTGCGGCGGCAGGGGAACCGTTCGCATTGCGGTTCGCCATACCGGCCGGGGACATATCGTGGGTGGATCTGGTACACGGTGAGACCACGTTCAGCCACGATAACCTGGACGATTTCATCGTCCTCCGCTCAGACGGCACACCCATCTACAACATGGCCGTGGTGTCGGACGACATCGCGATGGGGATCACGCACGTGATTCGCGGAGACGACCATCTGTCCAACACCCCCAAGCAGATTCTCATCTACCGGGCGCTGGAGGCGGAGCCGCCGGCGTTCGCGCACGTTCCCATGATCCTGGGGCCGGATGGTAAGCGTCTGTCAAAGCGACACGGAGCACTCTCCGTGGGTGCGTACCGGGACGAAGGATTCCTGCCCGAGGCCATGGTCAACTTCCTGGCGCTACTGGGCTGGTCGCCGGGCGACGACCGGGAGGTGATGGATCTTCCCGAGCTGACGGAGGCCTTCGGGATCGAGCGCATCCTCAAGAAGAGCGCCGTATTCGACATCGAGAAGCTCTTGTGGCTCAATGGCCAGCACATCTCTCGGATGGCCATCGGGCCGTTGACGGATCTCGTGGAGGCCGCGCTGGTCGAGGCCGGGCGCCTGGAACCGGGTGGCCAGGCACACCGGGATCAGATGGGGGCTGCGATAGAGCTGGCCAGAGAGCGCGCCCGGACCATCGATGAGCTGGTGGTTCAGGTGGCCCCGTTCGTCGTGGAGCTGGAGGAGTACGAAGAAGCCGCGGTTCACCGGTTCTGGAAGCGGCCGGCCCAGGCCGGGGAGCTGCTGCGCGCGTACCGGGAGCGCCTGCGCTCCCTCGAACCGTGGGAGCCCGACGTGCTGGAGCGGACGCTGCGGTCGCTGGCCGAGGACCTGGATGTCGGGGCAGGGAAGCTCATTCACCCCTTGCGGGTGGCCCTGACGGGCACGGTGGCGAGCCCCGGGATCTTTGACGTCCTGGCGCTGATGGGAAGAGATCGGACGCTGGCGCGCATAGAGCGAGCGCTGGGTTTCCTGGACGCCAGGGCGGCGAGCGAGACCACGTGACCAGATGATGGGTCCCGTGGAGGACGAACGGTGGATGGGGAAGGCCCTGGAGTTGGCCGCGAAGGCCGCTCTACGGGATGAAGTGCCGGTGGGGGCGGTGCTGGTCGGGCCCGCGGGCCAGGTTGCCGCCAACCACAATCGGACCCGCGAGCTCTCCGATCCAACCGCGCATGCGGAGATCCTCACGCTTCGAGAGGCCGGCCAGGTGCTGGGAGACTGGCGGCTGACCGACCACACCCTGTACGTGACCCTCGAGCCGTGCGCCATGTGTGCGGGTGCCCTGGTTCTTGGCCGCATAGCCCGTCTGGTGTTCGCGACATCCGATCCGAAAGCCGGGATGTGCGGCTCGCTTGGCAATCTGGCGCAGGACGAGCGCTTGAATCACCGCGTGGAGATCACATCGGGCGTGCTGGCGGCGGACGCTGCGGAGCAGCTCCGGCGGTTCTTCCGGGAACGACGGTGAGGAGCACGGCAACGAAGCTGGCAAGATAGACGGCCAAGTAGACGGGGCCTCCCGTTCGGAACGCCCCGTGAACCTGCATGGCGGTGCCGTCCTGCCCGGCCGCGGCCGGGCGGACCCAGTGGACACCGGTCAGATGAACACGACCTGGGCGCCCTCCGCCTTCTCGAAGAAGTCCATGGCGGAAATCACGTCCTTGATCTGCGGCACCAGGGCGTCCTCTTCCAGCTCGAACATGTCCATCGCCATCCGGCATGCGTAGAGCTCGGCGCCAGCGTCGTCCAGCATCTCGATGAACTCGCTCACCGGCGGAATGTCGATCTCGTCCATCTTCTTCTTCATCATCGTGGTCGCCAGGCTCTCCATGCCGGGCAGTCCGGCGATCATGGCAGGCATGTGCGTAGCCGGGTTGCCGACGATCCCGGCATGCAGCTTGTCCACCCGCTTCTTGTTCACGATGTCCAGCCCCCAGAACGTGAAGAAGAGCACTGCGTCAATCCCCATCATGCGGGCCGCGTTGGCCAGCACGAGGCCCGGATACGCCATGTCCAGGCTGCCCTTTGAGCAGATGATGGCGATCTTGCGGTTTCCGTTTTCGTGGCCGTTCGGGCCGCCGTTCTCTTGCGACATTCTATTCAGTCCTTTCACGGGCGCCAGCCCTTCGGCTTCGTGAGTCCGGAGACCTTAGCGGCCAGGATTCCGGGGCCCTTCGGAAACAGCTGGTACAGCTCCTTGGTGGTCACGCCGGTCTGCTTCGTGATGCGCCGCAGTCCCGGTGGCTCGCCCTTCGCGGCGGCGTCCCGGCGGCAGAAATCGATGACCTGCCAGTGCTTGTCCGTCAGCTCCGCAATCCCGTTCTCCTTCGCGATCTCGGCGGCGATTTCGGGCGTCCACTGGTCCGGATTCAGCATGAATCCGTCCTTGTTGACCTCTATCTCCTGTCCTGCAAGCGTCATCGTGCTCATTTCCATCTCCCGTTGTTATGTCAGTCCCTGTAGAACTGTCGAGTTATCTATCTCGGTGATTCACTCCGAAGCTTCCGCTTCAGCGGACGGGCTCGCGGTTGCCTCCGTGCCGTTGCCGGCCGCAGGGCCGCGAACGCTTCCGATCTCCCTGAGTACGCTGAACAGCATGGCCATACCGCGCCGAATCTCCGGGTCCCGCATCGCCTTGATGAGGCCCACCCGTACGTCGGGCTCCGCCTGCAGCGCGGTTGCAGCCCGGTCGGCCACCCCGAGCATGTCCGGTTGGGTGAGGTTGCGTACCGTATTCAGGATCGCGACCACGTTGTCGCCCAGCAGCTGCACATCCTCGGGTGTGAATGAGGTCGCGATCTTCTGCGCCACGCTGGTTGCCTCGTTTACGAAGGCAAGCGTGCCGTTCTGTTCCAGCGCGTGCATCTGCCGGTAGAGCATCTGCATCCCGCTGTGCGCCATCGGGACCAGGTCCTCCTTCAGGTCGTCGAAGCTCTCGAAGCGGCGGCTCATGTCATCCACGCACCCGGTCACCTTGTCCAGCTTCTGGTTGACCTCATCGAGCGCAGCGAGCACCTGTGTCATCTCCGTCCCCGAGTTGGTGGGCACCGGGTTGTCCGTGTGTATCGTGCTCATCGTGTCAGCTCCACTTCCCGGCCATGGACATCCGGGACTCGATTCCCGGGATCTCCGAGCCCTTGAGAAGCATGTTCCAGTAGATCCAGCGAAACGCCATCTTGCCCCAGTGGTTGAACTCGCTCTCGCCGAGCAGGCTGAGCGGCCCCACCCCCGGCACCGGGTACTTCCCGGGCAACGGCTCCACGTCGTAGTTGAAGTCGATCAGGACCGCCTTCCCGAACCCGGTCTCGATGAAGCAGTTGGCGTGACCGTCAAACTCCGGCAGGAGCTCCCGACCGTGGATCGCGCGGACCAGGTTCTCCTCCACCACTTCGCCCTGGAAGTGAGCCACCGAGCCGGCCTTGGAGCTCGGCAAATCGGTCGCGTCGCCCAGGACGAACACGTTGTCGAGGCCGTCGGCCAGCAGCGTGTTCGGGTTGGTGGGTATGAACGCGAGCTCGTCTCCCATGTCAGAACGGTCTATGGTCTCGCTGCCCATGTGGGTCGGAATCGTGACCAGCAGGTCGTAGGGGATCTCTCGCTCGTCCCAGCTGGAAAGGACGCCTTTTTCGCCGTCCACTTCGCCGGCCGCGAACAGCGTCTCGACCTTGATGTTCTTCTCCTCCAACATCCCGCCCAGCATCTTCGACGCCTGCGGCTTGGTGAAGGCGCCGTCCAGCGGCGTGGCGTACACGATCTCTGTCTTGTCCCGCAAGCCGCGCTCCGTGAAGTACCAGTCGGCCAGGAAGAGGAACTCGAGCGGCGCGATAGGGCACTTGATCGGCATCTCGACGACGTTGACCACCAGTCGGCCACCTTCCCAGTTCTCAAGGACCGGGGCCAGGGCAGCGGCGCCCTCCAGCGTGTAGAAGTCGAACGCATTCTTGTACCAGCCGGCCGCGGTCAGGCCCTCGGTCTCTTCCGGGACGATCCGGCTCCCCGTCGCGATGATCAGGAAGTCGTATTCCAGCGCGGTCCCGTCCTCCAGCCGCACCTGGTTCTCCTCGGGTGCGATCTGGTCGATCTGGCTGATCACGAATTCCACGCCCGGTGGGATGTAGCGTGACCGCGGCTTGATCACATCGCGCTCCCGGTACACGTCGAACGGGATGAACAGGAAGCCCGGCTGATACAGGTGCCGGTTATCCTGATCGACGATCGTGATCCCCCACTCCTCCGGGTCCAAATGCCGGCGCATCTTCGCAGCCATCATCGTACCGGCCGTGCCCGCACCCAGTATCAGCAGCTTCTTCATAATCGAATTCTCTCGTCTCTCTCGGGGTTCGACCGACACCTCATCGGCGTTTCGCCTACCGTGTCGATCTGTGATTGGGGAAGAGCAACGCCGGTGCCACAAGTTCGACCCGCTTGCCGCGCTGGCGTAACGCACATTCGTCAAAAGTGTTAGGAGGCCGCGATCTCATGCCGGGCACGCGGCCGCACAGGCCTCCCGCAACGTTGCGTTGCACCATCTTGAAACGTTCGGTTCCATTCCGTTTCGGGAGCGTTCCCTTCTACCACGCGGCGGAACCCGCAACTGGAACGCGGGCAAGGGCTGGCATCCGCACCGCCGCGTCGTATACTGAAACATCACGTTTCACAGGAACGGGGCAAAGAGAGTCATGGATAACGACCAGATAAGCCGGGATGGGGTCGCCGAGCCGTCAGATCGCGGCCCGGCTCACTCGGCCGGAGCGCTGGCCGACCTGGCGGGATTGGCCTACTTCGAAGTCGATGCGGAGCGAAACCTGATCGCGATCAGTCCGGCTCTGGAGCGTCTCACGGGCTTCAGCGCGGACGAGATGATGGGGCGGTCCTGTCTCACGGTCATTCGCTGCAGCGAGTGCTTGAAGGGCTGCGGCGTGTTCAGACACGGAGATGTGAGGGACGTCAGGCTCACCATCTACCGGGAAGACGGATCCGAGCTGGAAGTGATGAAGTCCGGGAAGGTCTTCCGGGATGCCGCCGGCCAGATCACGGGGGCCATAGAGGTGGTCGAGCCGGTCGTGGCAGCGGGGCAGGGAACGCAGGGTGGACGAGCGGAACTGGACGTTCTTCTCCAGGGTCTGGGTCGCGAGTACGTCCTGGCTTCGGAGCGGCTGGAAGTTGTGGGACACTCGGTCGGGTTGCCGGCCCAGCTGGGGACCACGCCGGAGGAGCTGCGGGGCAAGCCGCTGTCGGAACTGCTGGGAAGAGACCTGTTCGGAGAGGATAGCCGCCTGAGGGGAGCGATTGCCGCCGGCGAGCGCCGTGAGGGTCTGCGCGCCTTCCTCCCGGTGGCAGGTGGTACGCCGCGACCAGTGTCCCTGAGCATCGGACCTCTGGACTCATCGGACGCCTGCGGAGGAGTGGACGGGAAGGTCATCATCATGATCCGTCCCGAGGAAGAGGCGGATGCCCGGCAGGTTCCCGCCTTCGAGGGAATTGTGGCCAGGTCTCCCGCGATGCAGAGGATCTTTCGCGTCATCGAGTTACTGCGCGACAACGACTCCACGGTCCTCGTCACGGGCGAGAGCGGCACCGGGAAAGAGCTCGTCGCCCGGGCGCTGCATGTGAACTCTCACCGCTCGGCCGGCCCATTCGTGGCCGTCAACTGTGCCGCCATTCCGTCGGAGCTGCTGGAGAGCGAGTTGTTCGGGCATGCGCGAGGCGCGTTCACCGGGGCGGTGAAGGACCGGGCGGGACGGTTCGAGTTGGCCGACGGCGGGACGCTGTTTCTGGACGAAATCGGCGACCTTGCGCTCAATCTGCAGGCGAAGCTGCTCCGGTTCCTCCAGGAGCACACGTTCGAACGGGTGGGCGAGACGCGCACGCGCAAGGTGGACGTCCGCGTCATCGCCGCGACCAACGTAAACCTCGTTCGTGCGGTAGCGGAGCGCCGGTTCAGAGAAGACCTGTACTATCGCCTGCGCGTGGTGCCAATCGAGATCCCCCCGCTCCGTGACCGCCGCGAGGACCTGGAGTTGTTGATCCGCTTCTTCCTGGACGGGATCGGGGACGAACGCAGGCGTGCGCTTCGTCTGGCGCCGTCGGCGAGTCGTGCGCTGTTGACCTACCCGTGGCCGGGGAACGTGCGAGAGCTGCAAAACGCTCTGGAGTATGCCACCACGGTGTGCGAAGGCCAGACCATTCACATTCGGGACCTGCCGCAAGAGGTCGGGCGCCACAGTTCCGAGGCGAGCGGCAGGGCGGATCCGTGGTCTGGATCGGCTTCCGGAGCCGGGCTGGATGAGCTGGCGGCAAGCGTAGATGCTCTCGATCCGGCGGCGAGAGCAGGTACGAGCCAGCCGGTGCGGGTCGACTCGAACGGCCGGGACATGGCCAGCGGCCCAGACCTGACGCCCATGGAAGCCGCCGAGGCGGCCCGCATCAGGGAGGCCCTTGAACGGGCCCGGTTCCGCCGGGCCGATGCTGCCAGACAGTTGGGGATCAGTCGGACCACGTTGTGGCGGAAGATGAAACAATACCGGCTCTGAGGGAGGACACCTGCACATGGGATGCGTGCTCGTAGCCCAGGAGCTCACGCCTGTCTGGGATGCTCCGACCGATTGGCCGGGTGGGCACCAGACCCGGCTGCTTCCTGCAGGCGCGCAGCTTCCCGAATCCGAAGAGATCGTGGCGTTGATTCCGACCCTCGGACACGCGATTGGAGCGCCGCATCTGGATGGCCTTCCGCAGCTGAGAGTGATAGCCAACTTCGCCGTAGGCTACGACAACATCGACCTCGTGGCGGCTGCAGAGCGCGGCGTGATTGTCACCAACACGCCGGATGTGCTCACCGGGGCGACAGCTGACCTTGCCTGGGCATTGCTGTTGGCGGCAGCCCGCCGCCTGAGGGAAGGATTGGAGCTGGCGGCGAGCGGCGGGTGGTCGGGCTGGGAGGTGGACCAGCTCCTGGGAATGGAACTGGACGGCAAAACCCTGGGTGTGCTTGGTGCTGGCCGGATAGGAGTCGCGATGGCGCGTCGTGCACCAGGCTTCGGGGTGCACCTGCTGTACTGGAATCGATCGCCGTCAGCCGACATGGAGGCGCTTGGAGCCCGGAGAGCCGGATCGCTGGAGCAGTTGCTGTCCGAATCCGACGTCGTGTCGATCCACCTGCCGCTGGTGGAGGAGACGCACGGCTTGCTGGGTCCGGCGGAGCTGGCGCTGATGAGACCAAACTCGATTCTGGTGAACACGGCGCGCGGGGACATTGTGGACACACAGGCGCTGGTGGCTGCCCTGCGCGCCGGTAGGCCGGCCGCCGCAGGCCTGGACGTCTATGCCGACGAGCCGGAGATCCCGCGAGATCTCCGGGAGCTGGACAATGCGTTTGTCCTGCCTCACCTGGGCAGCGCAACCCGCGAGGCCCGTCGGGGGATGTGGAGGCTGGCTGCGGACAACGTCCGTCGCGTACTGGCCGGAGACGCTCCGCTCACCCCGGTCACCCCCATCTGAAGCCTCGCCGATCTGGCCTGCCCCGTCTTGTCCGGTGAGGCGGCGCCAATCCTACGAGGCGTCCTCGTTCCACTGCGGCGAGTCCAGATCGGGCCGGCCCAGGTAGCGCAGGAGCAGGAACAGGACGGCTATCGCGATCAGATACGAGAAGCCGGGGTGCATTCCGTACGCCGTTGGCAGGTAGCCGACTGCGATCCCGATCAGCGCGGCAGTAAGGGCGTACGGGAGCTGCGTCCGAACATGGTCCATGTGGTCGCAGGCCGATGCCATGGAGCTGAGAACCGTGGTATCGGAGATCGGCGAGCAATGGTCTCCAAAGATGGCTCCGGCCAGCACGGCGCTGATAGTTGCCGACAACAGAATCGCGCTCTGGCCGGTCTCGAATCCAGTCGCTCCCCCCAGCGCTACGATCAGCGGGATGACGATGGGGATGAGAATCGACATGGTGGCCCAGGAGGTGCCCGTCGCAAACGCCACGGCGCTGGCCGTGACGAAGACCAGGGCCGGCATGAGCTCCGGTGCCAGGGCGCCGGTCAGAATCTGTGTGAGGTACGCGGCCGTTCCCAGGTCTGCGGTTACGTCGCCCAGAGACCAGGCGAGGATGAGGATGACGAAGGCGAGCATCATGGCGCGCATGCCGGCCAGCCAACCCTCGATTCCTTCCCGGACCGAGAGCACCCGCTGTCCGACGGCCAGCAGCAGCGCGACAAGCACCCCGGACAGAGAGCCCCACAGCAGGGCCTTGAACGAATCGGCCTCTCCCAGGATGTCACGCAGCGACCCGGCCCCGCCCAGCGCGGCGCGCCCGTCGAAGTAGAGGCCCAGCAGGACCACGGCCACGACCGTCAGTACGGGTATCGCCGCGTTGTACCAGCGATGCGGCGCTCCTTCCTTTGCCTCCATCTCGCTACCGGAAGTGTCTACCAGCAGCGCCGCGCCTTCCCGGTACAGGCCCTCGCCCCGGCTGGCCCGGTTCTCGGCCTTCCACATTGGCCCAAAGTCTCTCTGCGTTACCACGATCAGGCCGACCAGGAGCAGGGCCAGTATGGGATAGAAGAGAAACGGAATGCTCTGAATGAACACCAGGAAGGGACTGGCGTCGGACAGAGCCGCCGCCATTCCGGGAGACGTGCCGGTCTGCTCCGCGGCCATGCGCAAGCCGTCACCGATCAAGGAGATTTCGAACCCGACCCACGTCGATACGAACACGATCGCGGCCACGGGGGCGGCCGTTGAGTCGACGATGTAGGCCAGCTTCTCCCTGGACACGTGCAGACGATCCGTGATGGGCCGAAACGTGTTTCCGACTATCAGAGTGTTGGCGTAGTCGTCGAAGAAGATGGCCAACCCTGCCAGGTACGTAGCGAGCTGGGCTCGCCTGGGTGTGGTGGCGATGGGACGCACGGCTTCGACAATGCCCCGGGTGCCTCCGGATCGCCCCATCACGCCGACCATTCCGCCCAGCATCAGAGAGAACACCAGGATGGCCGCGTGATCAGGATTGGCCAGAGTAGGAACCACGTAGTGATCAATCGCGCGCCAGGTGGCCTGGAGCGGGTTGAGGCCGGCATAGAAGAACGCGCCCAGCCAGACGCCGAAGAAGAGAGAGACCACCACCTCACGAAAGATCAGCGCCAGCGCGATGGCAACCAGCGGCGGCAGGAGGCTGATCCACCCGGGATAAACTCGACCATGAATGTCCTGCTCGGTGGCACCAGCCGCGCCGGTGACCGAGAGGCGCAGCGGCAGCTCGCCACGGTGGGTCAACCGGAGGTCTCCGATCTCCGTGAGATCCACGGGCATGAGCTCCCCGGAGCCAAGCTCGCGGCCGGCGGCCGTCGTCAAGCGAAACCGAACGCCCATTCTGTCGTCCAGCGCGACGGCAGAATCGAACGCCACCCTGACCGAAAACGGGACGCCTCCGAGCACCACCCGTGGAGCCTCGATCCGCACGGCGAGCGGCGAACCGGCCTGGTGATCCGGCGCATCGTTCGCCGCCCCGGGGACGGTCCCGAGAGCGAAAGGAAACAGCGAGATAAGGGCGGCAACGAGGTGCATGACACTCCCAATCGGCCAGACGGAGACTCATTATCCGAGCGGCGAGAAGCTAGACCGGTGGTCCGCACCGGTCAATAAACCGGCAGGTCATGCGGCTGGCCCGGGCCACGGATGCGCAGGGCCGTTGATCGCGCCACTAGGCTTCTTTATACTCGGACGCGGGCGGATTTCACACCGGGCTGCCGGAACATCCCGACCCACAGATCCTCACGTTGGACCGTTGCAGGAGCCGACCGGTGGTGCAAGGCGAAACCAATCAACAACTGATGACCGACCAGGAGGCGGGGCGCGCGCTCGAGCGCCTGGCCCATGAGATCCAGGGATCCACCCTGAATGGAGATGACCTGGTCGTGGTCGGAATCCGGCGGCGCGGCGTCGAGCTCGCAGAGCGGATTGCCGCCACCATCGAGGACATTCAGGGCGGGCCGGTCGCCACGGGCTCGCTCGACATCGGCCTCTACCGCGACGACTTCGGCCAGATTGGCCCGCGTCCGGTGATCGGCACCACCGATGTCCCGGGCGACATCACCGGCAAGCGCGTGGTGATCGTGGACGACGTGCTGTTTACTGGCCGAACCATCCGCGCCGCGCTCAACGAGTTGTCGGACTTCGGGCGCCCCCGGAAGATCGAGCTCTGCGTACTGGTCGATCGCGGAGAGCGTGAGCTTCCCATCCAGGCCGACTACGTGGGAATGGAGATCGCGGTGCCGGACGGGTTCCAGATCTCGGTGGCCGTGCCCGAGCTGGACGGAGAGCTTCACGTTGCCCTGGTGAGGGCTCCGTCGCAGGACGAGGAGAGCTACCGGCCACCAGACCGCGAGCTAGTGACCGATGACTAGTCCAAAGCACAGCGTTGACCTCGGCAAGGACCTGGTCGGGCTCGAGCACCTGACCAGAGAAGAGATTCTGGCGATTCTCGACACGGCTGAGCCGTTCAAGGAGATCAGCGAGCGGCAGATCAAGAAGGTCCCGGTGCTGCGTGGCCAGACCATCGTGAACCTGTTCTTCGAACCGTCGACGCGGACCCGGATATCGTTCGAGTTCGCGGAGAAACGGCTCGGTGCCGACACGGTCAACATCTCGGCCTCCGGATCTTCGGTCGTGAAAGGGGAGACGCTGGTCGATACGGCACGCAACCTTGAGGCTATGCGGATCGACATGGTCGTGATGCGCCACAGCTCCTCGGGTGCGGCCGGCTTTCTGGCAGAGCGGATACCCTCCAACGTGGTGAATGCGGGGGATGGGCAGCACGAGCACCCCACGCAGGGCCTGCTGGATATGTTGACGATCCGGGATCGATTCGGACAGTTGGAAGGCCGGCGAGTGTGCCTGGTCGGGGACATCGTTCATTCGCGAGTGGCCCGATCCAACATCTGGGGGTTGCTCAAGTGCGGGGCGGAGGTAGCCGTGTGCGGCCCCAAGAGCCTCATCCCGCACAGCATCGAAGAGTTCGGCGTCCACGTCATCCCGGGCATCGATGAGGCTATCGCATGGTGTGACGTGCTGAACGTGCTGCGCCTGCAGCTGGAGAGAATGAAATCAGGGTTCATTCCCTCCCTGCGCGAATACAACCGGTTCTTCGGTGTGACCAGCCAGCGACTCGAACGGGCGGCCGACGACTTGATCGTCCTGCACCCGGGTCCCATCAACCGCGGGGTCGAGATCGACTCTGACGTGGCCGACGGACCGCGATCGGTCATTCTGCCGCAGGTGACCAACGGTGTCGCCGTCAGGATGGCGGTGCTCTATCTACTGGCCGGTGGACGTCCGGAGGGTGCGGAAGCGGCCAAGGAAGGAGAGGCATAATGCGCCCGATCCTTCTGGTCGGCGGCAGATTGCTGGATCCGTCCCGGGATCTGGATCAACCCGGCAGCCTCCTGATTCAGGAAGGGCTGGTGGAAGCCATCGGTCGGGACATCGTCGGCCCGGATGAGGCAGAACGGATAGACGTGACCGGTCTGGTCGTGGCGCCCGGCTTCATCGACCTCCATGTACACCTGCGCGAGCCCGGAGCGGAACACAAGGAGACCATCCGCACCGGTGCTGAAGCGGCGGTCGCGGGCGGCTTCACGACCATTTGGGCCATGCCGAACACCGATCCCCCCATCGACGATCCGGCGGCGGTCGGATTCGTGATGGCCGCGGGACTTCGTGCCCAGGCGGCGCGAGTCTCCCCGGTGGGCGCGGCCTCCTGGAGACAGGAGGGAGAGGTGATGACGGAGATCGGCGAGGTGGTCTCCGAGGGCGCGGTGGCCGTGACGGACGACGGCGTGCCCGTGTGGAGCTCGCTTCTCATGCGACGCCTGCTGGAGTACACTCAGAGCTTCGGGATCCCCGTGCTGCAGCATTCGGAGGACAAGGAGCTGGCGGCGGGCGGAGTGATGAACGAAGGCAAGGTGGCTACCGAACTGGGTCTGCGCGGAATCCCCAACGTGGCCGAATCCGCGATGGTGGCCCGGGACTGCTACCTGGCCGAGTTGACGGGCGGCCATCTTCACGTCCAACACGTCTCCGCGATGGAGAGCGTCGAGCAGATTCGTCTGGCCAAGGCGCGGGGAGTCCACGTCACGGCGGAGGTGACGCCTCACCACGTGTCGCTCACCGAAGCGGACGTTGGCTCCTATCGTACGGATATGAAAATGAACCCTCCGTTGCGGACGGAGGCAGACCGCAGGGCCCTGTGCGAGGGGCTGGCGGATGGTACGATCGACGTGATCGCGACCGATCACGCGCCGCACCACTACGAGGAGAAGGAGAGGGAATTCGACGATGCGCCGTTCGGTATCGTCGGTCTGGAAACGGCGCTGGGAGTGTGCAGCCGCCACCTGGTGGAGACCGGTATCATCACGCTTCCGGAGCTGGTGGATCGCATGTCATGTGCTCCGGCTCGCATTATGCGACTGGATGGGGGAACGTTACAAAAGGGAAGTCCGGCGGATATAGTTGTGTTCGATCCCGCCGAGGAGTGGGTCGTGGACCCGGCGCAGTTCCTGAGCCGCAGCCGAAACACGCCGTATTCGGGACTAACGCTGCTTGGCCGGGTGAAACGGACCATTGTCGGAGGCCGGACGCGCTACGCGCAGGACGTGGAGGTCAGGGCAGCGGTGCCTTCTGCCGCTGACTGACCGAGTCGTGCGCATAGCGCGGAAATTTGCGAAAAACGGGCGTAGACGAGGATGGGTAGAGTGGTTCCTGCCGAGGTGCTGGCGCTGATCGAAGAGCGCCAAACAGTGGAGAACTGGGTCGCCAAGCTGGCCGACCACCAAGCCGACACCACACCCGCCGTGTTCGCGAAGGTGCTGGACGACTATCAGTCCCGCCTCGCCGAGCTGAACACCGGCCTTGCCGAGCACCATACGGAGCTACAGGCGTCGCTGGATGAACACGGTGGCCTGGTGGAGAAGCTCCAGGCGGAGCGGGAAGAGCGCGCCGAGGCGCTGGAGGAAGCCAAGCTCCGGTTCGCCGTCGGCGAGTTTGACCAGCCCCTGTGGGACATTCGCCGGCAAGAGGGCGAGACCGAGCTGGCCGATCTGGACGAGCGGCTGACTGAAGAGAAATCGACGGTCGAGGAGCTGGAGACGGTGCTCTCCCGGATGACGGGAGGGGACAGCGCCTCGTCAGCGACGCTTATCGCTCCGCTGGCTGTCAGCGCGGCCGACGAGTTGACCTCGCTCGAGCAAGAACTGCAGGAGGAGCTGGATCAGGAGCCGGAGGCTGTTGAGGCAAGCTCCGATGAGGACGCCGATGTAGAGGATCTCGAAGAAGAGGCCGTAGAGGCTGACTCCGCCGTGGACAAGGATGAAGCCGACGAGATCGCGGCGGATGCGGTCGGCCAGGAGCCGCCGGAGACTGTTGAGCTTGCGGCGGCCGAAGGGAAGGGCGAAGGCTTTCTGGACGAGCTCGAGTTCCTGGAGTCCCTATCCCTGGACGAGTCGAACAAGTTCGACGCGGTCTCGGCTATGCTTGATGAGGAGGAACAGTCCGACGGGGGAGAAGAGGAGGAACGGTCGCGCTGACGCGACGGCTCCTCCATGCACGCTCAGTCCAGGCTCTGCACGTATTGAGCGACCCGGGCTTTTTGCCTCGCCGCGGCATTCGACGGGATGATCCTCTTCTGCGCCGCGCGATCGAGTCTGGAGGACAACTCACGGAGGGCGGCCTCGGCCTCCGGCTTCGACTCCATGTCGAGAAGGGTACGCGTCCGGGTCCGGATCTCGGATCTCGCGGCTCGATTCCGCATGCGGCGCCTGTCAGACTGGCGGAGCCGCTTCTTTGCACTCTGGTTGTTCGGCACCTTCTACACTCGTTCCTTGTGAATTCGTTGCCTAAAGTGTCCGTACTCAGACGGCTGGGAACCTTCCAAAATAGTCCGGAAGCCCCTCAGATTCAAGCGCAACCGGCCGAACGAGCATGACGCGTTCACCGGATCGGCTACCGAGCCAGCTGCAACTCGAGCCGTTCATGGTGGAGCTGGACAGGTTTCAGGGACCGCTGGACCTGCTCCTTCACCTCATCCGCGTCCAGGATATCGATATCTTCGACATCCCCATCGCACGGATCACACAACAGTTTCAGGCTGTCCTGGATGCCGGCCTGGAACGAATGGATCTGGACCGGGCCGGGGAGTTTCTGGAGCTCGTTGCCACCCTGGTCCGCATCAAGGCGCAGCTCCTGTTGCCGCGACACGGGGACACGGAATGGGCGGAGGATCCGCGGGCGGAGCTGGTTCGTCGGCTGCTGGAGTACGAGCTGTTCCAGGAGGTCGCCCACATCCTGTCCAACGCCGAAGCCGACCGTAGCCGCCACTTCGAAAAGGGGTACGTCGAGCCCCGGCCGGTCCCGGTAGCGGCGCGCGACGAGCTGGATCTCTCGATGGAAGAGTTCCTCGCCATCGCCCTGCGGCTCCCCGAGCCGGTGCCGGTGCGGCCGCATATCGCACCGGTACAACTGGTGACCGTCGAGGACAAGATGACGCTGATCCGCGAGCGCCTCTCCGGGATTCGGCGTTTCGAGTTTCGCAAGCTGTTTTCCTCGTGGAAGGCCCGGACCCACGTCGTCACGTCGCTCCTGGCCGCGCTCGAGCTGGCGCGTCAGCAGGTCATTCGCTTGGAGCAGGTGAAGCGGTTCGGCCCCATCTGGCTGTTCGCCCGCAACGGTGATGGAGAGGACAAGGAGTCGCAATGACGCCCGAACAGATCGTCGAAGCCACGCTCTTCGCGAGTCAGGCGCCGCTGACAGCGGGCGAGCTGGCCCGAGCGGATGAGTCGCTCACCCTGGAAGATGTGCAGGAAGCGATTCAATCGCTGCGGGAGAGCTACGACGAGGCCGACCGCGCCTTCCAGGTCTACCAGTTGGGCGACGGGTACCAGATCCTCACGCGTCCGGAGTATGCGCCGTACCTGGAGCGCTTTGACTCGATCCCCCGGTCGCCCGTGCTGTCGCACGCGGCGCTGGAAACGCTGGCGATCATCGCCTATCGGCAGCCGCTCGGGCGCATCGAGATCGAGGATATTCGGGGAGTCGGATCCGCTTCCGTGTTGAGAACGCTCCAGGATTGGGAGCTTGTGGAGGTGGTGGGCAGAGGGGAAGGGCTTGGCCGTCCGCTGCTGTACGGGACGACGCGCAGATTCCTGGAACACTTTGGCCTCAAAGGGCTGATGGAGCTGCCACGGCCCGAGGACCTCCCCGTGGCCCTGCAATCCGTGGAGGCTCAGGCCGGAGACAGCCCCGAGGAAGACGAATCCGGCGAGGAGGCCGGCGACAAGGGCTGACGAGGTCACCATGCGTCTGCAGAAGTTCCTGGCCCGGGCCGGGGTGGCGTCGAGGCGAAAAGCCGAGCGGCTGATCGCGGCTGGCCGGGTTCGGGTCGATGGCCAGCCTGTGACGCAGCAGGGCACCCAGGTGGAGCCGGGGGTGTCCGTGGTGGAAGTGGACGGGCGCCGGGTGGGATTTTCCCCTCCCATCTGGATGGCGCTTCACAAGCCACCCGGCTATCTGTGCAGCAGAACCGACCCCGGCCGCCGTCCAACCGTCTACGAGCTCCTGCCCGAAGGGGAAGCCCGAAAGCTCTTCCATGTCGGGCGGCTGGACTACATGAGCGAGGGGCTGGTCCTGTTCACCAACGAGGGGGACGTGGCCCACGGCATCCTGCACCCCAGCCGAGAGACGCCGCGACGGTACGAGATCAGCCTGCTGGAGCCCGTACCTGCCGACCTGCCCGGGAGAATCCTGGAGGGTGTCCAGCTGGAAGACGGGCTGGCCAGGGCGACAGAGGCCCGGTTTCTCCCCGGAGGCCGGCGTGGCGAGCGCCGGCTTCTGATGGTTTTGCGCGAAGGAAGGAACCGCGAGATTCGGCGAATGATTGCAGAGTTCGGGCTGCGTATCGGCTCGCTCAAACGGTGTGCGCTGGGCCCGATCGAGCTGGGCGATCTGGCGCCGGGAGAGCACCGTATCCTGACGGAAGAGGAAGTGGGGCGGCTGCACGCGCTGTCCGAACCGACCGAGGCGTCGGGGTCAACCTAGCCGCTCAACCGGACCCGCGCGGCCGCTCCGCCCGGAGGGGTGCGGGCGGGCCCGAGCACGATATCTTGCTGGGAACCGACACGAGACCGGAAGGACTCAAGGAGGCCCATTGAACATACAGGATCAACGCATCGTCCTCCTCGGCGGGGCAGGCCTGGTCGGGATGGCGATTGCGAGACAAATGCTACCGCAGAAGCCGGCGCGACTGGTCATCGGAGGCCTACGGGAAGACGAGGCCCGCGCCGCGGTGGAAGAGCTGGCCGGAATGTCGGACGCCCGGGACGTGGAGATCATCCCGGCATGGGGGGATTTATTCGTACGCGAGGATCACAAGCTGAAATCCAGGGCGGAGATCCTGGAGAACGACCAGGCCCGAATTGACGTTCTCGTGGATCTGTTCGGTGAAGAGAGCGACGATCTGTACTCACGCTCCTCGCTTGTACAGCTCCTGGAGGGCCACCGCCCGAGCATCGTCATCGACTGCATCAACACGGCAACCGCCATTGCCTACCAGGACATCTTCGCGTCGGCCTCCAGGATTCGCCGAAAGGCGTACGCGACGGGCTCCATAGCCCTCGATGAGGTGGAGAGCCACCTCAGCACCCTGTATCTGCCCCAGCTCATTCGTCACGTGCAGCTGATGCTGGAAGCGCTGCGCCGGGCCGGTACGGAGGCCTATCTGAAGGTCGGAACATCGGGGACCGGGGGCATGGGTCTCAACGTGCCGTTCACGCACTCGGAGCGACGGCCGTCGCGGCAGTTGCTTGCCAAGGCCAGCGTCGCTGGAGCCCATTCCTCGCTGCTGTTTCTTCTGGGTCGCACGCCCGGTGCGCCTTCGGTCACGGAGATCAAGCCTACCGCGGCCATCGCCTGGAAGAAGATCGCATACGGGCCCATCCGGAGTGGAGGGCAGGCGATACCCAGAATCGACTCCACACGGCCAGTCGCCGTGGACGATTGTTTTGGATCTGATCCCGAGGTGACCTGGGACACGGTGGGCCAGGCGCTCGAGTCCGTCTACGTGGACACGGGTGAGAACGGCCTGTTCAGCCTGGCCGAGTTCGAGGCCATCTCGACGCTCCGCCTGATGGAACTGGTCACGCCCGAAGAGATTGCGGAGGTAGCCATCAACGAGATCCGGGGACGACCGACCGGTCGGGACGTCGTGAGCGCCCTGGATGCGTGCGTGATGGGTCCGACGTACCGCGGCGGGATGCTCCGGGAGGTCGCGTTGCACAAGATGGAGCGACTGGAGGAGGAGCACGGGGTGCGCTCCGTGGCTTTCGAGCTACTGGGGCCGCCACGCCTGAGCAAGCTGCTCTTCGAAGCCTCCATTTTGGAACGGTTGTACGAGAATCTGGAGACGGCGTCCCGACTGGATCCGGGCGACACCGCGGAGCGTGCGCGCGCGCTCGTGGAAGAAGACGCGCTCTTGCGATCCGACATCCTGTCGATCGGCATTCCGATCCTCCTGCCCGACGGTGAGCATCTTCTGCGCGGCCCGCGGATCAGCTCGCGGCCGTTGCCTGGCGTGGAACCGAGCCGCGACCGGATGGCCAATCAGGGCTGGGTGGATCTTCGTCCCGGCAACTGGGTCCAATGGCGGGATCGATGCGAAAGATTCTGGACGGCACACTAGGGCCCGGGTCCGGAAGACGGATCCATCGACGATTTCGATGTCCGGTCGGCTTCAGGCGAACTCCGGCCGGGGGCACTGGCGGCACACGTGTTCATCGTCGAGGACAAGGGCGAACGGGCCAAGAGCTGATACCTTGGAGCCGAAAATCAGACAACACGTCAGAAAGGGCCGTTGAATGACTGAAACCGTGGAGGCAGCCGAGACGGTTTCCGAGGCAAAGCTGGCCGACCAGGCGTCTGCGGTGCGTGAAGCCGGGGCGTTCATAACCCAGATCAGAGAGGCCATAGGACTTCGGGTAGTCGGGCAGGCAGAGCTTGTGGATCGTCTGATCATCAGCCTCCTGACTGGCGGACATGTCCTTCTGGAAGGCGTGCCCGGCCTGGCCAAGACGCTGACGGTCCGTACCCTGGCCGAGGCGATCCACACCACCTTCAAACGCATTCAGTTCACACCGGACCTGCTTCCTGCCGACGTCATTGGCACGCTTGTGTGGGATGAGAAGACGGGTGAGTTCCTGGCCAAGCGCGGACCGATCTTCGCCAACGTCGTCCTGGCTGACGAGATCAACCGGGCGCCCGCCAAGGTCCAGTCCGCGTTGCTGGAGGCCATGCAGGAGCGGCAGGTTACCATCGGCGAGGTGAGCCACCCGCTCCCCGTTCCGTTCCTGGTGCTTGCCACGCAGAACCCTATCGAGCACGAGGGCACGTATCCGCTGCCCGAGGCGCAGGTGGACCGGTTCATGTTCAAGGTCCGGGTAGACTACCCGAGCCGTGAGGAGGAGCGCGAGGTCATGCGCCGGATGGCCGACGAGACGCTGGCCCCCGTCGCTCCCGCCGTCGAGCCGGCCGACATCCTCAAGGCGCACGACGTCCTCACTGCCATCTACGTGGATGAGCGGGTCGAGAACTACATCCTGGACCTGGTATTGACCACCAGGCGGCCGACGGAGACGGGCCTGTCCGAGATGACCGAGTGGATCGAGTACGGTGCCTCGCCTCGCGCCTCGATCTATCTGGCCCGCGCGGCGCGCGGCATGGCGTTTCTGGATGGCCGGGGATTCGTCATCCCGGAGGACGTACAGGCCGTGGCTCGAGATGTCCTGCGCCACCGTATGGTCCTCACCTTTCAGGCCGAGGCCGAGCAGGTGGACGTCGAACGGATCCTGGATCGGCTCCTGGAGGCGGTGCCGCTGCCGTGACGTTGCTGCGGCTTGGCCGGTCGCGGAGGCCGCCGCCCCCGCCACCTCTCGACCCCGCTGATGTGACGCGCGAAGTGCGGCGGATCGATCTCCGGTCCAGACGCCTGATGGACAGTCCGGCCCTGGGGAGCTACGAGTCGGTGTTCCGCGGTCACGGCATCGAGTTCTCGGAAGTGCGTGCGTACGAACCGGGCGATCCCTTCCAGTCCATCGACTGGAAAGTCACCGCGCGGATGCGAAAGCCGTACGTGAAACGCTTCGTCGAGGAGCGCGAGCTCACGGTGCTGCTCGCGATTGACCTGTCGGCTTCGACCACCTTCGGTACCCGCGGAAAACTAAAGCGTCGGTTGGCTTCCGAGGTGGCGGGTGTGCTTGCGCTGGCCGCCATGCGAAGCCAGGATCGGGTAGGACTGCTCCTGTTTACGGACCGTGTGGAGCGGTACGTGAGACCGCTGCGCGGCCGCAACCGGAGTATGCGCCTTCTCTACGAGCTTCTCTCTTACCAGCCCGAGGGTCACGGTACGGACATCCCCATTGCCCTGACCACGGCGGCGCGGCTGCTCAGGGTCCGGTCGCTCGTGTTCGTCGTGTCGGATTTCGTCAGTTCCGATCCTCTGACGCAGTCGCTGCTAGGCCTGTCGCGGCGCCACGATGTCGTGGCCGTGGACCTCAAGGATCCGTTCGAGCGGACGTTGCCACGCGCCGGGCTGATCCAGATGGAGGATGCCGAGTCGGGTGAGCGGCGCATCGTGGATCTCGCGAACCGCAAGATGCGGGATGCCTTCGCCGCGGCGGGCCAGGAAGAGGACGACCAGCTGGATCGCACGTTTCGTCGCTGCCATGTGGATCGCATTCGGATCCACACGGACCGGCCCTATGCACCGGAGCTGGCGGCCTTCTTCGCGGCTCGCGCAAGGCAGCGACGACGCTGATGATCGGTCTAGCGGACCGCGTCACGACGAGGGCCATGGCGGCCGCTGTGTGGGTGGGGCTGGCTGCACATCCGGCCGGCCTGTCGCGCCCTCTGGAAGCACAGGAGCCCCCGCGGGCGGTGGCCGGTGTGCAGGCGGCGGCCGCGGTCGAGCCGGACACGGTGCGCGTAGGAGAGCTCTTTGTCCTGGGCGTGACCGTGCGTGCCGCGCCGGACACCAGGGTCGCGTTCCCGCCGGTCCTGGCGCTCGACGAAATATTCGAGCAGCGCGGCCCGGTCCAACTTCGGGAGCAGAGCGGCGAAGACGGGGTTCAGCGGGCGTACTACAGCCTGGTAGCCTGGACCGCCGGTTCCCACACGATTCCGGCATTTGAGATCGCGTATGCAGAGGGAGACCAGGAGCGACGGATCCTGGTCCAGCCACCTTCGCTCACGGTTTCCTCCGTGCTCCCCGTGGATGCAGAAGAGCTGGAGCTGCGCGGGGCCCGGCCGTTCCTGCGGGTCAGTGGGTTCCCGTGGTGGTGGTTGCTGCTGCTGGCAGCGGCGCTGGGGTTTGGCTACTGGGCGTGGCGTCGGCATCAGACCGGCGGTGTATTCCGGGGTCGTCTGGCCGCTCCGGCCGACGTAGCCCTGGACCGCCTGGAGCGGCTCCGGATCGAGTGGACCGCAGGCGCGCTGGCCGGTGGAGAGTTCTTTGACGGCCTGGAAGGCGCGCTGCGTGACTACGCGCAGGCCACGAGAAACTGGCTGCCCGGTTCTACGCTGCGCGGGCTGGCGAACGGAAACCAGGATCTGGCCCGGGCATTGAAACGGTCCATGCTTGTTCGCTTCGCCAGGCTGGCGCCATCCGTGGAGGTGCCGCTCGAGGCCGTGGATGCCGGCGTTGCATGGGTGCGCGAAGACAGCGCGGCCATGGCGGCCGAGGCGGCCAGAGCGGCGGAGGAAGCCAAAGCGGCGGAGCCGGCGGCCGAGGCGGAAGAAGCCAAAGCGGAGCAGGAGGCCCGGGCGACGGCCGCGGCGGAGGCGGCCGAAGCTCCCGCGGACGGAGACGTCCGGTGACGAATCTGGACGGCACGCACTGGCCCTACCTGCTTCTTCTGCTCCTGATCCCGGCGGGCTGGCTGTTTCTGAATGCGCCGTTCAAGCGCCGTGGCGGACCCGGGCGCCTGGTGTGGTGGCTGTGGCCAGCGGCCTTCCGTTCCCTGGCGCTGGGCCTGGTGATCCTGGCCCTGGTACAGCCGGTGCGAGTCTGGCAGCGGGTCGAGACGGAGCGTGAAGGTGTCGGGATCATGCTGGCCGTGGACATCTCGAGTTCCATGCTTGCCGAGGACTTTCGCCCCGACAATCGGATCGAAGTGGCAAAACGGGAGGTGATCCGATTTGTGGAGGGGCGTGAATCGGACTGGATAGGGCTGGTGTCGTTCGCGGGAGAAGCCCTGACCATGGTCCCGGGGACGCTGGACCATGCCGTGGTCGAACGGGCTGTCGAGGGTCTCGAGGCGGGGCAGCTTCGCGATGGGACGGCTATCGGGGTGGCGCTCGCCACCGCCGCCAACCGGCTCCGCGAGCTGGAGCCGGAATCGAGGATCGTCGTTCTGCTGACCGATGGGGACAACAACAGCGGCAGCATTTCGCCGGTCGAGGCGACGGAGGCGGCCGCCGCGCTGGGAATCCGGGTGTACACCATCGGAGTGGGTCGGGACGGTGTGGCTCCCGTCCCGGTGGCCCGGACCGCGTTCGGATATCAGTACGCCAACGTGCGGGTGCACGTGAACGACGAGCTTCTGGAGGAGATGGCCACGACCACGGGCGGGCTGTACTTCCGCGCGACGGATCCCGAGGGCCTCACGGAAATCTACGATCGCATCAACGAGCTGGAGAAGACGCCGCTCAAGGAAGTGCGTACGGAAGAGCGTGTCACGCTGCGGCGTGAGGTCCTGTACCTGGCCCTGGCGGCGCTGGCACTGGAGCTCCTCGGAAGCGCCACCCGGGCCCGGCGGGTGCTGGCATGACGGCTGACCAGCAGGTTCTGGCCATCGCGTTCGTGGCCGCGGCCCTCACGTTCGCCTTGCGCGCCCTGAGTGTCCGGAGGGCGAAACGCGAACGGGACCGGTTGGCAGATGTGGCCATTCTGCGCCAGTTCGTGCGTATACCTTCGGCACGTTGGGCATGGGTGCGTGCGTGCCTGACCGCAGCCGGTGTCGGCTTGCTGGCCGGCGTAGCGGCGGGAGCGGGCGGGAAGGCGCCGGAGCCCGAGGAGCCCGACGAGGAAGGGGCGGAGACGGTCCTGGTTCTCGACGCCTCCAACTCGATGCTTGCGGAGGATGTGGAGCCCAGCCGGCTGCAGGTGCAGCGGGAACTGGCCCGCCAACTGGCTGTCCGCCTTCCCGGGAACATCGCGGTCGTCTATTTCGCCGGCCGCGGCTATGTCCTTTCGCCCCTCACCAGCGACCTCAGCGCCGTGCGGATGTTCGTGGATGCCGTACGACCTGCCAGCGTCGGCCGGGGTGGATCCTCGCTGGCCGCGGGTCTTACGCAGGCGCTGGATCTACTCGCAGGCGGCGTGGATGAGGCCAGGAAGACCATTGTCCTGTTCTCCGATGGAGAAGAGACGGTCGAGCAATCGACCGGTGAGGCGATCGAGCGGGCACGCGACGCTGGAATCGAGGTGCACGTGATCGGAATCGGCACGCTGGAGGGCGGCCCGATCCCACTCAGTCGTGATGCCTCGGTGGATCCGGCGACGTCGTTCGAGCGGCGGCGCGGTGAGTCGTTCCTGCGCGGCCCCGACGGCGAAGTGGTCGTGACTCAGCTGGAGGCCGCGACGCTCGAGTCCATTGCTGCCGCAACGGGCGGCGTGTACCTGCCAGCAGACGGCGAGAGCATCGCACGGGTCGTGGAGCGCGTGAGCGAGACGGCCGCTCCGGGCGAGGAGACCGGCCAGGGTCTGATCGGGATCATGTTGCTGCTGGGATTCGGATTGCTGTGGGGAGAAGCGTTTCTGTTCATGCGCGGGTAGGATAAAGGTAGAGTAAGGGTAGGATCAGGGGATAGAGACGGGTCACGTGAGGAGTTGGATGAACTGGCGGACGAACAACTGGACTGACTGGCCGAGTGGGCCTGCTCGCTGGCTGATGGCGGGCGTGCTGGTCGCGGGCCCGTGGTGGATCGCCTCGGCGATTGCCGCCGCGCAGGATCAGGAGGCGCCCGCGCAGGAGGAGTCGCCGCAGGCCGCGCCGGTGGACGAGTCGGAGATAGTCGCCAGGTACCGGGCAGCCGCGGAAGGCTCGGAACGTCCGATTGACCACTACAACCTGGGTACCGCGCTCCTCGAGGACGGGCAGTGGGTGGAGGCGCGCGAGCCCCTTCAGCGCTCCGTCAGCTCGGAGCGCGAGCAGGTCCGCCGTTACGGTCTCTACAACTTCGGTGTCACCAACGCCCTGGCGGGCAGACAGGGAGACGAAGAACCGGAAGCCCGCCGCGGCGAACTGCTGGCAGCCAGGCAGGCGTTTCGACAGATCCTCAGAGATTTGCCGGCCGACGAGGATTCCCGTTGGAATCTGGAGCTGGTGGAGCGCTGGCTGGAGGAGGAAGAGCAGCAGTCAGGTGGCGAAGGTCAGCAGGGAGGGCCGGCGCCCTCGCAGGGAAGTGGTGGCGCTCAGGGCTCGCCTCAGGGTGGCTCACAAGGCCAGGACCGCCGGCCGCTAACCCCGGAAGAGGCGGCTGCACTTCTGGAGCAGGCCGGGGACGCCGAGTCGGACATCCGTGACCGGATGATGGGCCGGACGCGCTACAAGGACCCGGTGGTCGAGAAGAACTGGTAGGACCGCCGGCCTAATCAGCCCCATCATCATCCCTGATTAGCGGTACGAACCGCGCCCCCTCCAGCGCCTCTGGCTCGAGGCTGCCATCCACCCGCTTCCTGTACCGGTAGATGGTCTGCAGGTACGGGTCTCCGACTGGCGCTACCAGCACGCCGCCCACGGCCAGTTGCTCGGCGATGGCGTGCGGAACGGATGCCGCCGCAGCGGTGATCAGAATCCGGTCGAACGGCGCCTCCTCCTCCCAGCCGCGGCTGCCGTCGGCCAATCGAAGGCGGACCTGGCCCGCGTATTCCGATGCGGTGAGATTGTGCTGCGCCACTTCGAACAGCTCCGGGATTCGCTCTACCGAGTACACGACCATCCCACAGCCGGCAAGGACCGCGGCCTGGTACCCGGAGCCCGTGCCGATTTCGAGAACTCGCAGCCCGGGCCGCGGCTCGAGCGCCGCCGTCATCAGAGCCACGATGAACGGCTGCGAGATAGTCTGCCCGAACCCGATAGGAAGGGCGTGATCTCCGTACGATCCTGCCTCCTCGTTGGCGGGCACAAAGAGGTGTCGGGGGACGGCCGCAATGGCCTCAAGCACGAGCGGATCGGTGACGCCGCGTCGACGGATCTGATCTTCCACCATCCGCCGACGGAGCGTGTCGTGATCCTGGCTCCACGGCCAGCGACGGCCTCCGCCGCTACGGTCGCCTTCGAACAAAGTCATGACACCGGATGCCCTGCCTCGGGGAAGGAATTCTGCTTGAAGATAGCGCGGTTTTGTGCTGTTGGCGCAAGCGATAGGCCGTCGGTAGCTTCCCGACCATGAACACACCTTCTTCCGAAGCTGCGAGGCTGACGCAGTACTCGCACGGCGCCGGTTGAGCGTGCAAGCTGGGTCCGGAGGACCTGGATAGCATTCTGCACCTCATACCTGCCGCCCGCAGCGACAACCTGATCGTGGGCCTGGAGACGCCGGATGATGCGGCAGTCTACCGGCTCGATGGGGAACGTGCGCTCGTGGTCAGCCTGGACTTCTTCACTCCCGTCGTGGACGATCCGGAAGACTTCGGGGCGATCGCGGCGGCTAACGCGCTGAGCGACCTGTACGCCATGCGCGCCACGCCGCTGTTCGCACTCAACATCCTGGCGGTCCCGAAGGACAAGCTCTCGCACGAAGTGATCGCCGGGATCATAAGGGGGGCGGTTGAAGTCTGCGAGGAAGCGGACGTCCCGGTGGTGGGCGGCCACTCGATTGACGACCCGGAGCCGAAGTTTGGCCTGGTCGCGGTGGGTCTCGCCCACCCCGACAGGCTGTACCTGAAGAAGGGCGCGCAAACCGGGGATGCCATCGTGCTCGGCAAGGCACTCGGAACGGGCGTAATTACGACCGGAATCAAGCGCGGGACGGCGGAAGCCGAGTCGGTGAAGACCGCCGTTGCCTCCATGCGAACCCTGAACCGGGCGGCAATGGAAGCACTGGACGCGTTCGACGTGCACGCGGCGACGGACGTCACCGGGTTTGGCTTGCTGGGCCACCTCATGGAGGTGTGCTGCGCGTCGGAAGTGGGTGCCATTGTGCGGGCCGGAGCTGTGGAACTCCTCCCGGGAGCCCTCGAGCTGGCGGCGGAAGGTTGCGTCCCCGGGGGCACCGAGCGCAACCAGAGAGCCGTGGAGCCGAACGTGGAATGGGCCTCGGACGTCGCTGGTTCACTGAGAACGATCATGTGCGACGCGCAGACTTCGGGCGGCCTGCTGGCCTTCGTTCCCCCGGATCAGGGACCCAGTGTCGCCGAGGCGTGGGTTGGCGCGGGCTATGCGGCCGCCGTCATAGGGTCCGTGCTACCGGAATCCGAGCGTCCCACAATCAGGGTGGTTCGATGAGCGGTCGTCCTCCGACAGGCCCGGGACTGCATGGAATCCCGACGGATCGTTTCCCCAACCTCACCGTCATCGAGCATCCGCTCCTCAAGCACAAGGTCTCGCTGCTCCGCGACATGGAGACGTCCAAGAAGATCTTCCAGGAGCTGGTAGACGAGATCGCCATGCTCATGGCCTACGAGGTCACCGCGGATCTGCATCTGTACGAGCACGAGGTGGAGACCCCTCTGGAAGTGATGACGGGTCAACACGTGGAGGGACATCGGGTGACGCTGGTTCCGATTCTGCGTGCCGGCCTCGGCATGGTGGAAGGTGTCATGCGGTTGCTGCCGACTATGCGAGTGGGTCACATAGGATTGCAGCGGGAACACGAGACTCTGGAGCCGGTGGACTACTACTTCAAGATCCCTCCTCGGCCCGAGGAGCGGAACTTCATCGTTACCGACCCCATGCTGGCCACGGGTGGCTCGGCGAGTGCGGCGGTCGGGTTTCTCAAGCGGTCTGGGGCCAGGGCGATCCGGCTCATGTGCATCGTGGCCGCCCCGGAAGGCGTGCAGCGCATGCTGGACGATCACCCGGACGTACAGGTGTTCGTGGCCGCTCTGGACCGGGAGCTGAACGAGCACGGGTACATCCTGCCCGGGCTGGGCGACGCCGGGGACAGGCTGTTCGGCACGGAGTAGGTTCTCCTTCATTGCTGGATGCCGGCCCGCCTTCCGTGGTTGCTGCAACCTTTCTCCATCTCGGGCTATCTCTGCTCCAGAAAGCTGGTTCCGCGCGCCTATGAGAGAGGGCCCCATGCTTGGTTTGCTGCACGATCTCCGACACGGCTTGCGGCTGTTCCGCCGACGCCTCGGGTTCGCCGCCATCGCTATCCTGACGGTTGGTGTGGGAGTGGCGGCTACCGCAACGATCTTCAGCGCGGTCGAAGGGACTCTTCTGCGGCCGTGGCCCTTCCCCGGCTCCGAACGGCTGGGCGTGATCCTGGCGACCTGGCCCGAGCGCGACGTCCGATCGGGATCCGTCAACTACGCTGACTACGAGGATTGGCGTAAGGCCGGCATCTTCGAGTACGTGGCAGTCTATGCCGGCGAGCCGTTGGACCTGGCTGGCGGAGCGGGCGAGGCGCAGCGTGTTCGCGGACTGCAGATCAGCGAGGACTTCTTTCAAGGGCTTGGCCTGGCGCCCGTGCTGGGGAGGCTGCCAGCCTCCGAGGAGTATGGAATCGGCGCGGCACGAGTGGCACTGCTGTCCCACCAGCTGTGGCAGGATCGTTTCGGCGGCGATGGCGAGATCACCGGCCGAACGCTGCGACTCAACGGGGAGGCCACCACCGTCATCGGTGTGATGCCAGCCGAGTTGGATGTCATGGAAGGCGAGCTCTATCTGCCCCTGCGGCCTACGCCGGAGCGCCTGGAGGGGTGGCGCGATAGAGACAGTTTTGCCTTCAGCTCGCTGGCGAGGCTCAAGGCCGGGCAGACGTTCGAACGGGCGCGCGCCGAGCTCGGGGCGATCGCCGCGCGCATCGAGGCCGATTGGCCGCAGCTTCGCGAGGGAAGCTCCGCAGACATCGTTCCGCTCGCCGAACGAATGGTCGGACAGGAGACCCGGGTGATTCTCTGGGTCCTGCTCGGAGCTGTCAGCTTCGTACTGCTCATCGGCTGCGTCAATCTCGCGAATCTCCAGTTGGCTCAGGCAACGGGTCGGGGCAGGGAATTCGCGATCCGCTCCTCTCTGGGGGCCGGACGCGGCCGCCTCGTGAGACAGTTGCTGGCCGAGAGCCTGATGCTGGCGGTAGTGGGCGGCTTGATCGGGGTGCTCCTCTCGGCGGGCGGCATTCGAGTCCTGATTGCTCTGGCGCCATCTGACGTGCCGCGCATGGACCGGATCAGTTTGAACTCCACGGTGCTCGGCTTCGCGCTGCTCGTCTCGCTGGCCTCTGCGATCGTGTTCGGCCTTCTTCCCGCGCTACGTGCATCGAGTGAGGGGCCTTCGCGAGCACTGGCGGACTCTGCGTTTGGCAGCACAGGAGGTCGACGTGGGCGGCGCACCCTGAATGTGCTTGTGGGTGCAGAGCTGGCTCTGGCGGTCGTGTTGCTGGCCGGGGCTGGACTGATGCTGCGTAGCGTGGCCAGTCTGCGGGATGTGGATCCGGGGTTTGACGTTGAGGATATGGTGACGTTCAAGCTGATACTGCCGCCGGCTCGCTATGAGACGGGCCGGCCGGTCGTGGCGGCCTTCACACAGCTTCGCGAACGGCTCGTCGCACTCCCGGGTGTTGAGAGTGCCACTGCCACGTCGTCGCTCCCACTGGGGGGCGGCGGATTCATCCTCTTCCGGTCCTTTCTACCCGAGGGTCGGCAGGAGCCTCCCGATGGCGTAGAGGTGCGCGGCAACTGGGATGTGGTACAGCCCGGCTACTTCGAGACCATGGGACTGCCGCTGGTAGCCGGTCGCATGTTCACAGAGGCTGACGATGAGCGCTCGGTACCGGTGATTATCGTGAACCGTGAGTTCGCGCGAGAGATGTTCGGCTCGTCTGAGGAGGCACTGGGGAAGCGGGTACGGTCCTGGAGGGACGAGAACATGTACCGCGAGATCGTGGGGGTCGTGGAGAATATCCGCTACTTCGGAGCGGGTGACGAGATTCGCGGCGTCGTGTACGTGCCTCATCGACAGACCACGGCAGGACCGCTTCGCTTCGCGTGGCGCGGCATGGCCATGGCCGTGCGGACCGTCGGGTCCTCGGGCGTCGTTGGTGCGCTGCGCGCTGAGGTACGGGCGTTCGATCCGGATATCGCGTTGGCCTCAATGACCACCATGGGCCAGATATTCGAAGACTCCATTGCCGAACGGCGTTTCGCGGCACGCCTGCTCTCGGCCTTCGCCGGGCTGGCATTGCTGCTTGCCACCATGGGCATTTATGGAGTGCTTTCGTATGCCGTGGCGCAGCGCCACCGTGAGTTCGGGGTGCGAATGGCTTTGGGTGCTCGAGCCGGAGACGTACGGCGGATGGTGCTGAAAGAGGCAGGTCTCACCGCTGTCATTGGGGTAGTCGTCGGCCTGGTTGGCGCTTTGACGATCACCCGGGTGTTGTCCGGCCTGCTGTACGGGGTGGGAGCGACGGACCCGCGGGCGTTCGCCGGAGCGATAGCCGTGCTGGTAGCCGTGGCGGTGGTGGCGAGCTGGATTCCCGCTGAGCGAGCCACGCGCGTGGATCCCATGCAGGCGATGCGACCGGAGTAGACTCCCCGCACCACCGGCATGAGGCGGACAGCAACCCGCCTTTCGGTGCTGCGGGTGCGATATGGGAGGAGATGGCCCGCTCGATGGATCAAGCGGGGCCTGTCGGCGGTAGTCGACACGGTGGACGGTGCGGGGTAAAATGGTCGTCCGCAGTCCATACGCTGCGCGGGCCCGTAGCTCAGTTGGTTAGAGCAGGGGACTCATAATCCCAAGGTCGCAGGTTCGAGTCCTGCCGGGCCCACTAAAACCCTGTAAGGACTTACGCTCTTTCGGTAGGACATCGGTTGGTACGGTTGTGCACGTTTCATGTGCACGTTTCTCTCTCACCATCAGCCGGCCGTCTCCCTCAGCTCCCCAGCCTCCAAGAAATCCGGTGGCTCTGAGGACGGCAGTTTCCAGCCGAGTGCGCTACAGGCTCCTTCGCCAGAGTCGTCCAAGTATGCCGACCAGATGGCTGCGCTCGAGGCCGAGCTAGACCGGGCGATTGCCTAGGTGCCCGAGTACGCAGAGGACTCGAAGGAGCTCCAAGATGCGCGAGTCGTGCACGGGATGCGCTTTTACGCACAGTACCGGCAGGCGGCCCGCGAGGTCGTGAATGAGGCCGTGAACAAGAAGGGGCTGTCCAATCGTGGACTGGCCGTAGCCACGAATCCCAACCCCGCGCAGCCAGGAGCACAAGCACAGCAGCAGCTCATCATCCCAAGGTCGGGTGCCCAGCGCCCGCCTCTAGGCGGTACCCGGAGCAATCCGCGGCGAGTCCAGCCGGGCTCATTCCAGTCCGCCGAGCCACCGCGGTTTCGAAATCGGGTCTCCCGACCCAACTTCAGACCGATCCCGGCGCACCACAGCTTTCCCTAACCTCGACACGGTCCACATGCCCAGGTCACGATCCACGCTGTTTCCGGTGCTCATCGTGCTGGCTCTCGCGGTTCCGATGGACGCCGACGCCCAGCGGGCACGGATAAGCGAGGAGATCCGCACGCTCGACACCTATCCGTTCTCCGAACCCAACCCGATCCCGATGCTCGCCAGGGACCCGCGGCTCTATCCCTACCACTCTTTCGAGGGCTATTCGACCACGTCCGAGCCTCGCGAGTGGAAGGTCGTGCATCTCGAGAACGACCTGATCGAGGTCTTCGTCCTGCCGGAGGTGGGGGGCAAGGTCTGGGGAGCCATCGTGAAGCGGACCGGACACGAGTTCATCTATCGAAACGAGGTGATGAAGTTTCGAAATATTGCGCTCCGCGGTCCATGGACCTCGGGCGGCATCGAATTCAACTTCGGCGTCATCGGTCACACCCCGGCGACGGCTACCCCGGTCGATTACACCCTGAGAGAGAACGACGACGGGAGCGTGAGCTGCTTCGTCGGCAGCATGGACCTCCCCTCGCGCACTCACTGGCGGGTCGAGATCCGGCTGCCCGCCGACCGGGCGTACTTCGAGACCCGGGTGCTCTGGTACAACCCCACGCCGCTCCAGCAGCCCTACTACAACTGGATGACGGCCGCCGCGTTCGCGCGCGACGATCTCGAGATGTCGATCCCGGGCAACGGATATCTCCAGCATTCGGGCAACCTGAAGAGCTGGCCGGTCGATGATGAAGGCCGCTACCTCCCCCTGTACCGGAACAACACGTTTGCAGGTCACAAGTCCTATCACGTCGTGGGGGAGTTGAACGACTTCTTTGGTGGCTACTACCACGACGATGACTACGGCTTCGGTCACTGGGCGCGGTACGAGGAGATGCCGGGCCAGAAGCTCTGGTTGTGGGCGCTGTCGCGAGAAGGAGGGGTCTGGGAGGACCTGCTCACCGACACCGACGGCCAGTACGTCGAGTTCCAGGCAGGCCGTCTCTTCGTGCAATACTCGCCGGGCGCCGACGCGAACCCGATCACGCAGGCGGCCTTCGATCCGCTGTCGGCCAGCCGCTGGACCGAGACCTGGTTCCCGCTCGAAGGGATCGGCGGCCTCACGGACGCTTCTCGAGAGGGAGCCATGCACGTCCAGCTGACGGGTGACCGGCTCGAAGTGGCCGTGCACGCGTTCGGTGATATTGTCGACACACTCGAGATCTGGTCGGCGGGCCAGAGCATCGAGCGCAGACCCATCCAGTTCTCGGCGCTCGACCCGGTGCGGACCACAGCTCGCGTGGCACCGGGTCAGCCATACCGAGTGCGACTGGCCGCGCTCGACCTCGACTATCGCTCAGATCCCTCCACGAGGGAGCTGTCGCGGCCCTTCGCAACTCCTGCTTCGGCCATGCCCGCCATCCTCGAAGCGGACAGGTTGGTCTTCGAGGCGAACGAGTTGCGCAAAGCCCGGCGCTACGAGCCGGCAAGAGCCCTGTACGAACGCGCGCTGGAAGTCGAGCCATGGAACCAGGACGCGCGGATCGGCATGGCCGACCTGGACTATCGGAGCGGCCGGTTCGACCTCGCCCTGGAGCACGTTACCCCGGCGCTTCAGCTGGATGCGTACGATCCCGAAGCCAACTTCCTGGCGGGGATCATCTACCAGGCCCTCGGCCGGACCGCCGACGCGCACGACAGCTTCGGATTCGCGGCCCGCTCCACGGCCTATCGGTCGGCGGCGTACGTCCAGCTCGCGAAATTGGCCATCGCGTCAGAGGAATACGGCGAGGCGATGCGGTACGCGCGGCTCGCCATCGACTATGACCGCTACGGCATCCCTGGCTGGCGCGCGCTCGCCATCGCAGGGAGGCGGAGCCGGGACGCGGCGGTCACAGCCGAGGCGCTGGCCGAGCTGGAGGCCATCGACCCGCTTCACCATTTCGTGGAAGCGGAGCGGTACCTGGCGACTCCGGGCCCAGAGCCAGAGACCGCACAGCGGCTCGCGGACCGGTACGGAGGCGAGTTCCCCGGGCAGACGCAGCTGGAGCTCGCCATCCGGTACGCGAATCTCGGGCTCGGGGACGACGCGCTGGTGCTTCTGGGCCCCGACTTCGCGCCGCTGGAGCCGATAAGTGCGGTGTGGAGGGCCTACCTTCATCGAGATCCAGCTCTCCTCCCCGCGGAGCCCGACGTGGCGTTCCAATTCCCGTTTCGCACAGAGACTTTGGCCGTCCTCGAGTGGGCCGACGAACAATCCGGTCATTGGGCGTGGACATACCTGAGAGGGCTGAACCTGTGGGGTCTCGGCCGCGTTGGGGAAGCGGTCCCGCTTCTCCAGTCGCTGCAGGACCGCCCGGACGAAGCCGTCGCGTACGCGGCGCGCGGGCTGCTTCTCGCCTCCCGTCAGGCGGCGGATCCGATCCCCGACCTTGCCAGGGCCGTCGAACTCGACCCGGCGACACGGGCCTATCCCGTGTTGCTGATTCAGCAACTCCAGATGCGGGGAGATTTCGAGCCGTCGCTGAATGTCTCGCGCGCGGCCCGGAATCGCTTCCCGGACGACTTCAACTTGAAGCTGCTTGAAGTCCGGGCGCTGCTCCACGCGAACGAGCCCGCCGGGGCACTGGAGCTTCTGGAGGGAATTCAGGTTCTGCCATCCGAGAACGCGAGCGAGAGCCACCGCCTGTACGAACAGGCCCACACCCTTGTGGCCCTCGACCGGTTGGAGGCCGGGCGGGCGGCTGATGCGCGCGAGCACCTTCGTGCCGCGCTGGAATGGCCGGAGTCACTGGGCCAGGGGCGACCGTACGCGCCGGAGGAGCGCCTCGTGCGGTTCCTGCTCGGGCGCGCGGAGGGACGACTCGGGAATGAGGAGGCTGCCCGACTCGCCTACCGGGCGGTCCTGGACGGGACGCCCGGCAGCGGCCCGCGGAGTCGCCTCGACCTGCTCGCGATCGCGGCGCTGCACGCGCTGGGCCGTGGATCCGAAGTGGCGCCGCAGGTGGCCTCGGATAATTGGCCCAACGTCGAGGCGGGCCAATTTGCCGCTCGCTGGGCCGAAGCCATCGCAGGTGGGAAGAGCGTCGGGGCGGCATTCGCCTCGTTGGCGGACGAGGCGCCGGGGCTGTTCGAGGATCTCGACGGTCGCCTGCTTCGCCGCGTACTCATGCTGGAGGGATGAGAATGAGGACGGCAAGGACCCCGGCCCGGCGGTTCGGGTCTCGCGCTGGAGTGCTCCCGGGGACCCTGCTCGTGGGGATGCTGCTCCTGGTGGGCTCGTGTGCCGATGCGAACCAGGATCCGGTGAGGCTGTACCGGGCTCCACCGCTGGCCACCACGGTCGATGGCGTGGAGTGGCGCACCGGAAACTGGGAGCCGCACCTTCCGGCCGGCGAAGCCGGAACCTCGTGGGGCAACCACCGCGCCGTCGTCGTCAACGATGGAAGCCCTGGCGCCTCAGCGGTCCGGGTCACCATTCCGTGGCGGCGCCATGATGTGGATCCCGCCTCGAAGTCGATCGTGGTGGTCGATGCCGAGACGGGAGAGCGCGTGTGGAACGTGGTGGTCGAGCGAGTGGAGCGAGCCTCGGGCGATGTCGTCTTCCAGCCAAACCAGGGCTCTTCGATCTACCACGTCTACTACATGCCGTGGGAGTCCACGGGCAGCTACTATCCGACGGTCACGTACCCTGACGATCTCACCGACCCGGCCGATCCGGCGTGGGCGGCAGACGCGGCGACAACGGAGCTTCCGCGGGCTCGAACGGTGCGGATCGAATCGGTCGACGATTTCCACAGCTTCTTTCCCATGGAGATCACTGCCACTGAAGCCGAGGCCGCCGCCTTCCTGGATGGGGCGCCTGGTGGGTGGACGGTGGTGCCCGAGCATCGGGACCGCCCGGTGCGGATGCGGCGATTCATTCCCGAGCATTGGGCCCGGCAGGGTCGGTCCGATCTCTTCGAGAGTCAGGTGCTCCGCGACGAGGCGTTCACGTTTCAGCTCGCGCTGGTCGCAGGGAACGCGCCGCTGACCGACGTTCGGGTGTCGTTCCAGGGCTTCCCGGCCGAGTGGCAGGAAACCCTGACGTGCTTCAACTGCGCGGGGATCGACCGAAGCGGCGTACCGTTCGAGAAGGACGTGTCGGTACCGGCCGGCGAGGTGCTCCCGCTGTGGATCGGCATTCGCGTGCCTACTGACCAGGACCCGGGGACCATCGAGGGCACCGTTACCGTCAGCGCGCGGGATCGCGGCGAGCAGTCGGTTCGGGTTTCGCTCGTCGTCCTCGACGGGAACGCACCGAACGGCGGCACCGACGAGCCGGACCTGGTGACCCGACTCGCGTGGCTCGACTCCACGGCTGGCGACGACCCCGACTTCATCATCGAGCCGTTCGAGCCCGTGGAATTGGACGGCCACGCCCTGACGATCCTGGGCCGCCGGGTGGAGCTAGCCGAGACGGGGCTGCCGGAGCGAATTCTCTCGTTCTTCACTCCGGAGCTGACCGGGTTTGCCGAGCAGCCCGAGCCCATTCTCGCCCGGCCGCTCGAGCTTATCTTGACGGTTGGTGGCGAGACGGAGGTTTTCGCCTCCGAGCCGTTCGAGGTTGGCCAGGAGTCGCGCGGCTCGGCCAACTGGACGGCCGAGAGCGTTTCCGAGCGGTTTCGCATGACCGTCGCTGGGCGGCTCGAGTACGACGGCATGCTGGACTATCGGATCGCGCTCGTGGCCCTGGCCGATGTCGAGGTGGACGATGTCTCGCTGCCGGTCCATTACGCCCCCGACGGCGCCGACTACATGCTCGGTCTCGGTCGTCCGGGCGGACGCCGACCCGCCAGCGTCGACTGGAGCTGGGCGATCGAGAACCACCAGGAGGGCGTCTGGCTGGGTGCCGTCCACAAAGGGCTCCAGTACGTTCTCCGCGACAACAACTATGCACGCCCCCTGAACACGAACTTCTATCAAAACCAGCCGCTCCGGATGCCGCCGTCCTGGTTCAACGATGGGCGGGGTGGGATCCGGATCCGCGAGACCGCGGACGCGGTCGTGGCGGACAACTACTCGGGTCCTCGCACGGTGAGCGCGGGCGACACGCTCAACTTCAACCTCCGGCTGCTGATCACCCCGTTCAAGCCGATCGATACCGAGACGCACTTCGCGACCCGCTTCGTGCACCAGTACGTCCCGGTCGATTCCGTCCGGGCGTGGGGCGGAACCGTCGTCAACATCCACCACGCCAACGAGATCAACCCGTACATCAACTACCCCTTCTTCGCAGTGGACGAACTGGCGGCCTACATCGGCGAGGCGCACGACAAGGGGATCAAGGTCAAGCTCTACAACACGATCCGGGAGCTCACGTACAGGGCGCACGAGCTGTTTGCGCTTCGCAGCCTGGGCGATGAGATCCTCAACGACGGCGAGGGCGGCGGCCATTCATGGATGCAGGAGCACCTGGTGGACGGGTACCACTCGGCCTGGCATGCCTGGCGGGTGGACGACGCCGCCATGCTCAACAAGGGCACGTCGCGCTGGACGAACTACTACATCGAGGGCCTCCGCTGGCTGGCGCGGAACCAGCACATCGATGGGCTCTATCTGGACGACATCGCGTTCAGCCGTGAGACGGTGAAGCGGATGGTCACGGTGCTTCGCGAGCATCGCGACGAGATCGTCATCGACCTGCACTCGGCCAACCAGTTCAACGTCCGCGACGGCTTCATTAACAGCGCCATGCTGTACATGGAGCACTTCCCGTTCCTCTCGCGGCTCTGGTTCGGGGAGTACTTCGACTACGGCCAGAGGGAGGACTACTGGATGACGGAGGTGTCCGGGCTCCCCTTCGGTCTCATGGGCGAGATGCTGCAGGATGGCGGGCACCCTTACCGGGGCATGCTCTACGGGATGACGACACGGAAGTACGGAAACGTCGATCCGCGACCTGTCTGGGCGCTCATGAACGACTTCGGCATCGAGCGGAGCCGCATGCTCGGCTACTGGCTGGAGGAAGCGCCGGCACGCACCAACCATCCGGACGTCCTGGCAACGACCTATGTGCGTCCCGATGGCGCATTGATCGCCCTCGCGTCCTGGTCCGAGGAAGATGTCGTTGTGAACCTGCGCATCGACCTGCCCGCGCTTGGTCTCGAAGAGGACGTTATCGCGTTCGCGCCGGGGGTCGAGGGTCTACAGGCCGAGCAGTCCATCGACCTGAACGCGGTGCGGGTACCTGCGGGACAGGGACTGTTCGTACGAATCGATGGTGCCACACGAGCCAACTAGCGAACAAGTTCGGGAATCGTCAGATGGCCACGATGCTACTTTGGAATGTGCCTGCTAGCCGACTTGGGCGGAAGTCGAGGGCCGCGTCGCGGGAGGTCAGGCGGGTCAACCCCATTGCCAACACCTCCAGTCACGTCCCACGATTCTCCTGGAGCCATCCACGGCTGCAGGAGGAGGATCGCATGGAAGAGGTACACATCGGAACCGTCTCGCACTTCTTCGCCAAGCCTATGGTGTGCGCCATCAAGCTGGTGGACGAGCTGCAGGTAGGTGACCTGGTCTCTTTCCGGGGCCACACTACGGACTTTCAGCAGCAGATCACGTCCATCCAGATCGAGCACGACCAGGTAGACTTGGCCCACAAGGGCCAGGAAGTAGGCGTCAAAGTAGATGACCGTGTTCGAGAGCATGACGAGGTGTTCCGTCTCGGGTAGCGCACAGGCGCGCCGCGTCAGCCCGGGCCGAGCAGGATTGCAGGCACCAATAGCCCCGACGCGTCCGTGCGCATCCTGACGCTGGCGAACCGACAGGCGGCAGGGGGCCGCGCGCTAACGGTGCTGGACGCCTTTCTCATCCGGCAGACCGACGCGCCCCACGAGTTCGTTCGAAGCGCGCCCGCGTCGATCGACGAGATGCGAGCCCGCATCCGGTCGGCGAGGGAAGACGCTCATGATGCCGTTTTGCTTGTCGGAGGAGACGGCACCCTCCACGCGGCGCTACCGGCGCTACTAGAGGCCGACATCCCGTTCGGCCTCCTCCCGGTTGGCAGAGGTAACGATTTCGCACGTGCGGTCGGCATCCGTTCAGCAGCCGGTGCGTTGAGCTACAACGCCGATGGCCCCAGGAGTGCGCGAGTACACATACCTCGCGTGAACGGCACTCCCTTCGCCACGGTTGCCAGCCTTGGGTTTGACGCCACGGTCGGGAGGCTCGCCCAGCAACGGAAGGGCTGGTTCCCGGGATCGCTCGGCTACCTGACGTGCGTATTCCGCGCTCTACCGGAGTGGCGGCCGTTCAAGGCCAGGATCACCGTTGACGATGAGGTCTGGACCGGGCGAGTCGTGGCGATCGCAGTCGCAAACTCGACGTTCTACGGCGGCGGTTTCAGGGTAGCTCCCAGCGCCTCTCCGTCCGAGAGTGAGCTCCACGTGGTAGTCCTGGAAGAGCTGTCGAAGCGCGAGCTCGTTCGTCTCATCCCGGCTCTCTTCAAGGGCACCCACACATCCCACCCTCGCATCAGACTCCTCCGTGGCCGCCAGATCCAGGTAGAGGCGGACGGAGAACAGGACCTCCTGGCCGATGGGGAGTGGCCGGGGGCTGAATCGAGCGTGACGTGGACAGCTGGTGAGGACTGGTTGGAGCTCCTGCTGCCCGACTGAGACCAGTCGATCTCCGCAAGGCCCGGCACAGGCCGAGCCAGTGCAACATCGTTACATAGCGACGAAGTAAGGGGGCAGCCTTGGCCACCCCCTCTTCACTTACAGGTCGATCAGCTAGACCCGAAAATCAGTCTCCTGTGCGCGGACCCAGCACGTAAAAGCCGTCCTTGTGGGTCGGGCACGCGTCGTTGATGACTGTTCTGGCGCCCTCGGGGAGCATCTCGCCTGACTCTTCCCACGCTCCGATGAAGGTCGGAATGTCCTCTGCGACCACGAAGAAGCCCACGTTCCACTCGTCGGCCCAGATGTGGGAGAACGAACCGGCGCCGCGGAGCTTACCTCCCCGGATCAGCTCCTCGTACACGGGGTTGGTGTGCTCCGCGTACTCATCCAGTACCTCGCCGATGCGAGACGTATCGCACTGGTAGAACGACAGGACGAGCGTCGGGTTGCCACCCTCGGCAACTTCGACTCCCTCTACCTCTGCAGACACCCCACCCATGTAGAAGTTGTCGCGGTGCACAGGGCACGCCTCTCCGAGAGCGTTTACGTCGGGATGATCGGCGGCGAACTTCTCATTGGCTTCACCATTGGCGGCGACGGCAGACTCCATGTCGGCGGCGACAATGTAGCTACCGATGTTCCACTCGTCGGCCCACTGATGCACGTACATGCCCTGGTCCCAGATCTTGCCTGCAGCCTTAAGCTCCTCCCAGTAGGGTAGCTGGAGCTCGGCCTCCTGCATGATGTCGCTGATGCGATCCGGGTCACACTTGTACTGCGACATCACGATGATCGGCGGTGCCATCTCTTCCATGGTTTGCGAGTGGACCGCCTCAGGCACGGCGAAGATGGCCAGCAGACACATGATGATCGGGATCTTCCTCACGGTTTCCTCCTTGTGGAAGGGAATACACACGGGCCAGCGGCCCGGGCGAACAAGTCTCGCGAATGCAAGGGTGGGGACAACCGAAACTAGCGGCACGTGGTCCCGTGTGCCAGCAAAGTGCCACTGGCTCCTCCCAACGCGGCTCCATTCTCAGGTGTCTGGGTAGTGGAGCGTGTGTACCAGTGAACTTTGCCGGCAGGGGCGCGCCGACGGCCGCCGTGAGGAGCTATGCAGAGCCGAATCGCAGCCTGGAAGGTGAGGGCATACTGGATCGCGATGGCCGCAGCCAGCCTGTTGCTCGTTCCCGCCATCCTGACCGCCCAGGAATGCCCAGCCGCGTCCGCTCCGGATCGTGCGGGCTCGCTTACAGGCATGGTCAGGGACGCCTCCTCGAACATCGCGTTGCCCGGTGTGGAGGTGATAGCCACGTGGGAGCCGAGCGGACCCACCGAATCGGCCCGGACCCAGACGCAGACTGACGCGGCTGGAGGCTACCTGCTGTGCAACCTCCCGGTAGGCGTGACAGTCAACCTGCAGGCATGGTTCGCCGGCCACTCAAGCGCCCTGGAAACGACGGTGCTGTCGTCCGATCCGGCGGTTCAGGACCTGGCTGTCGCAATCGGCGGCCAGCTGGAGTCAGCGGACGACCGCCCCAGCCGGGTACTGGGCCGAGTGACGGACAACGAGACCGAGCGGCCGATCGAAGGCGCCATCTTGTCATTGCCTCTCGTCGGGCTTCAGGCGCTCTCGGACGCTCAGGGCTACTTCCTGATTCCGGATGTGCCTCCAGGCGACTACAGCCTGGAGATTCACCACATCGGGTACGGCGAAGTGGAGCGTCCAATTGCCGTTCCTCCCAGCCGCACGGTGGACATGCAGATCCGGCTCGCAGCGCAGGCGATCGAGATGGAGCCCCTCGTGGTGTCCATGGTTCGCCATCCGAAGCTGGATCTACGAGGATTCTACGAGAGGCAGCGCTTCATGGAGCGCCTGGGACTCGGCAAGTTCATGACTTACGAGGATGTCGAGCGGCGGAATCCGGTCCGGGTGAGCCACATGCTGGAGATGATCCCGTCCACGGATCTGCTTCGCGTCTGCTCCGGCACCTGCTTCAACCTGGTCGTATTTGGCAACCAGAAGCGCCTCGTCAGCCCGGGTCGCGGGCAGGTGAGCTTCGTTCCGTGCCCGGCCGATCTCTACATCGACAATATCCACGTGCGGCTGTTCCGTCTGGATAGTCGGGGACTGAGCGTGTTCGACGGAATCGACTCGTTCCTGGTGCCGGGAGAGATTGCCGGAATCGAGGTGTACCGGCGAGCGTCGGAGACGCCCGCTGAGTATACAGGCGCGACCGAAGGTTGCGGGGCGGTGGTGGTCTGGACGAAATAGGCCGGCCAGACGGGACGTCCGGCGGCTAGCCGGTCAGCCGTCGGGGTAGGGAACCGGGTCATCTTCCGGGACCGCGTACTGCACCATCAGCTCCGCGAGCCGCGTCTTCAGCGCCGCCTGCACGTCCGAGTAGGCAGTATCTCCGTAAACGCTCCGCAGCTCGCGCGGATCCTCTTCCAGATCGAACAGCTCCCACTCGTCGACCTCATAGAAGTGGATCAGCTTGTAGCGATGGGTCCGAACGCCGCGGTGCCGCCGGACCATGTGGACGGCCGGGTACTCGAAGTACTGGTAGTAAATCGCGTCCCGCCACTCGCCGGGCGGGGGGCCGCTGAGTAGCGGGACCAGGCTGCGGCCCTGCATCCACTCCGGGACATCGACGCCGGCCAGGTTCAGCATGGTCGGGCCGAGATCCAGGTTCTGGACCAGCTGGCCTGTTTCCGATCCCGGTTCGATCACGGATGGCCAGCGGACAATCAGCGGCGTCCGTAGCGACTCCTCGTACATCCAGCGCTTGTCGTACCAGCCGTGATCGCCCAGGTAGAAGCCCTGGTCCGACGTGTAGATGACCACCGTGTTGTCTGCCAGCCCTGACTCGTCCAGATACTGCAGGACCCGCCCGACGTTGTCATCGACCGAGGCGATGGTGCGGAGGTAGTCCTTGATGTAACGCTGGTATATCCAGCGCACCCGGTCGTCCCCTTCCAGGCCGGCCTCGGCGAACGCATCGTTCTTTGGATCGTAGGCAGCGTTCCAGGCCGCGAGCTGATCCTCGTTCAGATTGGGCGGCGGGATCAGCTTGAGATCACGATCGAAGAGATGCCGCTCCACCGTCATCTCCTGCTCCGCCGCCGCGCTGGTCCGGCCCGAGTAGTCGTCGAACAGGGTCTCCGGTTCGGAGATCGGCCTTTCGTCGTACATCGTCAGGTAATCTGGTCCCGGCTCCCAGGCGCGGTGAGGCGCCTTGTGCTGGAACATGAGAAGGAACGGCCGCCCCGGGTCGCGCTCCGAGCGCAGCCAGTCCAGCAGCTTGTCCGTGATGAGATCGGTCACGTAGCCGGTGTGATCCACCGGGCCGTCAGCCGTCCTGAACACGGGGTTGTAGTAGGTTCCCTGGCCCGGCAGCACCTCCCAGTGATCGAAGCCCACAGGCGGAGACTTGAGATGCCACTTGCCGACGATAGCCGTCTGGTAACCAGCCTCCTGCAGTAGCTGCGGGAACGTCACACGGGTGCTGTCGAAGCGCTCCCGGTTGGTCATCACCCCGTTCAGGTGGCCATACTGGCCGGTGAGTATCGCCGCCCGGCTGGGTGCGCAAATCGAGTTGGCCACAAACGCGTTTCGAAACAGCATTCCCTCGGAGGCCAGGCGGTCGATATGCGGGGTGCGGTTGATGACGGAGCCGTACGCGGAGATGGCGTGCGAGGCGTGGTCGTCCGTCATCACGAAGAGGATGTTGGGCGGTGTTGCGGGGGCGCTGTCCCGGCATCCGCTCAGAGACAACCCGAGCGCCACGAGGAGCAGAACGCCCCCGGATCGCAAGTGTCTGCTCATGATTCCTGCTCCTGTCGGTCCGGAGCCTGCTCCGGGGCCAGGTCCAGCTTCCCGGACGCCGACGGACTGATCGAGCGTACGTGGAGATCTCGCTGCGGGAATGGGATCTCGATACCGGCCCCGACGATCGCGTTGTTCACTGCAACGGTCACCTCGCTGCCGACGCGAATCCACTCGTCGAAGCTGGCTGTCCAGAAGCGGAGCGAGAAGTCGAGCGAGCTCTCGCCGAATCCCTTGAACAAGGCGTCGGGTTCGGGGTGCTTGAGGACCTCCGGGTGCTCCGAAGCGGTCGACGCAAGGAGCCGGAGCACCGTCTGCGGATCGGTGCCGTAGGCCACCCCAACCAGCACCTCGACGCGCCGACGCTGGTCCGAGAGCGTCCAGTTGATGAGATGCTGGGTAGTCAGGTTGCCGTTGGGCACCACCACCTCGGCGCCGTCAAAGGTGCGAATCACACTTGCACGCATGCCGATTCGCCGAACCTCTCCCAGCAACGTGCCGACCTCGATCTTGTCTCCCACCTTCATCGGCCGCTCGAAGATCAGGATCAGTCCGGAGATGAAGTTGTTGACAACGGCCTGGAGTCCGAAGCCAATGCCGACGCCAAGCGCGCCTGCAACGACCGTGAGCTGGCTCCCGCCCAGACCGGCCGCGCTGGCCGCCGCGATAACACCAAGCGCAACGATCAACCAGTGAACGAGCGTCGAGACGGCGCTCGCCACACCCCGCTCGAGCTGGAAGCGAGGCAAGATCTCCTCTGTCAGGATGAAACGGACGATGCGCGACAACAGGAAAGCCGCCCAGATCGTCACCACGAAGGCCAGCACATCTCCCACGGAAACGTCCAGCACTCCGATGGTCAGGGAAGCTGCCAGGAAATCAAGGAACGCACCCCCGAACCAGTCTCGCACCTCGTACACGTCGGCGGAGATGATCAGCCACAAGACCACTGCCAGGGCCTGGATCAGCCGGCTGAGGTTCTTTGTTACCAGTCCGGTGTGGCGGGTGAGAATGCGCGACAAGCGCCCGAACGACGTGTACGGTAGCGCGGCGATGAGTTGCTGAAGCACCAGAACGGCAACCAGGAGAACGAGCGCGATGTAGGCGCCCAGAATCACGCCCTCGGAGATCACGAACGCCAGGTCCGACCAGCCCGCCAGGTTGCCGGCCACGGCCAGGCCCAGCATCACTACTCCGAGGTGCAGATAGACCCGGAACAGCTTCCACCATGCCCTGTCGGCGATCTCTGCGGGGGGACTCTCCGATCGGAGGATCCACACGGCGCCGATGAGTGCGCCGAGGTCCACCACGGTCAGGAGCAGGCGCTGCAAGGCGGTACCGTCGGCCAGGAAATCGGTGGACAACTGGAGGGCTACCAGCACAGCAAACGAGTATAGGACCTTTCGATTAGACTCCTTCATTAGCGCCGGCAGGAACCGGATGAGGGGCAAGATGGTGGCCAGCATCAGAAGCGTCGTCACGGAGACCGGCCGAATCGGGTAGACGAAGCGCGTGGTCAGGGCTACGACCAGGAACGCTCCGGAGAACGGGCGGGCAAACACCTGCCGGGCGGTCTGGCTCCAGGGTCGCTCATGAACCTCCCCCCGCCGACGTACAAGGACGAGAGCCATACTCAGCGCCACGAACAGGGCCAGCTGAAACAGTATCCCGAACCTCTCCGTGGCATAGAACGACCGCACCGTGGAGATCTCGCGACGCCAGGACTCTTCCGCCGTGGGCCCCAGCTCCGCCCGGTGGTCGGAGGAGAAGAGCATCGTAAGCAGGCCCTGGCTGTCCCGCCGCCACAGGTCGCGGCGCGCTTCCTCTCGCCGACTGGAGATATGGTCCAGGGTCTCGGAGACGGTGGTCTGGACTTCCACGACCGCCGTCTCTACCGCGAGCACCTCATCCAGTCGATCCCTCAGGCGGGTCTGCACGGAGTCCGTAGCGGTCAGAATGGTCGCCACGCGATCCGCGACCGACCGGGGGAGATCCAGCTCATCCACCTCGCGCTGTGTCTGCTCCCACGCCTCCGCGAGGCCGCGCAACTCCCGGACAGCGAGCTGAAGCTGCCGCCACTCGTCCTCGAGCATCTCCTGCCAGCCGTTCAGCCGGGTCCGGTAGCGGAGCCACTCCTGTCGGAGCTCGTCCAGGCGCCGGCGGCCGGAGAGGGCTTCGAGCTCCTCCTCCACTGCGGTCCGTTCCACCCGAATCGAGTCCGCATACGCCGGAAGCTCGCCCGCGACCGCTTGGACAGCCGGGGAGGCTTCCAGCAGCGGATTCATCTCCCGCAGACGCGCGGGCACGCGATCGGCCCGCGACAGGAGCTCCTCAAGAGCGACACGGTCGGCCGAGTCGGCAACGGCCACCAGCGTGTCCTGCGTTGCCTGCTCAGCTGCCGCACTGTCCTCTTCCGCTGGCGGATCCTGGGCCCGGAGTTGGGCTCCGGAGTGCGTGAGCGGAAGTCCCAGTATGGTAGACACCGTCAGCGCGAGCGCCGCGGTTCCGTAGCGGATCCGTGTTGTTCTCATGGCGCAAGGATACGGCGCGTTCGCGGCGCACTCAACGGTTGTCCGGCAGATTGCTGCCTCCTGCCGCGGTTTTCCGGCCCCACGATCCCCTCGCTTCGGTACTCGGCGGAACATCCCGGAGCCGGCCCAGGCGCCGAAATGGCGCAAACACAAAGAGATGCGGTCCACTACCTCAGCATGCGCGAAGCGGCCGGGGCAAGCGGTCTGTTTTCTGCCCATTCGAGCTATGGGAGCGTCGCGGGCCTTCAGCGCTGGGCCGGCGAAGCAACGGATGCGAGGCGGTGGAGACGTGGACACGGAAACTCGAACCAGGACTGGCGTCGGTCTCATCGCGGTTGTGACTACCGTGGTCCTGATCCTTGCTGTGGCGACAACGGGTTCGCCGCGCACGGTCCGGGTCACTCAGCTCCACGTCCAGGAAGACCTGCTCAACAAGCTGCTCACGCTTGCCGGAGGTCTCCACAACGAAGTCGTGCTGTGCCTGCAGGGCACCGTCAGCGGCGACACGGCGTACGCCAGCGACTTCGTGATGCCGACTCCCAGGCTCTCCAGCCCGCTGCGTTCCATCTCCGTTCCCTGTCCCGACGGGACTCTGGCCACGTGGCATAACCATCCGCAGGTACAGCTCTCTGAGGTACGCGGGGAAGGTGGAACCTGGAGCTCGCCTCGGCTGGAAGACTCCGACGAGGTGGCGCGGGCGGAGCAGCTGTGCGCACTCTCGCGAGACGACATTCAGACCAGCGCCCGACTGGATCATCCGTTCGTCGTGATCGGAGTAGACGCCGACACCTGGTGCTGGTGGTCCAGGTTCGAGGTCGAGAGCCTGCTGGATCTGGGCGTTCCGGTTGGCTTTCCGGCGCCGGATAGGCTGTTGGCGGAGACGGGTGACAGCGCACCCTAGAAAGCCTAGACTCTCTCCCTTGCTGTGTCTCTCCTCGGGATCCTTTCTCCGAGGCTCAGTTTCTCAGGCAACGGGGTTCCACAAGTGTCCGTCTCGCCCCTCACCGCGATCATCTGGGACTTCGACAACACGCTGGTCGATTCACGACACAAGAACCTCTCCGTGACCCGCGACATCGTCGAGCGAGTCACCGGCAGGCCGGCCGGGCAATTCGAGGCCCTGGTGTCGGTTGCCGCTTACGATTTGGCCCACCATCGAGTTCATAACTGGCAGTCGTTCTACAAAGATGAGCTCGGGCTCAGTTCCGGCCGGATCCGCCAGGCGGGGGATCTGTGGACGGAGTACCAGCTTCGCGATCGAACGCCTTCGCCGGTCTTCGGTGGCATCGCCGAGGTACTGGAAGCACTGGCCGATCTGCCACACGGGATAGTCTCTCAGAACTCGCGTGACATGATACTCCGCGAGCTCGAGCAGGCGGGCCTGGGCGAGGCGTTCGAGAATATTATCGGCTACGAGGAAGTCTCCTATCACACTCAGAAGCCTGCTCCCGACGGTCTTCTCGCCTGTCTCAAGGCTCTCACGGATCTGCGCCCGGGCAGCGTGCTCTACGTAGGAGACCACCAGACGGATCTGGAGTGCGCACGAAACGCCAATAGGGTGCTGTCACAGGATGCCAGGGATGTGAGCGTGCTGTCGGTGCTTGCGGCCTATGGCACGGTTGCCGACGGAAGCGATGCTCCCTGGACCCGGGAGGCCGGGTACCGCGCGGACCGTCCCACCGACATCCTGGACATCGTCAACCTGGTAACGGACGGGACGGACGCCTGATCCTCGCTGTCCTTCTGACAGGCCATCTGTCAGGTTGTCCTGCCAACGCTGCCGGGTGCTGCAGTGGCAGCTTGGGTTTGCTGCAATGGCAGACGGACGGCTCGCGCCTCCTTCCTGATGTGCAAGACTGGCAGTCCGATCGGCCCGATTCCCGGGCACGTGGGTTGCCTGTTTCTAGCAGGCACGCAGGCGCTCGTTATGCGAGCACACGGACATGAAAGACGTCATCCAGAGGAGTTACGAATGCTGCCGACCATCACCTACCGGCCAAGGACAATTCGACGGCGCGAGCTGCCGGAGCTCAACAGCTTCTTCGACGAGCTCCTTGGGAGGCCACTGGACACCTGGAGCACGTGGATGCCTTCGGCCGATTTCTATGAGACGGAGGACGGATTCGTCCTCGAGATCGAACTTCCCGGCTACGCCCGGGAAGAGCTGGAAGTCACCGTGGAGAAGGGTGTGCTCACAGTCTCCGGCGAGCACGATGCCCAGGCTGAGACCGAGGGGCGGGCCTACTACTGCCGCGAGCGCTCCACCGAGCGCTTCAGCCGGTCGTTCAGTCTGCCCCAGTCCGTCAATCCCGAAGGGGTTGAGGCGGAGATGGAGAGCGGAGTGCTGTTCGTCACGCTTTCCAAAGTCGAGGAGGCCAAGCCCAGGAAGGTCGAAGTAAGAGTCAGGTAGTCCATCCGCAGTAGAGCGGGGGCCGGATCAGACCGGCCCCCGTTCCGCAGCACCGTCTCGCAGATGGGCAGGGAATCGGCCGCCACGTTCTCGTGCGACACGATGCGAAGCAGGACCTTCTTCTGGTTCTTCTGCCAGCGGAGCGTCTGCGTGTTGTTCTTCATCCCGCCGTAGCCGAAGTCGGTCGGCGTTCCGGCCCGGCGTGAGACCAGGAGGATCTCCCGGCCGAGAACCTCCTGGGGAATCTCGAACAGAACCTTGTCATCGATCTGGTGGACTACGTACAACCCGGAGTCCGTGACGGCTTCCGGTGTTACTAACTCTTCGTATGGTTTGATCTTATCCTGCTCTGCATCACGTGAATTCGACCCCTGGCGAGCCGTGCCCGGTGACGGACCTGCGGGTTGCGCTTTGGGAAGAGGAGCAGGCCAGAGAGCCCAGGGCGACACCGGCCACCGCACACGTCAGAAGAAATCGTTTCATCGTTCAGCCAGCTCGGTTAGGGTCAACGGGTCGCGTAACCTGGAAAGCACGGATTGTGGGAATGACGCCAAGCTAGAGTCGCCCACCCGCCTTGACCAGTCGGGGCGACAGCCCGTTGACGGGATAACGGTGTCCGCGCGGGATTTGACCGGAGAAGGCCGTCGGGTTAGCGTTTTACTCCGTCAACGATGCTCAACCCTTGCCCGAGATGTTGCTCTCCTTGAGGAGGTATGTCATGAAGTATCGTATCCTCGTTTCCACTCTTCTCGGTTTCGGGCTCGCCGCGTGCGCCCCGGAAGCCGCCGAAGAGACGGCAACGGAGGACGCCGCGACGCAGACGTACGCCAGCGCGGATGTCCTGGCAGAGGTCCGAAGCCAGTATGTGGAGCACTACAACCTGGGCCATGCTCCAGCCGTTGCCGACCTGTACACGGAGGACGCCGTGTATATGCCTGCCGGCGCCAGCTTCTCCATGGGCCGGGAGGCGATTGCCGGGATCCTGGAGGCCTCGATTGCGGGTTCGCCCACTATCCAGATCACTTCCACCGGGAACGAAGTTCTCGAGGATGTCGCGTTCGAACACGGCACCTACGGCGTCGAGATGACGCCGGAAGGGGCGGACCCGGTGGCCTTCTCGGGTCACTACATCACGTTCAGCAAGCTGCAGGCCGACGGCTCGTGGAAGCTGCACTGGGTGATCAGCAACTACGACGCAGAGCCGGGCCCTGAGGTAGTGGCCACGATGCCACAGGAACTGGCGGCACAGGATGCCGGTGGGGATCCGGTATTCGACGGTCTGCGGGCTGAATGGCAGGCCGCGTACAACCAGGCAGATGGGGCCACAGTGGCCGCCATGCATACGGCTGACGGGGCGACGATGTTTGCCAACCAGTCCCGCTGGGAAGGAAGCGCAGGGCTCGCCGGCGGCCTGGAGGAGGCGTTCGCCGCCTCACCGCAGAACGAAATCACGCAGGTGGCCGTAGAGGTTCATGGCGACTGGGCCGTCAACCGCGGGTTCTACGAGCAGCAGGCCAGCTCGCCCGAGGGCGAAGCCGTGAGCCAGTCTGGATACTACATGTATGTGGCCCGCAAGGATGCCGACGGATCCTGGAAGATCCATTGGCTGGTCAGCAACGCGGTCGCGCCGCCCATGTAAGCAACGGACGATACGCCTCCGGTCAGGTGAGGCAATGGAAACGGCCCGGCCGGGAGACAAGCGCTCCTGACCGGGCCGTTTCTGCCCCTGACGGGCTCTTCTACGGGTCAGCGACCCCCGGTCACCACCAGCTCCACCCGCCTGTTTTGACGGCGTCCGGCCTCCGTCTGATTCGAGGCGATGGGCTCGTTCTCCCCGACGCCTCGCGCTGACAGGCGGCCGCGCAGCTCCGGAAACGCTCCGACCAGGTAATCGAGCGCTGCCTGCGCCCGTTGCTGGCTCAGCAGCCTGTTCGCCTCGGCTCCGCCCGTGGCGTCGGTGTGACCGCGCACTTCTATCCGGAGCTGGGGCAGTTGGAGTAGCGCACGCCCCGCGTCCGCGAGCACGGTCTGCGAACCCGGACGAAGCCGGGCGCTGCTCGATTCGAACTCGACGCCGCGCAGGACGAGCCGACCGGACTCCAGGAGCTCTCTCTCCAGCGCTCCAAGCGCGCAGCCTGTTTCGTCCACCGCTGCGCCCGGGGTCGTGCCGGGGCACTGGTCAACGTCATCGGGCACGCCGTCACCATCGGAGTCCAGCGGACATCCGGTCTCATCGACGGCCACGCCCGCTGGTGTGTTCGGACAACGGTCCGCCTGGTCTGGGACGCCGTCTGCGTCGGCGTCATTGGCGCAGCCGTTCTCGTCCACCAGTGAGCCGGCCGGAGTGTCCGGGCAGCGGTCCAGACCGTCCGGGATACCATCCAGATCGGCATCGATGGGACACCCGGCGGCATCGACAGCGGCGCCCGCGGGCGTGTCCGGGCAGCGGTCATCAATATCCGCCACCCGGTCTCCATCGGAGTCTACCGGACACCCTCCGCTATCGACGCGAGCGCCGAGCGGTGTGTCGGGACACAGGTCCAGATCGTTG
>JBDHIQ010000013.1:0-32914 GCA_039587395.1 Gemmatimonadota bacterium
CGACCCCGACGCAGAAGCGGAGGCGGACCAGGAGAACGACTCTGCCGCAGAGGATGCGGCCGCCGACGCCTGACCCGCACCAGGAACCGGTTTCGATCCGTCACACGGACCACTCACCGACAGCTTGAACGAGGAATCGTTGAACGAGAGAACGATTGCCGACCACAAGACCGGCACCGACCAGGCCACTCCGGACGCTTCCACGATCGATGAGTTGTGCGTGATCACGATTCGCACGCTCGCCATGGATGCAGTGCAGCGGGCGGGCTCCGGCCACCCGGGAACCGCGATGGCGCTTGCGCCGCTGGCCTACGTTCTGTGGACCCGGCACATGAAGCATAATCCGGGCAATCCGCGCTGGATGGATCGGGACCGGTTCATACTTTCCGCGGGGCACGCCGCGATTCTCCAGTATGCTGCGCTCCACCTCAGTGGCTACGACATCTCCCTGGAGCAACTGAAGCGATATCGAACGCAAGGGAGCATCACGCCAGGCCACCCGGAGAACCACGTGACTCCGGGCGTCGAAACGACCACCGGCCCGCTGGGCCAAGGCGTGATGAACTCGGTGGGAATGGCCATCGCGGAGGCTCACCTGGGGGCGGTGTTCAACCGGCCAGGTCATGAAGTGGTGGATCACCACACGTACGCCATCTGCAGCGACGGCGACATCATGGAAGGCGCGTCACACGAAGCCGCCTCGATAGCGGGCCACCTGGGTCTGGGAAAGCTGATCTGGATCTACGACGACAACCGCATCACGATCGACGGCGACACCAACCTGACGTTCTCCGAGGATATCGAGGGACGCTTCCGGAGCTACGGCTGGCACGTGCAGAACGTCGGCGACCGGGCCAACGACCTGGATGCTCTGGACCGGGCGCTGGACGCCGCTCGCGATGAGCGGGAGCGGCCGTCCCTGGTGGTCGTGCGGACGCACATCGCATGGGGAGCCCCGAACCTGCAGGATACGCCGGAGTCGCACGGCTCCCCGCTGGGCGACGAAGAGATCCGGCTTACCAAGGAGGCCTACGGCTGGCCCCCGGATGAGTCCTTCCGCGTTCCGGACGCGGTGCGCGAGCACATGCGGGCTACGGTGGAGCTGGGCGCGCGGCGCGAAGCCGAGTGGACCGGGCGCTTCTCTGCCTATCGGGAAGCCCACCCGGAGCTGGCCGCCAGCCTGGAGCAGCGATGGGCGGGGGGACCGCCGGACGGCTGGGACCAGGACATCCCGACGTTCCAGCCCGGCGATGGACCGATCGCCACCCGAGCCGCTTCGGGCAAGGTGCTGAACGGGTTTGCCGATCACCTGCCCTGGCTGATGGGCGGCAGCGCGGATCTCACGGGATCGAACAACTGCCGCATAGACAGTTCCACCCCGTTCGGGCCAGGGGCGTACGCCGGCCGAAATCTCCACTGGGGAATCCGGGAGCACGTGATGTGCGGTGCGAGCAACGGAATGGCACTGCACGGCGGGATTCGGCCGTTCGCCGCCACCTTCTTCGTCTTCACCGACTACGCCAGGCCTTCGATTCGTCTGGCATCGCTCATGGGCCTCCCGACGATCTACATCATGACGCACGACTCCATCGGCCTGGGGGCCGACGGACCCACCCATCAGCCAATCGAACACCTGGCCTCGCTGCGGGCCATGCCGACGCTTCACGTCATCCGGCCGTCCGACGCGAACGAGGTCGCGGAGGCCTGGCGAGCCGCTGTCGAGCGAACCGATGGCCCTACGGTGCTCGTGCTGAGTCGCCAGAAGCTCCCGATCGCGGATCGGACGTTGCACGGCGCAGCCCGGGGGCTTCGCAGGGGAGCGTACGTGCTCTCGGCGGAGCGGGGCGAGGCGGCGGACGTGGTCTTGCTGGCGAGCGGTTCCGAAGTGCACCTCGCGCTGGGCGCGACGGAGCAGCTGGCCGCGCAGGGAGTGGATGCGCGCGTCGTCAGCATGCCCTGCTGGGAGCTGTTCCGGGAGCAGCCCGCGGAATACCGGGACTCTGTGCTGCCTCCCACCGTCACGGCACGGGTGGCCATCGAGGCCGGGGCTACCATGGGCTGGCGGGAGTGGGTGGGCGATGCGGGGGCCATCATGGGCATCGATCGCTTCGGCGCCAGCGCCTCGAGCGAGGACAACTTCCGGGAGTACGGGCTCACGGTGGAAGCCATCGTCGCGCACGCCACGGAGGTACTAAGCTGATGCGCATCGCGATCGGAGCCGACCACGCCGGCTACCAGTACAAGGGCATCCTGGCCGCAGAGCTGCGCGGCGCCGGCCACGAGGTGAAGGACGTTGGCACGGATGGTCCGGAATCCGTGGACTACCCCGACTATGCCGCCGCCGTGGCTGCGGCGGTGAGCCGCGGCGAGGTGGAGCGTGGCGTGCTGGTGTGCGGAAGCGCGGTGGGAGTGTGCATCACCGCCAACAAGTTCCCGGGAGTGAGAGCCGGCGTGTGCCATGACACGTATTCCGCGCACCAGGCCGTGGAGCACGATGACATGAACGTGGTGTGTCTCGGGGAACGGGTGATCGGAATTGAAGTGGCAAGAGAAGTGGTCCGTGTGTTCCTGGACGCCCGCTTCTCGGCGGAGGAGCGGCACCTCCGGCGGCTGGGGAAGCTGCTGGACATCGAGCGGCGCTTCCTCACGGACACCAGCGAGTAGCGGCGGCCGGCACCTGCCGGCGGCGCACGATAACCAGCAATTCAAACCGGAAAGCGAACAGCGATGGAGCGCGCCCCAGACATGAACCCGCTTCGGCAGCTACGTGAACACGGACAGAGCTACTGGCTCGACAATCTGAGCCGCGAGATGATCGTAGACGGAGAGCTCGAGAGACGGATCCGCGAGGAGGATTGTCGTGGCGTGACCTCGAACCCGGCCATCTTCCACCAGGCCATCTCGCAGGGAGCGGAATACGACCCCGATATCGAGGCGTTCGCTCGCGAGGGGCTGTCTACGGCCGAGATTTACGAACGGCTCACCGTCGCGGACGTCCGCTCGGCGTGCGACCTGCTGCGGGGCGTGTACGACGCGTCGGATGGGCTTGATGGCTACGTCAGCCTGGAGGTGTCTCCGCATCTGGCGTACCGGACGGACGAGACTCTGGTGGACGCCCGCAAGCTGTTCCAGGCCGTCGGGCGGCCCAACGTGCTGATCAAGATCCCGGGGACACCCGCCGGCGTGCCAGCCATCGAGCAGGCGCTGTTCGAGGGCATCAACGTCAACGTGACGCTGCTGTTCTCCATCGGCGCCTACCAGGCCATCGCCGAGGCCTACCTGCGAGCCCTGGAGCGGCGGCTGGAGGAGGGGCTACCCATCGACCGGGTGGCGTCGGTTGCCAGCTTCTTCTTGAGCCGGATCGACACGCTGACGGACGAGTTGTTGTCGGCATCCGGCCCGACCGGAGATGGCGGCGGACAGACCGATCTCAAGGGTCAGGCCGCGAACGCCAACGCGAAGCTGGCCTACGCCAGCTTCCAGCGCACAATCCAGAGCGAGCGCTGGCTGGCACTGCAACAGCGGGGTGCGCTGCCGCAGCGGATGCTGTGGGCCAGTACCAGCACCAAGGATCCTGCCTACCGGGACGTCAAGTACGTCGAGCCGCTGATTGGCCCGCACACCATCAACACCATGCCCGAGGTCACAATTCGCGCGTTCGTCGATCACGGCACCGTGGAGACCACCATCGAGGACGGGATGGCAGAGGCGCGGAACACCATGCTCCGGATTGAGGCGGCGGGGGTAGATTTTGACGGTGTGACCGCAGAGCTCCTCGAACAGGGCGTGCAGAAGTTCATTCAACCGTATGACACGCTCCTGAATGCGTTGGAGGCGCGCCGTCAGGAGTTCGCGGTGAGGAGCGGAACGGGAGCGTGATTGCAGGCCTGATCCGGACTTCCGCCGAACTGTTCGACGAGGTCGCGGCGGATTTCATCGCGTCCGAGCTGCGCCGCGTGGGATCTTCCGGCCCGCTGGCCATCGGGCTGTCGGGCGGCAGCACCCCCGAACCGGTCTACGAGCTGCTCGCGACCGTCCCTGACCTGCCGTGGGATCTAACCAGCGTGTACTTCGCCGACGAGCGGTGCGTGCCTCCGGACCACCCGGCCAGCAACTATCGGATGATCCACAGCTCGTTGCTGGCGCGTGTCCCGCTCCCTCCGTCGCGCATCCATCGCATGGAAGCGGAGCGTCTGGACACCGACCAGGCCGCCCTGGACTACGAAGCGTCCCTGCCCGAGCGGTTGGACCTCCTTCTGCTCGGGCTGGGCGAGGATGGCCACACGGCGTCGCTGTTCCCCGGGAACCCGTCGCTGGCCGAAGAATCCAGGCGGGTCGTGGCGACGCGCAGTCCGGCCGAGCCGCGAAACCGGCTTACTATCACGCCACCCGTGATCCGGAGTGCCCGCCGGCTGGTGGTGTTGGTGTCTGGAGAGACGAAGGCCGATGCGGTCCGCATGGCGCTGGACGGATCCGCTGATTTTGGCAGGGTGCCCGGCAGACTGGCAGCGGACGGCAGCTGGATCCTGGACTACGCCGCCGCCGGGCTGATCAAGCGGTAAACGCCGCCTTCACGCGCTCCCAGAAGCTGGGCTCGTCAGGTCGCGGCTCCGGCGGCTCGCCCTCCACCTCAGCCAGCTTCTGGAACGCCTCTCTCTGCTGGTCCGTGAGGTCATCCGGGGTCCACACCAGGACTCGAACGAGTTGATCTCCCCGGCCGCTGGCGCGCAGGTGGGGCATTCCCTCGCCACGCATCCGCAACACCTGGCCGCTCTGGATTCCCGCCGGAATCTTGAGCACTGCGGAGTCCTCGATGGTCGGGACCTCGATCTCGGCTCCCAGCGCGGCCTGACTGAACGTAACGGCCAGATCGTGCATGAGATCGTCGCCCTGTCGTTCGAAGCGGGCATCGGGTTCGATCTCGACCTGAACGATGATGTCGCCCCGGGGCCCGCCCTTAGGACCGGCGTTGCCGCGTCCCCTCAGCTTCAGGTAATCCTCTCCCGAGATGCCCGCCGGAATGTCGATCTTGATCTTCTTCTCGTGACGAGTTCTTCCGGCGCCCCGGCATTCGCTGCACGGATCGCGGGTGACCGTGCCCTCTCCCCCACAACTCGGACAGGGTCTGACGCTCACGAACTGCCCCAGGACCGACTGCTGCACGTGCCGGACCTCTCCGGCCCCGCCACAGGTCTCGCAGCGTGTCGGGGCGGTTCCGGGCTCGGCCCCCGAGCCGCTGCAGCGCTCGCACGAATCCAGGAGGGCCACGCGGATGGTCTTTTCGACACCCCGTGCCGCTTCGACCAGTGTGACATCCAGAGTCAGCCGCAGCGAGCTTCCCTGACGTGGGCCGGAAGGTCGCTGGCGCGCCCCGAACGGGTCGCCGAATGCCCCGGCTCCGAACTCGCGCATGAAGACTTCGAAAGCGTCAGCAAACCCGAAACCGCCAAATCCCTCGAAGCCACCGGCCCCGGCGCCACCCCCGGCTCCCCGGCGGATTCCGGCTTCCCCGTACTGGTCGTACAGCCGACGCTTCTCCGGATCGCGCAGAATCTCGTACGCCTCCGTCACTTCCTTGAAGCTGTCCTCCGCACCTGCCTCCGGATTCCTGTCGGGATGGTACTGCATCGCCAGCTTGCGATACGCCTTCTTCACCTGCTCGCCATCCGCATCCCGTCCGACGCCCAGAGTCTGGTAGTAGTCCTGTGCCATTACCTGTCGCCTTCCGTCAGGACTTTGCCAGCTTGGAAACGAGCGCGGAGGTGCAGTCCACGATAGCCACCACTCTGTCGTAAGGCATGCGCGTCGGGCCGATCACACCCACCGTACCCTGCAGGCTCCCGACGGAGTAGTTGGCGGTGACGATGGTGAGATCGTCCAGCTCGGGCGTCCGGTGCTCGGCGCCGATGGTCACCTGGGGCCCGTCGCCCGCGGTGCGATCTCCCAACACCGCAGCCAGAAGCTCCCGCCTCTCCGTCAGCTCGATCAGCGCCCGCAGGCTGGGTCCCGTGGTGAACTCCGGTTGATCGGCCAGCACCGCGGCGCTCCCCAGGTGCAGCGCCTGCTCCTGAGCGGCCCACTCGAAGATGTCCGGACCCGATTGCACGAAGATGTTGATGAGCGATTCGGCGTCTCGGTCACTGAGAGAGATGTCCCGGAGACGCTCTCTCACCGTCTCTCGTATCTCGCCCAGCGTGCTGCCGGCCAGCCGCTCGTTGAGTGCCAGGGCGACGGCCTCCAGCGTTGTGCGGGGCAACACGGACGGCAGGTCCACGTAGACCGTGCGGACCACTCCCGACTCGAGCGTCAGGATCATGAGCGCCTTCTCGGCCCCAACCGGCACCAGCTCCAGGCGCACCAGAGTGGCCGTGGCCAGGGCCGGTCCAACGGCCAGACCAAGCTCCCCGGTCAGCAGACCCAGGACCTCAGCCGCGCGAGCCACCAGCTCTTCGACCGCCGTGACGCCGACCACCGCCAGCTTCTCCTCGATCCGCTTTTGCTGCTGCGCGGGAACCAGGCGGTGACCCATCAGCGCGTCGACGTAGTAGCGGTACGCCAGGTCGGTCGGCATCCGGCCGGCCGACGTGTGCGGGTGACTCAACAGTCCCTTCTCCTCCAGGTCCGCCATCGTGTTGCGAATCGTGGCCGGTGAGACCCCCAGGTTGTATTCGCGCACGAGTCGGCGGGAGCCGGCCGGCGCGGCGGTCCTCACATAGGAGTCTATCACCGCCGCCAGCACCGCACCCTCGCGCGCTGTCAGTTCAAGCGTCGTCATGTCCCGGGTCCGTCTGAGCTTCGCCTCGCGTCGCCATGCGCTTCGTTACCAGTTCGTCCAATCGTAGCCAACCCTCCACGGTCGCCCGGACTCGGTCTCCGTCCCGCTGCAACCAACCCGCCTCGATCCAGCGCTCCAGAAGACTCTCACCATCGCCAGCCCACGCCGGATCGCCCGCCGAGAGTCCGGCCCGGGTCCGGAGCGACAACCACGTGCGCTCCAGCTCCAGGTCCTCTCCGTCCACGCGCTCGACTCCCGCGCCCGCGGCCTGACCTGAGCAGACAGCCCTTCGATACGCGTCCCACTGGAACACGTTCCACATCCTGAACGGTGGAAGATAACTGTGGGCGGAAGGCCCGAGGCCAAGATAGGCGCCGCCGTTCCAGTACTGCCAGTTGTGGCGGCACTCGCAGTCCGGCCTGGCGAAGTTGGAAACCTCGTAGTGAATGAAGCCGCGGTCGGTCAGCTGTCGGGCCAGTAACCGATACTCATCGGCGTACCTCTCCTGGCCCGGCATCCTCACCTGGCCCTGCACCACGCCGCGCCCCAGCGGTGTGCGCGGTTCAGCCGTCAGACCGTATGCGCTGATATGGGTGACCCCGAGCGCGGTCGCCTCTTCCAGGTCCACAGCCCAGTCTCTCTCCACATCAGCCGGCAGCCCGAAGATCAGATCGATGTTCAGGTCGGCAAAACCCGCCTCGCCCGCCGCCTGAATGGCCGCGCGGGCCCCGTCCGCGTCGTGCAAGCGCCCCAGCCATCCCAGGACCCCGTCATGGAAAGACTGCACACCCAGGCTGAGTCGCGTGACACCCGCCTCTCGCCACGCCGCGCACAGGGCGGCCGAGGTGGAGTCGGGGTTCGCCTCGACCGTCCATTCCGTGCTGCCCGTGGGCACGAACCACGGCTCCAGCTGGAGCGCCAGCCGCTCCATCCCCGAGGCACCCAGCAGCGACGGAGTTCCACCGCCGACGAACAGTGTGTCCAGCTCGAGTGGCCGGGGCCAGCCTGTGGATTCGAACCAGGACGCCAGCTCCCGGCTCAGCGCCTCCAGCCAGCCGGCGACCGGCGCCGCGTCCTTCCGGGCCACCGAAAAATCACAGTAGTGGCAGCGCTGCCGGCAGAAGGGCGCGTGCACGTACAGGCTGCGGGGCGGCTCGCTGGCGCGGAGCGCCTCCTCGGGCAGGGTCACCCGTCGCTCTCCGCACCGGGCGCAAGCGGCTGGGGTCGCGTCCGCAGCTCGTAGCGGCCGCCCGGGAGACCGCGGACCACGCCGTCCAATTCCAGCCGGCCCAGCCGGGCCAGAATCCGCTCCACCCCCTGGCCAACCCGAGTGGCCAGGATGTCTGCCTCTGCCGGGCCGTCGCTGAGGAGGTCCAGCAGCGGTGCATCGGCGGAGGACACTTCCCGGCCGCTCACTCCGCCGCCGGCACCCGCGCGCTCCGGCCCGGCCCACCCCAGAGCGGCGAGCACGTCATCCGCCGAGGTGGCCACACCGGCGCCATCCCGGAGCATCCTGTTCACGCCGGCGCTGGACTCGGGTCCGATGGGACCGGGAACCGCGAATACGTCGCGCCCCAGGTCGAGAGCATGGTTGACGGTGTTCTGGGCGCCGCTCCGGTGCCCCGCCTGCACCACGACCAGTCCTATTCCCAGCGCCGCAATGATCCTGTTGCGCCTCGGAAACAGGCCGGCAGCGGGCCTGACAGTCGGCGGGAACTCGCTCACCAGGAGACCGCTCCGACGCATGCTCCGGTACAGATTGGCATTTTCTCTGGGATACTCGTAGTCGAACCCCGAACCGAGCACGCCGACGGTCTGTCCTCCCACGTCCAGGGCCCCGCGGTGCGCCTGGCCGTCGATGCCTCTGGCCAGTCCGCTGATCACCGTACACCCGGCCGCCGCGAGCCCGGACGCTATGGCGCGGGCCATCTCCCGCCCGTAGCGGGTGGCCGTCCGTGTACCCACGATGGAGACGGAGCGCGGCGAGCCCAGGTGGCCTGGCCCTGTCAGGTACAGCACGATGGGAGGCTCGTGCAGGTGCTCCAACCGGTTTGGATACTCGGGGCCACGGTAGGAGATCACCCGGATGTCCCGCTTCGCCAGTGACGCGATCCACCCGGCAGATGGGAGCCTGAGGTTGCGGAGACGGCCGGTCAGGACCGGCCCGACAGGACGGAGCGAGGCCTCCTGCCACTCCGGGAACGTCGGCAATTCCCCGCGCCTGACCGCCGCCACCGCAGCCGTAGCCGAACCGGCTTGATCGATCATCAGTCGGGCGCGGGCCGGCGCGAGCCCTCTCACGCCAGCCAGGGCCAGGGCCGACCTCAACTCCAGCAAGGCGGTCTCTGAGACGGGCCGCGGCGGATCCTGTCGCGTCAGGGAACCCACTCCTGGACATCCGCAAACGGATCTGCGGGACCCGTCTCGCGGCTGCGGCGAATCTCCTGGTCGACCTGGCTCCACAACGCCTCCAGGACCGTGTCCAGACCCTGGCCGGTCACCGAGGAGATCACGAACACGCCCCACGCATCGGGCGCGTCCAACTTCGGCAGCAGCTCATCGGGCGGGGCCAGATCTCCCTTCGTGATCAGTACGCAATGCGGGATCTGCGAGAGCGCCGAATCGTGCGAGAGGAGTTCTTCCATGAGCAGTCGGTACCCGGCCTGGAGGTCGGACAGCTCCATGGATACCAGAACGGCAAGCGTCCGGGTACGCTCTATGTGGCGGAGAAACTGCGTGCCCAGGCCCTTTCCTTCGTGCGCCCCCTCGATCAATCCCGGTATGTCGGCGACCACGAACGTGCGCCCGTCCGACAGCTGCACGACTCCGAGGTTCGGCTCCAGCGTGGTGAACGGATACGATGCCACCTTGGGCCGCGCGGCGGAGACACGCGACAGAAACGTGGATTTGCCCGCGTTCGGCTCCCCGACCAGGCCCACGTCCGCTATGAGCTTGAGCTCCAGCTCGATGCGCCTCTCCTGGCCCCATTGACCGGGCTCCCACTCGCGAGGCGTCTGATGGGTGGGTGTGGCGTACGAGGCATTCCCCCGTCCTCCGCGGCCCCCACGCGCGACCAGCAGGGTATCGCCTTCCTCCAGCAGCTCGCCCAGCTGCTCTCCAGTCTCCGTGTCGCGGACCACCGTCCCGAGCGGCACAGGCAGAACGAGATCCTCGCCGTACTTCCCGTCCCGTTTCGATCCCTCGCCGTGTCCCGCCCGCCCGGCTTTGTAGTGCTCGCGGTAGCGGTAGTCCAGCAGCGTGTGAATGGACGGATCGGCCCGCAGGATCACATCACCCCCGTCCCCGCCGTTCCCGCCCGCCGGACCTCCGCGCGGTACGCCCTTTTCGCGACGGAACGCGACGGCTCCGGCGCCGCCGGCGCCGCCTGTTACGTTGATGCTTGCGAAATCAATAAACATCGGTCAGTTACGTCGCTCTATCTGATCTTTATTCTGTATGACCGGGAGCCCGAGAAGGCTTTGCCTGGACTCGCTCCCACAGCGCACGGATCCGCGATCGTGCCGGCTCGTCCCGAATGTACTGGAACGCGAGGCGCAGGGCGTCCGACACGTCCGCGGCGGGGATCTCCACGTTCAATGCCCCGCGCAGATGCGAGTGCAGTTGCGGCTCGTGGCCTGCCGCCGCCAGCAGGGCGACGATACACAGCTCGCGATTCTGTACATCCAGTTCCGGACGACCGAGCACTTTCCCGTACCCTTCCAGGATCATCCAGCGATCGATGTCCGGGTGCAGCCGCTTCACGTTGGAACGCAGCTTGTCATAGGCCGAGCCGTAGATCTGCCTGCACAGCGCCTCGCCCCGCTCGCTCCAGTCCTCCAACTCGCCGACCTGCTCCGCGCCCACTGTGCGAGCGGTCCGACCGGCCTCGCGCCAGGCCGCCAGTGCGCTCAACACTACCGGGAAGCCGACAAACAGATACGCCTGCAGGATGGCTTCCTCGACGCGGACGTGATCTGCCAACGGTCTGGCCACGGCAAGCGCCGTACGCACAGCCAGCGCGTCCCGGCTTCCAAGAGCCGCCGACAGGTTGATGAGGGCCTGCCGCTCGTCCAGGATCGGCTCGCTCACGGCTGCCTCAAGACCGCCGCACGCTGAGACCGGGCCTCCACAACCATCCGGCCGACGACCCTGCCCTGTGTGTTCTTCAACGCGGGGTGATGGTGGGCAGCCAGCTGCTCGGCTTCCGCCTGGTCGATCAGCCCTACCGATCCCAGCATAGCCACGAGAGCGGGACTGACCGCACGCTTGTTTCCATCGGACACCTTGACTGCGGCACCCCATCCCTGGCCGCACCCGGCCACGCAGAAGACCCCCTCCGCCCCCTCCTTGGCCAGGATCCGACCCTGTGTCACCTTCATCACATCGGTGGAAAGCGCTCCCGGACCCGATACATACTCGGGATTCTCCGTCATCGCTTTGACAACGGAGCGCACGTCCTGCCGCTCCGATCGCACCAGGCGGGCGTACGCCAGGGCCATGTCGCGCAGGGAGATCAGCGGTGTGGGCACCCCACAACCATCTGTCGCCCAGGTCAAGCCGACCGGATCGACATCCAGCCAGTCTCGCAGCTCCTCCTGAATCCTGACCTGAACCGGGTGCCCGGGTTCGTCGTATCCGTCCAGCGACCACCCACGGCACAGGGCCACGGCCAGCATGCCTGTGTGTTTCCCGGAGCAGTTATTGTGAAGCCGACCCGGCTCCACTCCCTCGCAGAACAGCTGATTTGCCGCGATCTCGTTGAACGGTGGATGCGGCCCACACGCCAGCGCTTCCTCGTCCAGTCCCAACCGCGCCAGCATCGCCATCACCCGCTCCACGTGCATGATGGTGCCATGGTGGGAAGCGCAGCAGAGGGCCAGGTCCTGCGGATCCAGATCGAACCGTTCGGCGGCGCCGTCTGCCACGACGGGCAGTGCCTGGAAGGGCTTCATCGCCGACCGCCAGTAGGACAGGAGATCGGGATCGCCAAACCGGACCTCGAGCCCGGGCTCGAGACCCACGATCACACCGTGGACCAGGTGTACGGACTCGGTCTCGTTGCCACGCTCCACCCTGACGACTATGCCGTGGTCCTTCAGTGCTCCCCCTTCCCCGCATGCAGCAGGTTTCGCAGCGCCCGTCCCGTCTGACTCGCCCGCGATACGTCGGCCTGCAACCGTGACAGCTGGGCCGGTTCGTCCACGTCGTACCATTCGGGAAGCTCCGCCAGCGAGAGCTCCACCTGGCGTGTGCGATGCCGCGTCAGATGCAGTACTTCAGGAGTGGACCACGGGATCCCTTCGAATAACCGCGCCGCTTTGGGCCAGGCCCCACGCTGCAGACCGACCGCGTAGTACCCTCCATCCTCGGAAGGACCAATGACCACCGCGCTCCTGTCCAGTTCCTCGAAGCCCTGCAACAGGAACTCGGCCGGCAGCGTGGGGTGATCGCTCCCCATGAGAAGCGCCGTGTCTGCGCCCTCCGCAAAAGCCGCCTCAAACGCGGCAGTCATTCGTTCACCCAGGTTTCCCTCCGCCTGCCAGCGCAGGGAAACGCCAGGATACCGACTGCGGAACGCGCGCTCCGCGCCAGGGCTACGCTGAATCCACAGACGCACGTCCGCGTGTTGGATCGCTCCGGCGAGTGCGACACTGTCGTCAAGGAAGGCTGCATACAGCTGCGCTGCTCCCGACGCACCCAGAACCGGGTTCAGCCGGGTCTTGGCCCGCCCTGCCTCGGGAAGCTTGGCGAACAACAGGAGCTGGCGCTTCACGTACGAATCGTGATCAGGAAGCGCGGACGGCCCGGGCCACACCCCTGCGCGGCCCGAGCCGCAATCGGCTGCAGGAGTCGGCCGTCAACCGGCCGGCTTCGTACCGCTCTTGGTCTGGATTTCCACCACACCCTGGGAAGACTGCGGGTCGTTCCGGTATGTGGCAGGCACGTCGCTGGCCGAGTAGAGCCGGACGTAGGCCACGTCGTCAGCCGGCATCAACTCCAGTACGGTGACGTAGTTCGCGATGTTGTAGTCGCCGTTGATCACAATCAGCGGATCGGAGTACTCGTTCGATCGACCGGCCAGATCGTTGCCACCCTTGAGCATGATCTGCGAACCGGTCACGATCAGACGTCGGTGGCTCTTGAGAACGTCGTAGGCGGACTCGTGCTCGGCAACGACGATGTCGGCCGACGTGAGGTAGGTCTGGCCGTAGGAGACTCCACCGCTGCTGCATGCCACGAATGCCGCTGCAAGACTCATCGCCAGTCCAAGGGGCGGGAGCCGGTGCCATCCCTGCACCATACTCATCTCCTGATCCGGACGGTGGTCGCTAGGCGGCGCCGCAGAGGAAGTGACTCGGCCCGTCCGGTAGCCGGTGCGGCTTCTACTGTGGCTGTACGGGGCGGCGCCACAAACTGGCGCCGCCCCATAACAATCAGTAATCCGAATCAGGCGGGGGCGCAACGGATTCAACGGCAGCGGCCCGCTCGGCCATCGCCAGTGAAAGGAGCTCCTCCGGTGAATCCGCCTGGCGGAGGAACCGGAGAGCCTCATCCATCTGCGTGTCTCGCACCAGGCGACGCTGCTGCCTTGCCTGGTCGCCGAACGCGGCGTTGGCGATCTCGATGCCCAGCCACCAGTCCACGATGCTGCTGGCATCGTCAAACAGCTCGCGGTCCAGCTCGACACCCTCTGCCGCCAGGTAGTCGAAGAACGCGTTCCGCATGCCGGACGTGACCTTGAAGTCCCGCGTCAGGCCGGGGTTGTCCTTGGCCCATTCGACGCCGAAGCGGAAGGTCACGTTACGCCACGACACGCCCGCGTCCACAACCGCCATGCTGAGGTCCTGCTCCCGGCTGCTGAGTGTATCCGGCATGACGATGATGTCGGGAGCGATGCCGCCGCCGCCGTAGACGGTGCGACCCGAAGCCGTCTGGAATTCCTCGCGCTCTACCTCAGTCTCGCGAATCGCTACCGGCTCTCCGGTGACGGAGACCACCTCGGCCGTCAGGCCGGACATGGCGGATTCCGGATCGAACTCCTTCTGGATGGATCGGCCACTGGGCGTGTACCATTTCGCCGTGGTAACCTTGATGTGGTTGTCGCCCGAAAGACCGTACAGTGTCTGGACGGAGCCCTTGCCGAACGTGTTCGTGCCAATGATCAGAGCACGGTCGTGGTCCTGCAACGCACCCGCCACGATCTCGGCGGCGCTGGCGCTCCAGTTGTTGACGAGCACGACGACCGGGATTCCCTCGTAGACCTGGGGCGCCGGAGCCCTGAATGTGTGGTTCTGATCGGCCAGGCGGGACTTGGTGGATACCACATCCACTCCGCGCGGCAGGAACAGGTCGGAGACGGCGATCCCTTCCTCGAGCAAGCCACCCGGGTTGGTCCGCAGGTCGAACACGATGGAAGAGGAACCATCCGCGATGAGCTGGTCGATGGCCTCCTTGACCTCAGCCCTCGCCACCCGGCTGAAGTTGTTCAGCCTGACGTATCCGATCTCGTTGTCCACTGCAAACGCCGTGACCGCCTCGACGTAGATCACGTCGCGCTCGATGGTGAACGGAATCGGCCGGTCCACTCCGACGCGGGCAATGGCGATGTTGACCTTGCTGCCCTTGGGACCTCGCAGATTCTGCACGGCCTGGTCGCCCGTCCAGTCCTCTGCCGACTCGCCCTCCACCTCCACGATCCGGTCACCGATCTCCAGGCCCTGCCTCTCGGCCGGAGTGTTGGGCATGACGCCGACGACCGTGATCCAGCCGTCCTTCGCTTCGATCCGGATGCCGAGACCGCCGTAGTTCCCGGTGGTCGTCAGCCGCAGATCCGACCAGTCGTCCTTGTCCAGGAACGACGTGTATGGATCCCCGATCTCGCGGAGCATCCCGTCGATAGCCATCTGGTACAGCTCAGACGGGTCGATCTCGTCGACGTACCGCTCCGCAATCAGGCGATGGACTTCTTCGAGCAGCCGCGCACTTTGATAGGCGCTATCACCACTACCCACACCCTGCTGCAGCAGCCACCCGCCGCTAGTCAGCGCTACGACACCCACGACGAGGGCGGTCACCCAGGATCTGTCGAGCTTCATCCTATCTCCGTTTCGGCGGTGATCTGGCCTGGCACGGTCAACTCCGTAAACCCGCTTCCAGGTCGAAAGTTTCCGGGAACCTGGCCTTCAGCTCACTCAGAAGCCTCTCCCGCACTTCAGCTTTCGGGCCACTGCTGTCTATCGACACGACGTTCGGCTCCTGCGCGGCCAATTCGTCGTACGCCGCCGCGACACGACGATGAAACTCGCGGCCCGCCGACTCCAACCGGTCGGCCCGTTGTCGCTTCCGCCGCAGACCGGCATCCGGATCGACCCGGAGCACAAATACCGCATCCGGCTTGAGACCCCCGGTCGCGAACTCATTGAGTCGTCGGACTTCATCCAGGCCGAGCCCGCGAGCCATGCCCTGATAGGCGTACGTCGAGAGCTCGTAGCGATCCGCCAGCACTACCTCTCCGGCTTCCAGCGCCGGCCGCAAGACCGCCCGGACAAACTCCGCCCTGGCGGCGAGCAGCAGGAGCAACTCGGTCTCGGCGCACATGCGCAGCGAGGCGTCGAGGACGATATCGCGAGCCCGTTCGCCGGCCGGCGTCCCCCCCGGCTCTCGCACCACCCGGCAGTCAATGCCGCGTGAGCGCAAATACTCTGCCACCCAGTGGATGTGCGTGGATTTGCCCGCCCCTTCACCGCCCTCGAGAACCAGGAACAGGCCCCGTACCGGCCTTGGCGCCGCGGAACTACCGTCAGACACCGCGATCACCCCTGCGGTTGCCCGCCCGCTCAGTCGTAGTATTCAACGCCCAGGTGCGTGATCTGCTCCTCACCCATCAACCAGCGGAGCGTGTTCTTCAGCTTCCACTGCTGGATGAAGATGTCGTGCTCCGGATACAGCTCGGGAGCGACCTGCGGGCTCTTGAAGTAGAACGACATCCACTCCTGGATGCCGTGCATGCCCGCCCGCTGGGCAAGGTCGAGGAACAGAGCCAGATCCAGGACGATGGGCGCCGCCAGGATCGAGTCGCGGCACAGGAAGTCGATCTTGATCTGCATCGGGTACCCCATCCACCCGAAGATGTCGATGTTGTCCCACCCCTCCTTGTTGTCGCCGCGCGGGGGGTAATAGTTGATCCGCACCTTGTGGTACATGCTGTCGTACAGCTCCGGGTACATCTCCGGCTGGAGGATGTGCTCCAGCGCGCCCAGCTTGGACTCCTCTTTCGTCTTGAAGCTCTCCGGATCGTCCAGCACCTCCCCGTCCCTGTTGCCCAGGATGTTCGTCGAGAACCAGCCGCTGAGGCCTAACATGCGGGCCTTGAGGCCGGGAGCCAGGATAGTCTTCATCAGCGTCTGGCCGGTCTTGAAGTCCTTTCCACAGATGGGCACTTCGTGCTCGGCGGCCAGCTGGCGCATGGCCGGGAGGTCCACCGTCAGGTTCGGCGCTCCGTTGGCAAACGGCACGCCCTCTTTCAACGCCGCATATGCGTAGAGCATGGACGGTGCGATGGCATCGTGGTTGTCCTCCATAGCCTGTTCGAACACTTCGATGGAGTCGTGCACCTCGTGCGGCTGCAGAAATATCTCCGTCGAGGCAGCCCACACGATGACCATGCGCGTGCAGCCGTTCTCTTCCTGGAAGCGCCGGATGTCCTCGCGCAGCTGCTCCGCCAGTTCGCGCTTGTTGGCTCCCTGCTTGACGTTCGTGCCCTCCAGCTTCTTGACGTACTGCCTGTCGAACGCGGCCGGCATGGGCTTGATCGAGCTCATGAAGTCCTTGATGGGCTCGATGTCCTGCGGCTTGAGGACGCCACACACCTGGGCGGACCGGTACGCGTCGTCCGGGATGGGATCCCAGGCTCCGAACACCAGGTCCTCGAGCCCCGCCAGGGGCACGAAGTCCCGAATCAGAGGCGAACGGTGCTCCGTGCGCTTGCCCAGCCGGATCGTGCTCATCTGGGTGAGCGAGCCGATAGGCTGCGCCAACCCGCGGCGAATGGATTCGACCCCGGCGATGAACGTTGTAGAGACCGCCCCGAGTCCGACCAGCAGCACTCCCAGCTTCCCTTCAGCCGGAGCGACCTCGCGCCCGGCGACCGTCTGCTTCGTACCGTTGCTCATGATTTCGCTTCCCGAGTTATTGCCTGAATGAGTGTGTCGCGCGCGCGACCGTACGGCCGCGTTTCGTGTTCACCGGTGTTGCTGCGAAGATACCGTGGCCCGAGTTCTCCCGGAAAGCTACGAGTTTCCTTCGAGAGAACTCGTGTCGCCGGTCCCCGAGGCGGTTCCCGCCTCCGCTCCCGCTGGCGAGGAAGACTCGGCCTCGGCAAACCGCGGGTGCGTGTTCCGGTAGACCCACCAGATGCGCTGCAGCACCGTCAGGTTCGTGAGGACCGCGAGCACGATGATCGCGACCTTCAGCACCAGCCCTCGCTGTCCGAGCAGCACAGCCTCGCCGCCCAGGAGCGCGGCAAACCCGATCAGGATGACCCGCTCGGGTCTCTGCATGAGCCCCACGTGGCAGTCCACGCTCAGCGCCTCGGCCCGTGCCCGCGTGTAGCTGATCATCAGCGAGCCGGCCATCGCCAGCATGATGAAGTAGATCATGCCCACGTCGCCGAGCTCGAGCCGGTAGTCGTTGTACAGCGACAACAGCCCGAGGTACACGATGATCTCGGACAGACGGTCCAGCGTGGAGTCGTAGAACGCGCCAAACGCAGAGGCCAGGCCGGTGCGGCGCGCTACGGTGCCGTCGAACAGGTCGAACAGGCTTCCGATTAGGATCACCAGCCCGGCAGACCGGACATGGTGCTGGTGAAACAGGAAGCCCGAGGTGCACGTGATGAGGAAACCGAGCGTGCTGATCACGTTCGGGTGCACCCGCCAGCGGACCAGCAGGTTGATGATTGGGTCCGCGCCGCCTCTCAGACCCTTCTCGAGGAGATTGCGGATGTTCTTGAACAGACCCGTCATGAAGAGATGATGATCCGGCTTTCTTCGCCCTTCCTGATCCCGGTGCCGATGGATCGATGCACCCGCTCCATCAGCTTGTCGAAGTTGGCCTGGGCGGAGATCAGGGATTGGTAGCGCGTGCTCTGCTGCACCGACTCCTGCAACGTCTCGAACTCGGTTCGCATCTCCTCAGGAGGCTCCTCACCCTTGCCGACGTGTTCCAGCAGAGTGTCCTGGAGCTCCCGCAGACGATTCAGCGTCTCGACCGCCTCGCGGTCATCGGCGACTTCCCGGTTCGCCGACGTCAGATACATGTACTCCGGCGTTTGAGAGATTACGCGGCCCAGTTCTTCCGCTTTCTCGAACATCCGGTCACGCGCGTCCATGTCCATGTAGCGATCCCTATTCTCCTGGCTGAACAAGGGTCCGAACGACCCTCCGCGGTTCCGTCACCCGTGCCGCTGGCGGCCCCCGGGCTGGACGGACCGAGTATAACGCCTGCCCCTATTCCTGGCGAACAAATCTACTGCCCTCATCTCGCCTCGCGCTGCGCGGGAAGCGCCCGTACGAAGCGGGGTTTTCCGGCCAGATCGGCACGGACCCGGACGTCTGCCCATCCGCCGTCACGTTCCAGCAGCGAGCAGACGCTCTCGGCCTGGGCGGCACCGATTTCCAGGAACAGGGCTCCGTCCGGGTTCAGGTGCCCCGCGGCCCCGGCGATGATCAATCGCAGCACGTCCAATCCGTCGGGACCGCCGGCCAGCGCCACCTTCGGTTCGTGGTCGCGAATCTCGTCCGGAAGGCCGGCCAGTTCGGGGTCGGCCACATACGGCGGGTTGCTGGCGATCAGGTCGAAACGTCCGCTCACCCCGCTCCAGATGTCCGGTCCTGCGCGGCGCAGCTCCAGCCGGTCCCGGGGCACGCCGCTGCGCCGCCGATTCTCCTCCGCCTGGTCCAGCGCTGCGCCCGACACATCCATCCCGACCGCCCCATTCACGATGCCTTCCGTCAGAAGCGCGAGGGCTATGGCCCCGGATCCCGTACCTATGTCGAGAGCCCTGCCCAGAGGGGGTCTTGTGCCCGCCCACTCCGCGATCCAATCGACCAGCTGCTCCGTCTCCGGTCGGGGGATCAGGGCTCGCCCGTCCGAAACCAGGATCAGATTACGAAATGCGGCTTCCCCTTCAATGTGCTGGAGCGGCTCGCGGTCCAGGCGGCGCCCGACGGCAAGGGCAACGGCCGTGGCCTGGTCCACGGCGAGTGGGATCGAGCCGGTAGTGGCCAGGGTGTGCCGGGTGACGCCGAGGGCACTCGCAACCAGTCGCTCCGCCTCGAGTTCCGGGCTCTCGATCCCGTGTGATTCAAGCTCCGAACGGATTCCGATGACCGTCTCCCGGCGCGTGGGCGCTGCGGGTCGGCGCGGCGCTGAATCCGAGTGCGGGGAATCGTCCATCACTCGCCGGAGCTGGCCGCCTCCAGACGTTCCTCCATACCGGCGGCCCGCAGTGCCTCCACTACTTCGCCAAGCTCGCCGTCCAGGATGCCCTCCAGGCGGTGCGTCGTGAAGCCGATCCGGTGGTCCGTCAGCCGGTTCTGGGGGAAGTTGTACGTTCGGATCTTGGCGGAGCGATCTCCCGTACCGACCTGGAGACGCCGCTCCCGGGCCCGGGCGGACTCCTGCTTCGCAATCTTGCGATCCAGCAGCCTGCTTCGCAGCACCTTGAGAGCCTTGGCCTTGTTCTTGTGCTGCGATTTCTCGTCCTGGCAGGTGACCACCAGCCCCGTGGGCTCGTGGGTGATCCGGACAGCCGAGTCCGTGGTGTTCACGGACTGCCCTCCGGGTCCGGAGGATCGGTACACGTCGATCTTGAGATCCTGCGGATCGATCTCCACGTCTACATCTTCGGCCTCCGGGAGGACGGCCACCGTCGCGGCAGACGTGTGAATGCGGCCCTGGCTCTCCGTCTCCGGTACGCGCTGCACGCGATGCACACCGGACTCGTAGCGCAGCCGGCCATAGGCATCTCGCCCGCGGGCGATGAAGACCACTTCCTTCAGACCGCCCAGGACTCCCTCGCTGGTGTTGACCACCTCGATGGTCCAGTCCTGCTCCGCCGCATATCGGGTATACATCCTGTACAGGTCCGCGACGAACAGCGCCGCCTCGTCGCCCCCGGTGCCGGCCCGGATCTCGACCACGGCCGGCCGATCATCGAGCGGATCCCGCGGGACCAGCAGGCGGCGCACCCGATCGAACATCTCTTCCTGGCGCCCCTCCAGGTCATGCACCTCATCTCGTGCCAGCTCCGTGAGCTCCGGGTCGGCGGCGGTGGCCTCTATTTCCCGGGCCTGTTGAAGCTGGTCTACCAGCTGCAGGTATTCCGTCCCGGCCTGAACGATGGTCGCCAGCTCGGAGTGCTCCCGCGCCAGATCGCGCAGCCGCGGGACGTCCGCCAGCACTTCCCGGTCGGCCATGAGACGGGCGACCTCGGCGTGCCGCTCCCGGAGCTCGCGCAGCCGGTCGGCCAGACGGTCTTCAGGGTCCTGCATGCTTCCTCGGGTGGCTGGTGATGCGGGTGGGAGCCGCGCCGCCCGATCCCAGAGGGGCCGGATCGGGTTCCACGCAGATCAGGAGCCTATTCCTCGGCTTCGGCCCTCTCGGCCTTCACTTCCTCCGCCTGGTCGGCTTCATCCTCTGTCACATCGGCCATGTCGGCCGTGGCCTCGCCGGCCGGAGGGGCCGTCTCCGCTGGCGCGGCACCGTCCTCTTCGTCTTCCATTCCGTACTTGGCCATGAACCTCTCCACGCGACCGGCCGTGTCGACCAGCTTCTGGCGCCCCGTGAAGAAGGGATGGCAATGCGAGCAGATCTCCACGTGGATTTCCCCGACCGTGGACTGCGTCTCGGACACGCGCCCGCATGCGCACGTGATCAGAGCTTTCTTGTATTCCGGATGAATGCCGGCCTTCATTGTCTCTCCAAACCTGAGTGACCGCTTGTTTGATAGCCGTTTATTATACCCGTGGAGTTCCCGCTCGACAACCAGGGCGAGGGCGGGGCGTTGCCAACCCGCTGGTCATGGTCATGGAGACGGGAGGCGGGCAGATGTCAGTCGCTGGCCAGTCGGGACACGTCCTCGATGATTCTATTCGCCAGCCGCTGGTACTTCTTTGCCGACCGACGCCCCACCCACTCCCAGAGCGACCGGGCGACTCCGTACCCACCTCCCAAGTACAGGGCGCCAAGCTCCAGCGGTAGCGTGCCGAGGCTGGCTCCGGTCGCGACGGTGGCAATCAGGGTGGCCATCGCGGTAGGCCCGTAGATCCCGAGGGCCTTCAACCCGCCATTGCACATCACCTGTACGTGGGTGGTCCCGTTCCGCGGCTTGACCGTGACGGTGATCTCTCCCGCATCGCTCCGCCACTCAACCCAGTCGCTGTACTCCTGGACGTTGCCGCGGTTGCGGGTCTGGCGCCGAATGCCGGCAATGACGTCTGCGAATCGATCCTCCTCGATCTCTCCCTCCACGATACGCTCGAACACGTGGCTGGCCCGGGGACCGAAGATCGGAGAGCCGCCCTGGTCCTCAGTTTCCGCGGGAAGTTGCAGCGCTGCCTCCCGCACGCGGGCCGGGTCAATGCCCGCTTCGGATGCGACGCGCTCCAGCTCCGACAGACTGAGGCCCTCCGTGGCGGGTGCGGGGAGTCCGCTGCCGGCACGCGGCTGCAGAGCCTGACGGAGGATCTCGGCGATCTCCTCGTCGGAGTAGCGGCGACTGTCTTCGTCGGCGGACATGGGCGGCAAGATAAGGGTGTCGAGACCTTTCGTCAGCCGCGGTCCCTGGACTCCGGATCGGCCAGCTGCGATTCCACGTTCGCGACGTCCGGGCCGCTGCCGGGCCACTCCGCGCGTTCCAGAATCTCCGCGGCCAGGTCCCGTCGGTACTCGAACGCCGCGAGTGGCTCTCCCGCGAGAGCCGCTCCGCGTTCCTCAGCCAGTCCGGCCGGGTCCGCGGGTCTCCCGTCCCTCAGCAGCTCGTAGTGCAGATGAGGCCCGGTGGCTAGCCCGGTCGCTCCGACACGGCCAATCAGCTGCCCTTGCTCCACCCGGCTGCCGCGCGTGATACCCGTAGCGATCTGACTCAGGTGGCCGTATCGGGTGGCCAGGCCGCCGCCGTGGCGGATCTCTATCGCCTGCCCGTACTCGCCAAGCCAGCCCGCCCGGACCACCCTTCCCGCGCTCGTCGCTCGCACCGGTGTGCCCTGGGGCGCTCCGTAGTCCACTCCCGTGTGCGGACGGCGGCGCTCCAGGACGGGGTGGAACCGCCTGGCATCGAAGCCCGAAGTGACGCGGACCAGCTCCAGGGGCGCCCGCAGGAACGCCCCGCGCAGCGGACGGCTGTCGCGGTCGTAGTACACGTCGGCGCCGGGCCCGGCATCTGCGAACCGAAAGGCCGTGAGATGTCGAGCGCCCGTGGAGAACTCGCCTGCGATCAGCCGGGAGCCGCGAACGGTGCCATCCGGCCGGATGGTCCGCTCCAGAGCGACGCGAAACGCATCTCCAGCCCGAACGTCGCGGAAGAAGTCCACCTGCCAGGCAAACACCCGGGAGAGGGAGAGGATCAGAGCTCCTACCTCATCGGGGGTCAGACGCTCGGCCTCGCCGAACAAGTCGGTCGTGAACATGCCGGAGGTCATGACGCCGGCCACCACCACGGTGTCCAGCCCGACGGGGACGGAATCAATGCTGGCCGACCAGCGGGCCCCGTGGCTCCGCAGCCGCAGGGCTCTGTCCTGATCCAGAACGATTGCGATCGTCCGGGGCAGGCCGCCGACGTCGCCGTCAAACCGCACTTCGGCTCCCGCCCCCAGGGCGCCGGGGTTCGCATAGGGTCGCACGAGGTCCAGAAGGTTCTGGACGACAAGGGGCCCGAAGCCGCGTTCGCGCAACACGGCCTGCAAAGTCCTGCCGGACCCCAGTTGGGAGACATCCAGACGCACACCGTCCGCCGCATCCGAGCCTGCTGTGGGCCCGTCCGAGTGCTCCCGGGCGACGGAGTCGGCTGCGGGCTCGATCCCGACTCCGCGCAGGCTGGCCAGCCCGCCGGCCAGGATCAGCACGACAGCCATGAGCTTGAGAACAGCGGATATCGACGGAGCCACGGCCCATCTTGCCGTAAGAGTGTCCACACGCCGTCAACCGGCTCTTCGCGAAGAGCCGCCGGGCGCCACACGCTGTCGCAAGCGCCTTGCCGTCCCGGTTGGCGGTTCGCCTGGGATGCGATGTAACGTAAGCTTATGTGTTTGATCGTGTTAGATGGACAATGACAACGGACGTGAAAGGCGTGGTGCCGACGAACCTTTGCAGAGTGCCGCAGCAGCGGTGGTCCTGCGGCGCGGGCCAAACGCCGTCAGGGACGGTCCTCCAGGCGAATCACGAACTTGAGCGCCGACCAGGTCTCGTCGACCGCACACACCTTGACATCCACCAGGCCTGAGGAGAGTCCGAGATGCCGGACGCCATTGGAGTCAAGCTCCGTGGGGACGCCCGACGCCTTTTTGGGCCACGAAATCCAGATCATCCCGTTCGGGAGGATGTTCGGGCGAGCCAGCGCCAGCAGCTCCGCCGCGCGGTCTGTCTCCGTGGCGAAAATATGCACGAAATCGAGACCGCCCGTCTGAATCGGCACCTGTTCGGCTCCCTCCGGCAGGTCGCCCAGCAGCGCCCCGTAGTGGGGTGGTTCATCTAGCGCACAGATGCGGAAGCCCGGTTTCAGGCCGAGCTTCTTTGGAAGCGGCGTTCCGGAGTATCCAGCGGGCACGGTCGGCTCCTTTCGGTCCCTCGCCAACGCAGCGATCTTGATACTCCCGCCGCAACCTGGCGGTCAGCTTGAAAGCACGACAACGGAAACTCCGGAGAGGGGACATGAACCGCAACTCATTGGTTCACATAGATATGGCAGTAGGACGAGGGTCACCGTGAGGCCACCTCCCAACCCGAAGGCGGTGGATCGCAAACGACGCCTCGCACTGCCCGACGCGGAACTGCCCGCACAACCGGCGGAAGAGCGGGTCGGCAACTTCGAAGAAGTTCGTCTGCCGCTGGATTTCGCCACGGCGCGGGCCGAGGCCGAACGCTGCATCCAGTGCCCTGCACAGCCGTGTGTGAAGGCCTGCCCGGCGGACAACGACATCCCGTATGCGCTGTGGCTGCTGGAGCACGGGGAGCCGCTGGACGCCGCCAGTGTGTTCCGGCGCACCAGCACGATGCCGGACGTGTGCGGGCGGGTGTGCCCGCAGGGGGCCCTGTGCGAGGGCGTGTGCCCATACGTGAAGCAGGACCGGCCGCCGGTGCCGATTGGCCGGCTGGAGGCCTTCGTGGCCGACTACGCGGAGACGCACGGAGAGCCGGACCTGGAGGTCGCAGCGTCCAGCGGCCGCCGGGCCGCGGTGGTCGGGGCCGGCCCGGCAGGGCTTACGGTGGCCGAGCACCTGGCGCGAGCGGGACACTCCGTCACCGTGTTTGACGGCTGGCCGAGCGGAGGCGGGATCCTGCGTTACGGCATCCCCTCCTTCAAGATGTCGCACGACCTTGTCGACAGGCACACGGACTTACTCGAGAGGCTCGGGGTGCAGTTCCAATTCGGAACGTGGATCGGGAAAGACCTCTTCGTCGACGATCTGCTGGACCGAGGGTTCGAGGCGGTGTTTCTCGGCTTTGGCGCCGGCGCTCCGCGGGCTCTGAACCTCGCGGGAGTCGATCTCCACGGCGTCCACTACGCCACTCCGTTCCTCATCAGAACAAACGTGCCGCAGGCTCTTCGCGCTCCCGAGTTCCAGGATCCGGTCGACGTTGGAAGACACGTCGCGGTCATCGGCGGCGGCGACACGGCCATGGACTGCGTGCGGACCTCCGTACGTCTCGGCGCCGACCGGGTGACGTGCTTCTACCGCCGCACCGAGGAAGAGATGCCCGGCAACGACCGGGACCGGGCGCTGGCACGTCAGGAGGGTGTCGCGTTCGAGTGGCTGGTGTCGCCCGAACGGTTCGAGGGCGACGCCGACGGGCGCGTGACCCGGATGGAGTGTGTGCGGATGGAGCTCCGCGGCCACGACCGGTCCGGCCGGAGGAGTCCGGTTCCCATACCCGACTCCGGTTTCTCAGTCCCGGTAGACACGGTGGTCCTGGCCCTCGGGTACGAGGCCGATCCGCGCATCCCGAGCAGCACGCCCGGTCTCGCAGCGGACGACAAGGGCCTGCTCGTGGTCAATGCGGACACCGGACAGACTTCGCGGCCCGGCGTATATGCGGGCGGTGACGCGGTACTTGGCCCCGCGCTGGTGGTGAACGCCGTCGCGCATGGAAAGCGGGCGGCCGAGGCGATGCATGGGTACCTGATGGACCCGGCTCGCCGCTCCCGGCATGGCTGAAGCTGGAGAGGCTCCGGCGGCCGCGGATGGCCGGGACGCAGCCCGGGCCACAGGGCCATACCGGATTTTGGCCATCAACCCCGGGTCCACGTCCACTCGGGTGGCGCTGTTTGAGGATGAGCAGTTGCTGGAGGATCACGAGGTGGAGCATCCTGCCGACTCATTGGCAGGGCTCAGCCGCCTGTGGGATCAGTTCCGGCTGCGGCTGGATACCGTGCTCGAGCTGCTGGCGGAAACCGGTGTCGAAACCGGGGACCTCCATGCAGTGGTCGGGCGTGGAGGACTGCTGCGGCCGCTGCCCGGAGGCACCTACGTGGTGAACCAGGCCATGCTCGACGACGCGCGGGCCAACCTGCAGGGGGAACATCCTTCAAACCTGGGCTGCGCCCTGGCGGACGAGATCGCGCGCCGTGGGTCCGCACGCGCTTACGTGGTGGATCCCGTCTCCGTAGATGAGTCCGGCCCTCTGGCGTCCTACTCGGGCTTGGCCCGGATCCGGCGCAGAACGCTATCCCACGCTCTGAGCGTTCGCGCGTGTGCCCAGTGGCTGGCCATGGATCTGGACTGACCGGTCCGGGAGGTGAATGCCGTGGTGGCCCACCTGGGGGGTGGCATCTCCGTGTGCCCGGTAGAAGGAGGGACCATCCTGGATGCCAACAACGCCATCAGCGAGGGCCCGTTGTCCCCGCAGCGGTCGGGAGGCCTTCCGGTGCAGGAGCTGCTGGACCTGGCGTTCTCCGGAGAGTACGGACATCCCGAGCTGGTGGAGCTGACGACGCGCGCCGGCGGTCTGCTCAGCTACCTCGGCACCTCCGATGCCAGAGAAGTAGAGCGCCGGATCGACAAGGGCGATGAGGAGGCCAGACGGGTGTACCAAGCGCTGGCGTACCAAATAGCCAAGGAGATCGGCGCGATGGCCACCGTGCTGGCGGGGAGAGTGGACGCGATCATCCTCACCGGCGGGTTGTCCCGGTCCGGCATTCTGGTCGATTGGGTTCGGGAGCGGGTGGAGTTGATCGCCCCGGTGCGAGTTCTGGCCATTCAGGAAATGGCGGCCCTGGCCGGCGGCGTGCTGCCTGTGCTGCGCGGGGAGGTGCCAGCCCTCGCGTATTGAGGTCGTTCGCGCCATTTTTGAGTGGTCTGTTGTGACCTTACCAGCTCGGCGCCGGATGGTGTCCGGGCGAGAAATATAGATCTGACATATGAATACGCTTCTGCTGTCCGGTAATGAGGCCATCGCCGAAGGTGCGCGCGAGGCCGGTGCCCTGTTCGCTTCCGCCACCCCGGTACTCCCGGTCCCGTGAGGTTCACGACCACCACTCCGGAGGAAGAATGAAGCGCAATCTGGCAGTCCCGGCCATCCTGGTGCTGGCGACCCTGGGCCGGATATCCGGCGCCGAGGCCCAGGCGGCCCCGAACACGGATATCTTCCTCGTCCAGGTCGACCAGTCCGGGGGCTCTCTGCTGATCACGTCACCCGTCAATCTCACATCGCGCCCGGGTTACGATAATCAGCCGGCGTTCACTCCCGACGGCACCGCCATCCTGTTCACATCAGTGCTGGATGACCAGGCCGACACGCACCGGGTGGACCTGGCCACCGGACAGGTGGATCGGGTCACCCGCACCCCGGAGAGCGAGTACTCGCCGACGCCCATGCCGGGAGGAGCCCGATTCTCTGCCGTCCGGGTGGAGGCCGACTCCACACAGCGGCTGTGGTCGTTCGCGCTGGACGGTACGGATCCGCAGCTGCTGCTGGAGGACGTCATGCCCGTAGGGTACCACGCATGGTCCGATGCCGGCGTGGTGGCCCTGTTCGTCCTCGGTTCGCCACCGACGCTCCAGGTTGCCGACATCGCGTCCGGTGAGGCCCGCACGGTTCAGGAGAGCGTGGGCCGGTCGCTGCACCGCGTCCCGGGGAAGAATGCCATCAGCTTCGTCCACAAGCTCGGGCCGGATGACTGGTGGATCAAAGAGCTGGATCTGGCCACGGGCGATGTGCGCTCGCTCGCTCGCACGCGGCGCGGGGTTGAGGACTACGCCTGGACGCCGGGAGGCACCCTCCTGATGGGGGACGGAGCCCGCGTCTTCGCGCTGGATCCGGAGTCGGGCTCGGGATGGGTGCAGGTGGCGGATCTGGAGGGATCGGGGCTCGGCTCGATCACGCGCATGGCCGTGGATCCCTCGGGGAAACGGGCGGCCATCGTGGCCGTGCCTGCCGACCCGGGCGTCGCCCAGCCGTGAGACCGGCTGCGGGCCGGACGGAGACGTGACGCCGGACTGCCATCGATCGTCTTTAGATAGAGCGCCCGGCAGCAGTTAACACTTGGACGCCTGCCGACATCCTAGTACTGTTAGAGGGAAGCGGGCGCTGCGTGCGGGCGCGTCGGCTTCGTGGAGGGTCAGGGAGAAGGAGGCTATGCATGGATCAGGGCAACTGGAGAGCAGGGCAACGTCGCAGGACGATGGTCGCGATGTTGGTGTCCGTGGCGTTTCACGCCGCGCTCTTCGCATACCTGGCGCTCGACGTGAAGGTCTTCTCGGACGACGATGGGCGTCCTGGCCAGCTGGCTGAGCAATACGCACAGCGGTCCATCGAGGTGGTGGACCTCGGCCAGTCGGCCGCGGCCGGGCCGGTTTCCGAGATTCTGGAATCAAGCTCCGCCGCCGTTCCGGCCACGGATCCAGGCGCGGTAGTCGAGACCCTGGACATCCCGGCCCAACCTCTTCCAGTCAGCTCCGCAGGTACGACCGAGATGAACCTCGCCATGGCCGAGCTGACAACCGCCTCCTCGGTAGAGTTCGCCCGCTCGCAGCGGGGACTGGTGCTACGGGATGGAGCCAGCTCCGCGGGTGGACGGGGCGTCGTCTTTCAACCGGCCAGCCAGGCCGCCCGCGATGCGGGTCGGCGCGGTGGCGGTGGTCTCGGTGGCCTTGACGGCATCGGCGTGATCATCGGCGGCGGCGGTGGAGACGATCCCGTATGCGTGCCGGCTCGTCCGCGTGGCGGAACCATCGGTGGGATCGTACCGGGCACCCCGAGGCCCGGCTCCAATCGTATCGGTCAGATGCGCCTGCCACGCAGCCGGGGAGCCGGTGGCGTCGTGGAGCGCAGCTTGCCGAACGGCCTCGTGGTGGGCCGGAGCGGAGGCCAGTAGACAGCCCCGAGTTGTTTCCCGACCAGCAACAGCCTGGACACGGAAGAGGGCCGGCGCCAACAGGGCGCCGGCCCTTTCTTCTTTCCAACCTTCCCGTCAGCGACGGCAGGGTTCAGGCGCTCACCGCAGTCAGGCGCCGACCGGCGTCTGCCGGTCCAGACCGAGACGGCGAATGGCCTCCTCCCGCATCTTGAACTTCTGCACTTTGCCGGTTACGGTCTCGGGGAACTGCTCAACGAATTCCACATAGCGTGGCACCTTGAAGTGCGCCAGCCGCGATCTGCAGAACTCCTGCACTTCGTCCTCCGACATCTGCTTGCCCCGGTGGAGGCGTATCCAGGCACACACTTCCTCGCCCTTCACGGAATCGGGCACGCCAATCACCTGCGCCTCGGCTATGGCCGGGTGTGTGAACAGAATCTCCTCGATCTCGCGCGGATATACGTTCTCGCCGCCGCGAATGATCATGTCCTTGATACGGCCGGTGATCCTGTAGTAGCCGTGCTGGTCGCGCACGCCGACGTCCCCGCTGTGCAGCCAGCCGTCTTCGTCAATCGACTCGGCCGTCGCGTCCGGCATCTTGTAGTAGCCGACCATCACGTTGTGACCGCGGCAGCAGATCTCGCCCGGTTCTCCGTCGGGCAGCGCGTTTCCCTCCTCGTCCGCGACTTTGACCTCCACGCCGGGGAGCGCCTTGCCCACCGTCGTGACCCGCAGTTCCACGGGATCGTGTACATCGGTCATGGTGACCGCGGGGGACGCCTCCGTGAGCCCGTAGGCGATGGCGATCTCCTTCACTCCCATCTCGTCCACCACCCGGTTCATCACCTCGATCGGACACGGACTGCCGGCCATGATGCCGGTCCGCAGCGAGGACAGATCGCGCCCCTCGAAGCTGGGATCGTCCAGCTCGGCAATGAACATCGTGGGCACCCCGTAGAGGGTCGTCGCACGCTCCTTCTCGATGCAGTCCAGAGTCGCGACAGGGTCGAAGTATTGAGCGGGTACGAGCATGGTCGCGCCCCGCACCAGCGACGCCAGAGTCCCGATCACACAACCGAAGCAGTGGTAGAACGGCACGGGAACGCACACCCGGTCCTTTTCCGTGAGATTGAGCCCCTGGCTCACGTAATAGGCGTTCAGCAGCAGGTTACGGTGAGACAGCAGGGCGCCTTTGGGGAAGCCGGTCGTACCCGACGTGTATTGAAGGTTGATCGGATCGTCAGGCGCCAGCGTCGCTTCGCGCCTTCGCAACTTCATCGGGTCCACGTCCCAGCCCATGGCTCGGATCCGACCCCACGACAGCATCCCGGGCTCGTTGAGCTCCTGGAAGGAAACGACCCAGCGCAGCTTGGGAAAGCGCTCGGATCGTACCTGCCCGTCGGACCCTTTCGCCGCATCCGGTACGACCTCGCGCAGCATTTCCAGATACTGTGACGTCTTGAAGCGGCTGATCAGGAAGATCGCCACCACGTCCGCCTGCTCCAGCACGTAGGCCAGCTCCGGAGAGCGGTAGGCTGGGTTGATCGTGCACAGCACCGCACCGACTCTGGCAGCTGCGAGCTGGAGGATCGTCCACTGCGGCCAGTTGGTCGCCCACGCCGCCACATGGTCGCCACGCTGAATGCCCATCGCGAGCAGTCCACGCGCCGCGATGTCCACCCTCCGATCGTACTCCGCCCACGTCGCCCGGTCTCCCGCCGCCGGGAACACCAGCGCCTCCCGATCGGGATAGGAGCGGGCCACGTCTCTAAGCACGTCGCCAATGGTCATCTCGTGGACCCAGGGAGTCTGATCCTGGCTCATGGAAGCCCCTCCTCTATCTCAAGCCGCGCCGCGAGACAGCACGGTACCAGGTTCTCACTCTACTACCTATCTGATGGCTGTGATCCGCATCCCGTCGATGCAAGTCCCGGACACAGCAGCAGGCTGCCATCGCGAGCTGCATCTCCATGATGGCCAGTGAGTTACTGAACCGGCACCCGGGAACTGCCGGGAGGGTCGGGACAGACTGTCCCGGTGGCGTACCGCCCTGCCGCGTTCGAGTCAGCGGGACAGGCGGCTTGTGGCCGGAGGGATTGAAAAGCGGCGAGGCGCCGGTCCGCGCGACCGGCGCCTCGCCCTTACTCGCAACCGCGTTCGCGACGGGATCAGAGCTTGAGGATCACGCCAGCCGAGGTCTCGAACTGGACTATCGTCTCGCCCGCCGCGCCGACGGCGCAGCCGCCGGTTCCGCACCAGAATCCGCCGTTGGCGTTCACGAAGTTCACCCACAGGCGGCCCTGCAGCCTGAACCCGATACGGTTCGACGCGTCGAACTTGCCGCCGAAGCCGAAGTGGCCTGAGAACCGCCACTCGGTGCTCAGGCTCCCGAGATTGTCGGTGATATCCGGGTTGACTTTGCCGGGATTAAACGACGTGGCGCCAAGGCTCAAGCTCATGAACGGGACGGCCTTGGAGTTCGTCGGAATCTCGTACAGTCCTCCCAGCTGCAGGTAGATCACGTCCACGTCAAACAGGTCGTCGCGGACACCGCTGGTACGGTCCTTCCCGGTCACCCTGGTAGGCTGCCAGTTGATCAGCAGCTCGATCTGGCTGTCCCGGCTGGTGTTGAAGCCGACCGTGCCGCCAAAATTGGCATGGTCCTGAATTCTGAATTCGGTCTGGGCTGTCGTCAGCTTTCCGCCAAACATGTAGCCGACCACCGGGGTGATCTCCACCTTCTGGGCCTGTGCGAGACCAGGCAAAAGGAAGATGGCCAGTATGGGTGCAATCCACGCTCTTGGGTTCACAGGTCGTTCTCCGAGTTCTGGGTGGTTCGGTTCACCGGGCGGTACCGCCCCGGCCGATTGGGAGAGCAGCCCGCCCTTCGCTTCATCTTCGCCATCGTCTGCCTTTCCGACGCTGGCCTTGAGGGCCTCCATGAGGTCAATCACCTGGGTCTGCGGCTCTTCCTCCGGCGGAGCGGTGATCTCCTCGCCTTCGATCTTCTTCTCGATCGCGGTCAGCATCCGGTCCCCGACCTCGTCGCCGTACTTGCCCGGCTCGAAGCTCTCGGCGGCAATCTGTTCGATCAACTGCACGGCCAGCTTGAGCTCGGCTTCGTCCACGTCTCCCTCACCGATCGGAACATCGGAGATGGACCGCACCTCGTGGGCATAGTGAAGCTGCTCCATCACCAGGTGATCGTTCACCGGCCGGACAAGGACCAGATACTGCTTGCCGCGCGCCGCGTACTTGGCCAGGGCCGCCCACCCCGTCTGCTTCATGGCGGCCCCCAGCAGCCGGTACGCGCGATCTCCCCCCTTGTCGGGACCCAGGTAGTAGGTCTTTCCGATGTAGGCGCGCTCCACCTGGTCCAGCGGAATGAACTCGGCAATCTCCACCGTCTGGGTCGCCTCGGCTTCCAGCGCCTTCAGCTCATCCGGGGTGAACGTGACATACCGGTCCTTGGCGAACTGGTAACCCTTCACCATCTCGTCACGCGGGACCAGGTCGCCGTCGCGAGCGCAGACGTACTGCTGCTTCAGGCGAGACCCGCAATCCTTGTGGATGAAGTTGAACCGGATCTTCTGCGAGTTCTCCGAAGACGAGAACAGGCTCACGGGAATCGATACCAGTCCGAATGAGATCGTCGCCGATCCGATCGGGCGTGCGCTCATTGAATGACTCTCCTGCCGTGGCCACAGCTCCAGGCCGTGCCGATCACGCTGCATCGTTCGTCCAATACGGCTGGAACGATACCGAGCGCAGGAATCTGGGGTGTTGGGGGTAGCGGCGCGAGCCTGCGGCGTGTCGCAAAAGATAAAGGGCGGGATGCGATTGACCGGCGTCCCGCCCTCGGAACCGGTGCGTGCCCTCCTGTGGCAAGTACGCCGCGGACGGCGAAGAAACATGTGCTGAGCACTTCCGGCTCACAGTTTATCGATTCTACCTCGGGTGGGGGGGCGGAGCAAGAGACTGCTTGAGTCACCCGCCCCATCCAGAGATAATGCGGACATGGAAGGACCAGATTCACTCAGGGAGTATCGGGACAAGCGGTCCGGGGAGCGCACGACGGAGCCCTTCGGGGGTGAGGTCGCTACCGGCGCCGGGATCTTTGTGGTCCAGAAGCACGCCGCCACCCGACTGCACTACGACCTGCGGCTGGAGATGAGCGGCGTCCTCAAGTCCTGGGCGGTCCCGAAGGGCATATCGGCCGACCCCTCCGACAAGAAACTGGCCGTCCACGTGGAGGACCACCCCGTCGAGTACGCCGAGTTCGAAGGCATCATCCCCGAAGGGGAATACGGCGCCGGCGCAGTCATCGTGTGGGACATCGGCCGCTGGCTTCCGCTGGAGGATCCCGAGGAAGGCCTGAAGAGCGGCAAGCTTCTGTTCGAGCTGCGGGGGCACAAGCTGCGTGGCGTCTGGACGCTGGTGAAGATCAAGAAGAGCGACACCGGCAAAGACTGGCTGCTGATCCGGGAGCGCAAAGGCGCTCCGGTGCGCGAGGACGAGGTGTATCCCGAGGAGTCCGTGTTCTCGGGGCTGACGGTGGAGCAGCT
>JBDHIQ010000139.1:0-6165 GCA_039587395.1 Gemmatimonadota bacterium
TACCTTCCGAATCTGCGACCGGGTGGACCCTACGTGCTCACGGTCGGCAAGATCGGCTACGCAGCCGTCACACGTGAGGCCCTGAGCCTTCCGCTCGGCCAGGTGCTGCAGCTGGACCTGGTGCTGCAGACGGAGGCCGTCGGGCTGCCGGAGCTGGCGGTAGAGATCCAGGCGGATCCGGAGTTCAATCCGGCGCGCATGGGGGCCTCCACGCTCGTCGACCAGGAGACCGTAGCCAGCTTTCCGACGCTGACGCGGAACTTCGTCGAGCTCGCAACGCTGTCGCCCATGGTCAAGGTGTCGGAGGAAGGCGTGTCCGTGGCCGGCGCCAACCTGCGGTACAACAACATCCAGGTGGACGGCGCGCTGAACCAGGACGTGTTCGGCCTGTCGCCCAGCGGTGTGGTGGGGGGTCAGGCGAATGCACGCATCGTCCCGCTGGAGGCGGTGGAGCAGTTCCAGGTGCTCGTTGCCCCCTACGATGTCCGCCAATCGGGATTCACAGGCGGATTGCTGAACGCCGTGACCCGTAGCGGTACCAACCAGTGGCAGGGGGCCGCGTTTGGCTACTACCGCGGAGAGGCTCTCGTGGGCGGCCTGGAGATCGACAACGTCTCCTACAAGCCGGACAATCTGGACAACCTGTATCTGGGCGCCACGCTGGGCGGCCCGATCAAGCGCGATCGGGTCCACTTCTTCAGCGCCTTCGAGTTCGAGCGGCGGCGGGCTCCTCCCGCCGGATTCCACGTCGGTCAGGCAGATCCGGCGCGGACCCGGCTGGCGCCCGACTCGGCAGCTCGCATGGAGAGCATCCTCCAGGGATATGGAGCCGATCCGGGCACGGCGGGCGTCTACACTCTGGAGAATCAGCTGGCCAACGTATTCGCGCGGTTGGACTTCCAGCTCGGCGAGGCACACGACGGCATGCTCCGGTACAACTTTGCCGGAGCAGTGGACGATCCGCCTGCCAACCGGCTGCCGGGCGACGCGTACGAGTTCTCATCGGTCGGCACGGAGACGGAAACGAAAAACCACTCCGTGCTCTTCCAGCTGCTCTCCAGCGTGAGTAGCCAGGTGTCCAACGACCTGCTTGTCAATTTGCAGTGGATCCGCGAGAACGAGACGCCGCTGGCCGACTACTCGCGGATAGAGACGACGGTGCGAAGCGATATCGACGGCCGAACTCTCGAGCAGACTGTTCGCTCCGGAGCCGACGTGTTCGCGCACGCCAACGAGCTGGATCAGGACATCCTCCAGATCACGGACAATCTCACCTGGGCCACCGGGCAGCACCGGTTCCTGGGCGGCGTGTCCTTCCAGCGGTTTGGAATCCGGCGGCTGTTTCTCCCCGGCTCGCTTGGCAGCTACCAGTTCGGCAGTTTGGGAGCGTTGGAGGCGAACACGCCGACCCGCTACGACATCACGGTTCCTGTCGAAGGTTCGACCGATCCCTCCACGCGATTCTCCGTGTACGAGCTGTCGGCCTACGTGCAGGATGAGTGGGCGCCGACCGATTGGCTGAACCTGCGGTTGGGAGTGCGGGTGGACGTTCCGCTCATTCCCGGCCAGCCGAGCTATAATGAGGCGGTCGAGGAGGACTTCGGCGTCAACACCAGCCAGATGCCTTCCGGGAATCCGCTGTTCTCGCCCCGCTTTGGATTCAACATCCGACTTGGCGATGAGCTGACCACCCAGATCCGGGGGGGAGCGGGGCTGTTCACGGGCCGTCCGCCGTTTGCGTGGCTGGCGAACGCCTATCAGAACACCGGTCTGGAGAGTACTTCCCTGACCTGCCAGGAAAGCAACGCACCGATCTTCGATCCTACCATACCGGCCCCGATCCAGTGTGTGGACGGCACGGGACCCGAGAGCGGCATCCCCACCGTCAACGCGTTCGACCCGAATTTCAAGTTCCCGCAGGACTTCAAGATATCGCTGGGCGTGGACCAGAGGCTTCCGCTGGGATTCGTAGCCTCGGTGGAAGGCGTGTTCACCAGGGCGGTGAACCAGATCTTCCTCCAGGATTTGAACATCGGCGACCCGGTGCCCGAAGAGGATCGGGTGGACGAGAACGGATACTCGAACGGCTTCGGATTCGGCACCCGGGAGGCGTTCGGCGACCCGACCGTCTCGGGCTTCGCTCCGCGGCGCCAGTCCGACCGGTTCGGCCAGGTAGTCTGGATGACAAACCGGGAGGACAACTTTGCCTATGCGGTGATGGCCCAGGTTACCCGCCGGTTTGCCGACCGGTATTCGGTGCTGGCCGGTTACTCGTACAGCCGCTCGGCAGACACCCAGAGCCTGATCTCGAGCGACGCGACCACCAACTTTGGCCTCACGCCCGTTGAGGGTGATCCGAACGACCCCAAGCGACAGGCGTCGCTGTTCGACCGGCCACACAAGGTAGTGCTGAGCGGCTCGGCCAGATTCCTCGAGAACCTGGGCGGAACCGAAGTCACGCTAGTATACACCGGCCAGTCTGGAGCACCCTACTCGTACGTATACCTGGGCGACGTGAACGGTGACGGGTACGCGGGTGACGGCCGCACTCTGGACCTCACGAACGACTTGATCTACGTGTCAGAGGCGGGGTTCGATTTCCCGGATGGGCTCAGCGCGCTGATGTTCCAGGACCTGGTATCGAAGGAGAAGTGTCTGCAGGATAATCAGTTGGCGGTTCTTCACCGCAACGCCTGCCGGGCGCCGTGGTCGGACAAGCTGGATTTCCGACTGAGTCAGAACATCCGGGCCGGCTCAGCCAACATCCAGATCATCTTTGACATTCTGAACGTGCTCAATCTGGTGAATCGCGATTGGGGGCTCGTCCAGGTGGTGAACCCTGCGGTCCAAGTACTGAAGGTGAAAGGCCGTCGTGGCAGTGGCCTGTTTCCGCAGCCGACCGATCCGATGGTGGTGGCCTATAACGGCCCCCTCTATCGAACGGATCAGGGAGGGTTTGCCACGGCCACGCCGGCCGTCCCGTTCGTGCCGGACTCGCAGTGGCAGATGCAGCTGGGCTTACGGGTGTCGTTCTAGTATCAGATCTTCAGGACCGATCCCCGGTCAGGCGGTCCAGCCTCCGGGCCGTGCGGTCAGTCCGCGCTCTGGTTTTCCACTCGTTCGAACGGAGTCTCCAGCCGCTCGCGTGCCCACGGCACAAGGTCGTACTGCAGCCCGTACTGACCGTGCTGCCAACCGTCGTCCACGTCCATTTCCATCACGGCCGCATAGCGAATGAGGGCTTCGTCTCGGCGTCCCAGGAGATCCAGCATGTGGCCCTCCCAGATCAGGGCGAACGCCACGAATCGCTCTTCTCGCTCCTCGGCGCCGGCAAACCGGGCCTGCATCCGCTCGAAGACGTAGAGCGCTGCCTGGTAGTCCTCCACGTCGTACAGGGCAAATCCGAGGCGCATGAAGTCCCGTGACTCAGAAAGCGAATCCGGCCAGGTGGCCCGGTAGCGGGCCGCGATCGAGTCACTGGAGCCCCTGTCCCAACCGTATCCACGCAGGACGTAGGCAGGAGCGGCCTCTCGCGCCGCGTCCCAGGTGGCCACGTGCCTGCGGAACGCCTCCATGTCTGCCTCGGGCACCGGCGGGAGCGACGTCAGAAACCTCTCCAAGACGGTGAAGAAGCGGTCGGGATCCTCGTCGTAGATCCCGTGACCCGCCTGGTCGAACTGCACCAGCTCCGCGTTCGGGTGGTTGCCTGCCAGGATGAGTGGCTTTTGCTCTCCCCAGGTAAGATCCCAGGCGCCTTCCATGATCAGGGTCGGGAGCGGGCTGCCCGCGAAAGCGCCCGTCAGATCAACCCGATCCTGGCTTTCGCTCATCACGCTGTTGAAGCCCTGGTCGTGATCCCACTCGTACAGCGCCACCTCGGCCAGGCGATCCCGAGTGGGCCGGTAGTAGCTCTGACGCTTCCAGTCTCCATTCAGGAAGTTGTTGTAGATGAGCAGCGAGATGAATTCCGCGCGCGACATTCCCGTGACTTCGCGGAGGCTGTCCAGCTGTTGGCGAATCTCCCGCATGCGCTGTCGCTCGGCCTCGCTGATGAATTCGCCCTGCCTGGAAGAGCCCGTGCCCGTCCACATGCCTGGAGAGGCTCCCACCAGCACCAGACCGGACACGCGCTCCGGGTGACGGAGCGCATAGTACTGGGCAAGAAAACCGCCGTAGGAGTATCCCAGCACGGCCCATCGCTCCAGGCCGAGTCCCTCGCGCAACGCATCCAGATCCGCGACCGCTTGATCGACGGAGTAGCCTTCCGCCCCTGGCGCGCGGTCGGATAGGCCACACCCGCGCTGGTCGTAGTAGATCACGCGGGCGAAGTCGGTCGCACGAGAAAACCAGGGGTGGAAGTAGTGGTGCGTCCCGCCCGGTCCGCCGTTGATCAGGACGAGCGGCACCCCCTCCCCTTCCTCCTCCACGTACAGCTCGGCGTCGCCGACGTCGATTCTGCGCTGCGACAGGTGCTCAAGCCGGTCGCACCAGCGTGCTACCGCAGGAATCTGCGTGATGAGACTCGGTTCGATGAACACGACACTGTCGTGGATGGACTCCCGGACGGCGGATGGTTCGTCCGTATCGGGCGCGGCGCACGCTGCTGCTCCAAGACAGCAAAGAACCGGGAGCAGGATTGGCATCAGTAACACTGACGCCGGGGTCTCGGTACGAACGCTCATGGGGACCTCCTTCGGATTCGCTCACACACAATCATGGATGCGGCGGGGTTGCCGAAAGGTTGCCCCGACGTCGGATCGGGCAGGCCGGGTCGTCTGTGAGCGTTGCTGGAGATGTCAGATCTCCAGGACCACACCCACGGGTCCGGCGTTGATGATCCGTGTAGGACCGAGCATCGATTCCTCGCCCCATGAATCGTGGATGTGCCCGCAGACAACCAGCTTCGGCCTGGCCCGCCGAATCGCTGCGAGCACGGCCGTGCTTCCATAACGCTCGCCGCCCGCGCCACGGTCGGCATGCCCCAGCGGTGGTGAGTGCGATACGAGCACGCCGCCCGGCGGGCAATCTCGCAGGAGGTGCGCAGCCTCGGACTCCTCGATATCGTAACTCCATGCCCCAAATGGCGTAATCGGAACGGCCCCGCCCAGCCCGTAGAAGCGGACGGCGCCGAGCTCGACGCCCGACCCGTGGAGCACGTGGGCAGCCGGCCAACCGGCGCACGCTTCGCCCAGCTCCACCTCGGATTCTGCGTTCCCGGCCACGAGCACGCTGGGCTTCTCGATGGCCCGGAGCACGTCTATCACGTCGGCAAGCCTGCGTCGCTGCACGGCAAAATCTCCCGCGCCGATCACCACATCGACGTCAATCGAACGCTCGACGATGGATCGCGCAGCCGCGACATCACGGTGCAGATCGCTGAAGGCGAGCAATCGCATGGTTGGCTCAACCCGCACTCGGGAAGATCTCGAACACGGCGGAGTCAAACGGATCTTCCCGGATCCGATGACCGTCCTGATCGACTACGTAGACCTGGAGCTTCCAGTATCCCTGAAAAGCGAACGTAGATGTCTTGATCTGGTCGTTGAGCGTCTGGCCCCGCTCGAGCGGCCTCATGTTCGCGATCACGTCCTCGATGGTCTGATCTTCCCGGCACAGGCGAGTGGTTCCGGACACGGGGCTCCACTCTTCGTTTGTCTTTCGCCTTCCGACCGTCCCTCCGGAGCACATGTCCTGGAAAACGGTTGCCTGGCCCAGGTTGGTGATTGTGAATGACACCGTGGCGCCGGTGGCATACTCGGCTCTGTCCGTACAGATCTTGATATCGCCGCTGGTGTTGCACACTTCGTCCGGACCGGTAAGGCTCGAGCATGCGCCCACCCCGCCGGTCCCGGTGATGGCCAGCACCAGCAACTGCTTCGTGCCTATGCGTCGCATGGATCGTTGCCCCGCTGATCTTCTGTCGCTCAGCGAATGACTCGTGTCTGCTGACAGCTTGGCAGGGATCATCCGGGATCGCCAGAGGTCGAATGGTCCCCGAGCCGTTATGCTTGTTCCCATGAGAACCGTGACTGCCAAACGCGCCGGACCATCACTCTTTGTCGCCGCGCTTCTGACAGCCGTCGGCTCTCCTGTCGCGGCGCAGGCGCCGGCCGGCCAGGACCCGCTGATTGGCGACCGGCCCGACCATACGGAGAGTCCTGCGAC
>JBDHIQ010000140.1:0-10013 GCA_039587395.1 Gemmatimonadota bacterium
TATCGCCTGGCTGTAGGCGCTGGTCACGACCACGGTTGCCGCGCGCCGAACGTTGAAGCGCTCGAACAGGGATAGGGCACGCAGTCGCAGGCGCGTGAAGCCACGCTCGAAGCGTGCTTCGTCGGCCAGGACTCCCTTGAGCGACACCACAAAGCGGGGGTGGGCTGCAGATGCGACGCAGCATCCGTCAAAATCGAAGCCGACGATGAGATCGTACGCGTCCGGATCGAAGCGCCGCCGCAAGCGGAAGTTGAAGCGAAGCCGCGCGAGGTCCGTCAGCGGTCGGCGGGACTCCGGCCTGAGGAAACTGACGGCATGGCCGCCAGCGGCGAGGCCCCGGGCCAGCCCGCTGATAGCGGCGGCCGAACCGCTCCCCAGGGAAGGGTCCTGGTGCCAGGAGTCGATGAAGGCGATCCGCAGGTGCGGCGCCGAAGCAGCCACCTCGCGGGCCTCAGGGGCTACTGACCAACTCCTGGGCCTTGGCGGCCAGGATGAAGTCGCTCTCCGTGAGCCCGTCGATCTTGTGGGTCCAGATGGTCAGCCGAACGCGGCCCCAGGGAACTCCAGGGCGGTGACGAAGTCCGGAAACGGAAACTCTCGTTCCAGGTGGTGCAGATCGACGACGGTCCACTCACTTCCCAACTCTTCGTGCAGCCGCGCGATCTCGGCTCCATCCAGTGGCGGCACACCGCCGCGGCACGGTACGCACTGCGACTCTGCCAAACGTCCCATCGGTTGCTCCTCCTCGAATCTGGCGACTCTCTGACCCTGCCCCGGACAACCTAGGGAAGTGGGTTCTGCGGCGCCCGCTGCGGCTCAGGCGTTCTCGACGGCCTGGTCGGCGGAAGCCTCCTGCTCCTCCTCCACTCCGGCGGCTCTCTTCTCTCCTGCCAGCGCCAGCCGATCCCTCCCGCGGTCCTTGGCCCGGTAGAGGGCCTGGTCCGCCTCCCTGAGCAGGGACATGGCGTCGGCCCCGTCCGACGGGAACAGGGCGACGCCGATCGAGATGGTAAGTGGAATGAGGTCGCCCTGATCGCTGGTCAGGCCCAATCCGCGGACGAATCGCTGCAATCTCTCGGACACGGCCAGGGCGCGATCCGGTCCGGCATCGAGCAGGAGCGCCGCGAACTCGTCACCGCCAATCCGTGCCAGCTCGTCAGAGGAGCGCAACGCGTCTCGCATCACCTGGGCGACGGCTTGCAGAGACCGGTCGCCGGAGAGATGTCCGTGCCGGTCGTTGATCAGCTTCAGGTGGTCGGAATCCACGAACACCAGCGCCAGCTCCTCTCCGTAGCGGGCTGCTCTGGCGAGGTGCTCCTCCAGCTTGTCCACAAAGTAGCGACGGTTGTGAAGGCCGGTCAGCGGGTCCGTGACGGCCAACAGGCGCGCCTCCTCGTTCAGCTGTGCTGCGCGAATCACCACGGCCGCCTGCTGGGCAATCACGCTGAGAGGCCGAATTCGGTCTTCGCCGTACGCGTGAGCAGTCTGCGATTCTGCGTTCAGGACCCCGATGACCCGGCCTTCCACCTTGAGCGGATGTAGTTTTGCTCGGCCGCCAGGTCGTCGGCCACCACGACCTCTCCAGACAGCGCACAACGCCCGGTTACACCTTCTCCGAGAGGGATCTGCAGCAGCTCGACCCCTTCTCTGTAATTGCGAGCGGCGCGCACGACCAGAGATCGAGACGCCTCATCAATGAGGAGCAGTGCGACATGGCCATCCGGGATGAGCTCCTCCGTGACCTCGAGAATGGAAGCCAGGGTCGCGTCGAGATCGTCCTGACCGCTGGCCAACTGGCTGATGCGGTACACGGCGTTCAACTGGTCGATCCGCTGGCGCAGCCGTTCTCGCGCTCTGGAGGCAAGGATGGCGAGCGCCGCCTGGGATCCGAGGACGGTCAACAGTTTCTCGTGCGCTTCCGTAAAGGCATCGAGGCTCTCCGACTCCACGTTGAGTACGCCGGCGACCTCGTTCGCCACCACGAGTGGAACGGCCAGATTTGAACGGCACTCCTTGAGACCGGTCACGTAGCGACTATCGCCCGACACATCGCTGACTCGAACCGCTTGCCGGTGTTCCGCCGCCCATCCGGAAAGGCCCTCACCGCGGCTGAGTCCGAGGCTCAGCACGGTGCCGGCCCGCTCTCCGTAACCGCGCACCTTGCGGACGCTCAGGCGGCCGGTGTGAGCGTCGTACAGCATCAGCGCGCAGTGATCGAACCCGATGAGATCCTGGGCCTGGTCGAGGATGTTCTCGAGAAGTTGATCGAGACTATCCGAGAGGCCGATCCGCCGGGCGGAATCGTACAGCGCAGTGAGACTGGTCAGGTCGCTCATTCGCTCCGCCACTCCTGGATGCACGGATTCGCAGCGCCCCCGCAGGGCGCCGACCGAACCGTGGCACCATCGAGGCTTGTCGCTCGCTGGTGTCCTTTCATTCAATAGTCTTGCCAGCCCCGCCGTTTCCTCTGATCGAGGGTCCCATTTCCGGGCGAACAGGCTGCCGTTGCAGCATGCCGGGGAGGGGCTCTGCGGGGTGGGGCCGCGTGTCCGGTCCGGTAGCGTGAACGGGCGCCAAGCACGTGCGTGCGGAGCTGAGTATACGGGTGAGATAAAAATATGTAACCTGCTGAACGAAAGCATGATAACAGGTGCTCAAGCTGCCGAAAAAGCTGCAGCGGGGCGAGTCGGGCAAGGTGGAGGGCTGTCTTATCGGGAGCAGGTGAGATGGTCTGGCATGCTACAGGGACCGGGGGTGAGCCTGTGGCGCGACGGCCCCCGCCGCCAGGCGCCGGGTGTCGAACCCCGGCGGTCGGGCTTCGCTACCGGTCTGGCGTAATGCGCGGCGGCTCAGGCGTTCTCGACGGCCTGGCGAACGGTCTCGTACGGTGGCTCCGCCGTCGGGTCCTCCGAAATCCAGTGGAAGGAAACCGCGCCTTTGGCGTCCATGACGAAGACCGACCGGTGAGCGACACCCTTCAGGCCCAACAGATCCTCGTTGAGGACCCCGTACGCCTCCGTCATCTCCTTGTTGAAATCCGACAGGATGGGAAACGGTATCTGCTCTTCGTCGCGAAACCTCTGCGTGACGAACGGACTGTCGACCGATACGCCGCGCGGAACTCGCTGGTGCACACCGGACTGAAGGCGAGAGGAATGAACAGCAGGACGACCTTCTCTTTGCCAAGATGGTCGGAGAGGTCGACATACCGGCCCGGCCTGTAGGGTAGAACAAATTCCGGGGCCCGGTCGCCATTTCTCACTGACATAATCGTCTCCGTATTCGGGAAGCCGAGCCACCCGCCATGGAAAACTCGACGGGATTGCCGCGTGCTACGTCAATGGCTGCTGGTCGGAACTACCAAGGGAACGGCCTGCGGTCAATGGCTGGCCGCACCGACGAGCCGGGATAGCCGGCGCGCCATCAGAATGCGCCGCCGCCACCTCCGCCAAACCCACCGCCCGAGAACCCGCCGCCACCCGAGAAGCTGGAGCCACCCGAGCTCCTGGGCGCCGATGTCATCGCAGACGCCGCGCGCGTCGTCATGCCACCCAGATCGGTCACGAACACGTGTGGATGGAATGTCCGATAGTGAGTACCGTGGTACCACTCCGGGGGCTCTCGATAGATGCCCTCGAATGCCTTGGCCCACTGCTGTTCGACTCCCAGCGCCATGGCAAAGGGAAGGAGTTTCTCGAACATCTCCGGCCCCGTGATCATCCGCTTGAAGCGGTCGGACTCGACGCGCTCGAGGAACTCCTCGAAGCCTTTCACATCGGCGAGCAGCCGGGTTCCTCTTTCGGTCCGGGCCGGCATCAGAATGCCGAACACGAGCATCACGATTCCCGTGCCTATGCCGCCGATACCGACAGCCAGCGGGGACAGACCGAGCGCGGGACCGAGAAAGATCCCAATCGCGGTGATGGCAATCCCCATTCCGATGGCGCCAGCGATCCACCGGCCCATGACGTGATCCGGACGTTTCACGTACACTCCGTGCTTGACCAGACTCCGCATGAGACTGTCCTTGATGCCGGGCAGGTCTTTGTAGAACTCGTTCTCCAGCTCCGACACCGACACCCGGTCCGATCCTCCGAACAGTGCGCGCAGCAGCTTGCGCTCATGTGATTCCAGCTCGGCCCACGTCTCCGGTCCCCTGACAGACCTGAAGTCGTAGTCGCGGTCCTTGACGAGCCCGAACAGCTTTTCCTCCTCCGTCTCCTCGATCACGAGATATCCGCGTACGGCCAGGTCCACTATGGTCGCGGTGACATCCCGCATGTCCGCGGAGTTGTCGATGATGACACCGACCTCGGCCGGAGTGAGTCCTTCGGGCGGCTCGTACCGCGCCGTGATGGAACCCAGCTTGGGATCCCGGCCGCGCGCGCTCCAGATGCGCAGCATCCCGAAGAACGCCAGCACCGGAAGCAGAAGGGGAAGGTTGGCGCTCAGCAACGAGGTTGCCTTGTCCACCGCGCTGGGCCGCTCGACGACGCCAGGGTTCCAGGCCACACCAACCGTGAGGCCTTCGCGGAACTCGAGTCCGCGGTTGGTCTCGATGTGGACCCGGTTTCCCGTTCGGGTCACCGCGGCCGCCTGCTCCCGCGAACCGTACGCACCCGTGAACGCATGCGCGCGGATCCCCGTCGCTTCGGCCGGAAGAACGATTGTGGCGCTCGCGGACTCGATCGGGACCGGCCATTCGTCGCCGGTCACGTTCCAGTACAGCTCGTCGTACGCCTCGACCACTCCTTCGCGCTCGTCGTCCGAATCAAAGAACCTGAGACCGTTCCGTACCCGGTACTGGATCACGACTGTCTTCGTGGCGTCCTGCGCGCCCGGCACCCAGATCTTGATCTTCCGATATTTCCCCTCGCGGCTGATCTCGTGACGCAGCGCATTCCCGTTCTGGTCGGTCACGCTCTCCACGTCCAGCCGGAGCTTGTAGGAGAAGCCGGCATCGGTTCGATAATCGACCGGTATGGTCCGGTAGATGCCGTTGTAGGAGCCTTCGAAACGGGGCTGGATGGTCTCCGTGACGACAATCTCGCCGCTCTTGAGGACCCGCACCTCCGCTTCGAAGTGCTCGATCACCCAGGAGCGCAGCAGGCCCGGCTCCGAGCGCTCGGCCCGCGTGGAACTCGCGCTGAGCGGGATGAGAAGAACAGCCAGTCCGAGCGCCGGAAGGACGGCTCGGGCCAGACGAATGGCGAACCACTTCACAGTACAGCCTCCTTGCTCGACAGTCGGCCTCGAAGTGGCCCTCGCTCAACTCTCGTTCGAGTCGAAGCTGACCTGCGGGGCCTCCCGCTGGCTCTCATCCTCGAGCGAGAAGAACTCACGCTGGGTGAAGCCGAACGAATTGGCGATGATGTTGGTCGGAAAGACCTGCGTCTTGGTGTTGTAGTCCCGCACGACCGCGTTGTAGTACCGCCGGGCGTTCTGGACCGCGCCCTCGATCTCGTTCAGGGTGTCCTGCAACTGCGTGAAGCTCTCTACGGCCCGCAACTGTGGGTATGCCTCGGCAAGCGCAAACAGCTGCCTCAGCGCTCCCGTCAGCACGTTCTCGGCTTCCGCCTTGGCAGCGGGGCCCTGCGCGCCCATTGCCTGGTTGCGTGCTTCGACGACCGCCTCGAGCGTGTCGCGCTCGTGACTGGCGTACCCCTTCACCGTCTCCACGAGATTCGGGATCAGGTCATACCTGCGCTTCAGCTGGACGTCGATGTCCGCCCATGCGTTGTCGGTCCGCACCCGCAGTCGGACCAGGCCGTTGTACATGCCGATGAGGACGAAAGCGATGACGACGATGATGACGAGCGCGATCCACATGGCGACCTTCTCCCAGGCAAGATGTGCGCGATGCCTTCCTGTCTGTGCGGGCGGTCGAAACGGCCGACCTGCCTCGCGGCATTGCATCTGGAGAATATATTATGGGAGCCGGCGCCACACAGGCGCCAGAAGGGAGCCGGGATGCTGGTCCAGTATCGTCGTGACGGCCGTCTGCGACTGTTTCGGCAGCACGATCACGCCCTGCTGGCCGGTGAACTGGCGGCCAGTTGGACCGGAATCGGCAGAATGCCGACGGAGCTCCCATTCGATCTGGTGCTCGCGGCTGCGCTTCACGATCTGGCCTGGAACGAGCTCGACGAACGGCCGGAATGGGATAAGGAAGCTCGCCGCCCCTTCGCCTTCCACTCCTATCCCCTGAAGCCGAAGCTGGCGGCCTACCGCGACGGGCTGGACAGGCTGGAGCGGATTCACCCATACGCCGCTCTTCTAGGAAGCCTGCACTACACCTCGTTTCCCGAAGTGAGCAAGGTCACCGCGCTCCAGGAGGCGGAGGCCGAGCGGTGCCGGAAGCTGAAAGACACCCTGCAGATGGAGCCCGATCAGGAAGCACGGTTGGCGCGTGACCTCTCCTATTTGAAGTTCTTCGACATCCTGTCCATACTGCTGTGCCTGACGCCACCATCCGCCTCTACGGACGAACAGCCGGAGTGGGTGTCGACAGCGCGTCACCCGGAGACGCCGGACGGCGGCCACCTGCACGTGACGTGGTGGGACGACGACGTCGTTCACGTCGATCCGTTCCCGTTCCGAGATTCCCTGGAGGTCCGGCTGCCGTTTCGAGAACTGCCCGGTGACCTGGACGGACCGAAGGCGCTGGCCCGGGCCTGGGCGCAAGCCTCGCCGGGCTACTGGTGGCTGTGCATCCGGCAGGCGCCGCGCCTGGCCTAGGCGGCCGCGGCACAGGTTAGCGTGGACGTGGCTCTCGCCGGCTCGCGCGGTCGTTTGAATCGGCTGCCCGCCACGCTTTCTGCGCCGCTCCGGCGGCCGCGACGCTTCCGCAGTGAATGGACACCGTGTCCTGCGTGTTCCAGGCGTAGCCTCCCGCCAGCAGCAGGCCTGCCGGTATGCCCGCCGCCGCGAGGGTATGGAGCACGAAGTCATCTCGCTCCCGCAGCCCATCCAGCGTGAGACCCAGACCGCCCAGCTGGTCCTCCCGGTAGGGGTCGGCTCCCGCGAGGTAGAAAGCGAATTCCGGCGCCTGTTCTTCCAGACACTCCGGAAGGTGGCGTTCCAGCAGCGCCAGGTACTCCGTGTCGCCGGTTCCGTCGTCCAGACCGAGGTCCAGATCGCCCGCGGGCTTGAACAGCGGATAGTTGTTCTCCTGGTGCATCGAGAAGGTGAAGACACCGGAGTCGCCCTCGAACACGGCGGCCGTGCCGTTTCCATGATGGACGTCGCAGTCGATCACCATGGCCCGCTCGATCTCCCGGTCGGCGCGGAGCCGTTGGACGGCAACGGCCGCGTCGTTGAGAGGGCAGAAACCCTCACCGTGCCCTGGAAACGCGTGATGGAAGCCACCACCCAGGTGAACCGCCACACCGTGCTTCAGCGCCAGTTGGCCCGTCAGGATCGAGCCCCCGGAACAGAGCCACGCCGCGTCCCGAAGCGCCTGGGAGTACGGTACTTCCAGCGTCATCCGCTCTCGAGGAGACAGCTCTCCCGTCTTGAGCTTGGCGACCCACTCCGGCGTGTGGACCCGGAGGATGTCCTCATCCTGAGCCGCCGGGGCCCTGTGCAGGTTGTCGGGGACGATGACGCCTTCCCGGAGCAGGCGATCCTGGACGAGCCGGTACTTGGCGGTCGGGAACACATGGCCGCCGATGTCGACCTCATAGTCCTCGTGAAAGACGATGGGGAACATGTGTGTAACCGACCCTTCCACCTGGCATCTGGCAAGCATGCGACCAGGTGACGAAGTTGGCGGTGGCACGCGCGTCAGCAAGGTCCGACAGCACAGGTGCGAGCATGGAGATCAGACTGTTCCAGGTGGACGCTTTTGCCTCCGAGCCATTCTGCGGGAATCCGGCGGCTGTCTGCCCCCTGGATGACTGGCCGGAGGACGAGCTCCTGCAGGCCATAGCCTCGGAGAACAACCTCTCGGAAACGGCGTTCTTCGTTCGGGGCGTTGACCGCTGCCACTTGCGGTGGTTCACGCCGGTGGCGGAGGTGGAGCTGTGCGGTCACGCCACCCTGGCAACGGCGTGGGTTCTGTTTCACCGCCTGGGGCTGACTGGTGAGGAGGTGTTGTTCGACACACTGAGCGGCAGGCTGTCGGTGCGCCGGATCGGCGACGTGCTGGTCCTGGATTTCCCCAGCGTGCCGGCCGGGGAGATCCAGACCCCCGGTGGAATGGCTGTTGCACTGGGCGCCGAGCCGTCGGACGTGCTCGCAACGGATCGGGACTATCTGACCGTGTTCCCGTCGGAGGCGGACATTCGGGAACTGGATCCCGATTTTGGCCTGCTGCGCGAGCTGGACCGTCCGGGCCTGATCGCCACGGCGCCGGGCCTGGAGTGCGATTTTGTGTCGCGGTTCTTCGCACCGGCCCTGGGAGTGCCGGAGGATCCGGTGACGGGCTCCGCCCACTGCACCCTCACCCCCTACTGGTCGGATCGTCTGGGCAAGAACCGGCACCACGCCAGGCAGATCTCCAGCCGCGGCGGGGACCTTCTCTGCGAGCAGTTGGGCGACCGGGTGAGCATTGCAGGCCGTTGTGCGCCTTTTCTGGAGGGAACGGTGCGCCTCTGACGATAGCCGGCCTGTGACTCCGCGCCGGCATGTACCGTCATTCCCATGACGGTCGTCTTGAACCGCGGAGTCAAGGATGGTGGAGCCACACAAGGTCCTGACCGGACCGCGATCCCTCGTCGTTCGATTCCGGTCATCTCTGGCCGGATTGACCCTCGCTACCGCCACGCTGGCATTCCCCTGTCAGGTGGCTGCCCAGCAGTGGAGTGTGGGTGCTGCCTTCGCTGTGTCGATTCCCCAGGGCGAGTTCGGGGAGGTGGTTCGCGAGGGGTACGGCCTGGGGCTGCAGTCCGTGTTCCGCCCCGATGCCTGGGGCATTTTCGGTCTGCGGCTGGACGGCGCTTTCGTCGTCTACGGGTCGGAGACGTTCCACGTACCGCTCAGTCCGACCATCCCCCGCATCACGAGCCAGCTGAGGACCACCAACAACATCGGGATGTTCGGCATCGGGCCGCAGCTGGGCCTCCCGACAGGTCCCATCCAGTGCTGCTACGACTACGGCCCCAGTTACTGGAGCAGCACGAACTTCAGCGACACCAGCTTTGCGTACGGAGGTGGAGGGGGTCTGGGGATCGCTCTGTCGTCCAACCAGCGGTTTTTGCTGACGCTGGACGCCCAGTACCGCCACCACGAGACAACGGTCTACCTGCGTGAAGGGAGCATCCAGGAGGACGGCTTCGGGAACGTATACATCGACGCGTTTCGCAGCGACGTGAACCTGGTTCTCCTGAGGTTCGGCGTGTCGTATACGTTCTGATCAGGTCAGCCGGCCGGCGCCGGCCGGTCACTCAGACGGCGTCGCGATACGCGCGCATCAGAACCTCTGCGACTTCCGGGCGCGTGAACTCGGCCGGAGGACGCTGGCCTTCCTGCAGCATCTGCCGGAGCTTCGTGCCTGAAAGGAAGATCCTCTGGTCCGGTGTGGACGGCGAGGTCTTGGCAGAGGCCATCTGCTCCGTGACGGTACACCAGAACGCGTGCTCGAATTTGAGCGGCTCGATCCCGAGAGCATCGCGATCGATGGTGTCGAATATCCGCTGCGCGTCGTAGGTGCCGTAATAATCGCCCACGCCGGCATGGTCCCGACCCACGATCATGTGCGTGCAGCCGTAGTTGCGCCGGATGATCGCGTGGAATATCGCCTCTCTCGGCCCGGCGTAGCGCATGGCAGCCGGGAGCACCGAGAGCACCACCCGGTCGGCGGGGAAGTACCCGTCGAGCAGGACTCGGTAGCATTCCATTCGAACGTCGGCCGGCACATCGTCGGACTTCGTGTCACCCACCAGCGGGTGCACCAGCAACCCGTCCACCATCTCCAGCGCGCATTTCTGCAGGTACTCGTGCGCGCGGTGGATAGGATTCCGCGTCTGGAACGCCACCGCGGTAGCCCAGCCCAGCTCCGAGAAGCGCTGTCG
>JBDHIQ010000141.1:0-6062 GCA_039587395.1 Gemmatimonadota bacterium
CCATACCGGGCTGGAGATAGGGTGGACGTTGCTGCCGGCCGTGATCCTGGTCCTGATCGCCATTCCGACCGTGCGCGAGATCTTCCTGTCCGACAACCCGCCGGAGAGCGATGCACTCACGGTCGAGGTGATAGGGAAGCAGTGGTGGTGGGAGTTCCGCTACCCTGAGGAAGGGATCGTCACGGCCAACGAAGCTCACATTCCCATCGGCAGAACAGTGGAATTCCGCGTCCGTTCGGCCGACGTACTGCACAGCTTCTGGGTGCCGCGCCTGGCCGGCAAGCGGGACCTGGTGCCCGGGCGCGAGAACATGATCTGGTTCCGACCGGACTCGGCGGGCGTCTTCTGGGGACAATGCGCCGAGTACTGCGGAACAGCGCACGCCCTGATGAGCTTCCGCGTCGTCGTGGAGTCCGAGCAGGAGTACGACGCGTGGGTGCAGCAGGAGCTGGCTCCGGCCGGCCAGCCGTCCGACCGCCTGGCCCGGCTCGGGCAGGGCGTCTTCATGACCAATGCCTGCATTGGCTGTCATCGCATTGACGGAACGCAGGCCAGCGGTGTGTTCGGCCCCGACCTGACCCACGTGGGCAGCCGAACCACCATTGCCGCAGGGGTTCTGGACAACACGACGGAGAACCTGATCCGCTGGATTGCAAATCCACAGGAAGTCAAGCCTGGCAATCTCATGCCCAATATGGACTTGACAGACGATCAGGTGGAGCAGTTGGCGGCCTACCTGATGAGTTTGAGGTAGGGCGATGGACACGCGCGACGCGGTTGCGGGCGGGACGGACGTAATGCACGAGAACGGACACGGGGGGACGTACGCCGGCGGCCTGTGGAGCTGGGTGACCACGGTCGACCACAAGCGGATCGGGATCCTCTATTTCCTCACCGGCTTCGTGTTCCTGCTGATCGCCGGGATCGAGGGGCAGCTGATCCGGCTGCAGCTGGCGCTCCCGGAGAACAAGTTCTTGGATCCGGAGCTCTACAACCAGCTGTTCACGATGCACGGCACGACGATGGTGTTCTTTGCGGGGATGCCCCTGATCATCGCAGCGTTCAACATCGTGATCCCTCTGCAGGTGGGCGCCCGCGATGTAGCATTCCCCAGGCTGAACTCATTCAGCTACTGGGTGTTTCTGTTCGCCGGCCTGTTCATGTACTCCAGCTTCTTCATCGGTCAGGCGCCGGATGGAGGGTGGTTCGCCTACGTGCCGCTCACATCCAAGCAGTATTCACCGGGTCTGGGGATGGACTTCTACATCGTCGGCCTCCTGTTCGGCGGCATCGGAACCATCGCCGGCGCGGTCAATTTCTTCGTGACGATCGTGAACATGCGGGCTCCCGGCATGGGTCTCATGCGGATGCCGTTGTTCACGTGGATGACCCTGGTGACCTCGGTCCTCATCCTGCTAGCCTTTCCGCCGCTGACGGTCGGCCTGGCGTTCATGATGTTCGATCGGATGTTCGGAACTCTGTTCTACAACGCGGCGGCAGGCGGGGACCCGCTACTCTGGCAGCACCTGTTCTGGGTATTTGGGCATCCGGAGGTCTACATTCTGGTCCTTCCGGCCTTTGGCGTCGTCTCCGATGTGATCCCGACGTTCTCCAAGAAAGCGCTGTTTGGCTATCCAGTGGTGGTATTCTCGGGCATCCTCATCGCGTTCCTGGGTTTCGGCGTGTGGGTCCACCACATGTTCTCGACAGGACTCGGTCCCATCGCCAATGCGGTGTTCGGAGGGGCCACCATGCTGATCGCCATTCCCACGGGAGTGAAGATCTTCAATTGGATCGCGACGATGTGGGGAGGGTCGTTGCGGTTCACGACCGCGATGCTGTTCGCAATCGGCCTGGTCGCGACCTTTGTCATGGGTGGCCTGAGCGGCGTCATGCACTCGTCTCCACCTGCTGACCTGCAGCAGACGGACACCTACTTCGTCGTGGCGCACTTCCACTACGTGCTCATCGGCGGCACGGTGTTCGGCCTGTTCTCAGGCTTCTACTACTGGTTCCCGAAAGTCACCGGCAAGCTCCTCAGCGAGCGACTGGGCAAGTGGCACTTCTGGCTGACCATCGTCGCGCTGAACGTGACCTTCTTCCCGATGCACTTCTCGGGTCTGCTGGGCATGCCGCGCCGCACCTTCACGTATTCGGAGGGTCTGGGGCTGGACGTGTTCAACCTGATCTCCACGATAGGGGCGTTCATCTTCACGCTGGCGTTTGTGCCGCTGATCTGGAATCTGCTGAGGACGTGGAAGCGAGGAGACCCGGCCGGCCCGAACCCCTGGGATGCCCCGACCCTGGAGTGGACCATGTCCTCCCCGCCGCCGCACTACAACTTCGCGGTCATTCCGGAGGTGGATGGCAGGGATCCCCTGTGGATGAGGTACGAACAGGAGGCCCATGGCGGGGCGGCGGATGCCGCGGGCCAGGACATCGGAGTCCGGCCGATCCTCCAGCCCGAGATTGCGCCGGAGCCTATCCACATGCCGTCTCCGTCGTATTGGCCGCTCGTCATGTCGGCCGGAATGCTGGTCATGGCCGTCGGCGCCATTACCGGCCTGTTCGTGGTGCTGGCAGGCCTCGGACTCACTCTGTTCGGCCTCTATGGCTGGGCGTTCGAGCCGGCCGAGCATTGAGCGGCGTTCTGCTGAGGGGCAAGAGAGGATAGATGGAGAAGCCGACGACCGGGATTCCTCACAGAAAGCTGGCCATGTGGAGCTTCATCGGCTCCGAGTGCATGCTGTTTGGCTCGCTGATCACGACCTACCTGATCTTCAAGGGGCGGAGCCTGGTCGGACCCTATCCGGAAGAGCTGCTGAACATCCCGTTCATCACGGTGACCACCTTCGTCCTATTGATGAGCAGTCTGACGATGGTGCTGGCTCTGTCGGCCGTGCAGCGCGGCGACAGGAAGATGTCGCGGATCTGGTTGTTCATGACCCCGTTCCTCGGGCTGATCTTCCTCCTGGGTCAGTACCTGGAGTTCAGCCATTTCGTCCACGAAGGGCTCGGGCTGAGCCGGAACCTGTTTTCGTCGTCCTTCTTCATCCTGACGGGCACGCATGGAGCTCACGTGGCGGGCGGAGTGTTGTGGCTCGGCACGCTGTGGTTTCTCTCGATGACCGGCAGGCTGAACAAGGAGAACTCGGAAACGGTTGAGATTGCGGGTCTGTACTGGCACTTCGTCGACGTGGTATGGATCATCCTGTTCACGATCATCTACCTCCTTCAGTAGGGCCACACCTGTGAGAGGCGCGGGAGTCTAGTCAGGCATGGAACACACAGCGGACGCCGCAAAGGCGCACCCGAGCAACCGAACGTATGTGCTGATCGCCGTAGTTCTGGCGGTCCTCACGGCACTGGAAGTGATGGTGTTCTACGTGGAGGCGCTCCGCCCGCTTCTCGTGGCGATCCTCATGGTTCTCATGGTGGCCAAGTTCTGCCTGGTCGTCGGCTTCTTCATGCACCTCAAGTACGACAGCAAGGTGCTGAGCGGGGTGTTCGGCTGGGGATTGCTGGTTGCGTTCCTGATCATGCTGGCCCTGCTGGCCCTGTACGGGAAGTTCACGGGCACCGGCTAGTCCGGTCACCGGTCGCCCGGCCAAGCTGTCACTGCTCCCTTGTCGCCACGGCTCCAGTTGGGTAGATATATGAACACACGTTCATATATGTGCGCGCTTGTCCTGCTGCCACTTCGATTTCGATCGATCCGTGTGGGGGCGGACCCGCGCCGGGATGCATGAGGTCGCGAGCCATGAACACCACCTCGGGAGCGGAGGCAGACGTCCATCGCATCCACCCGGACGCCGTGCGGGCAGCGCAGCGCGACACATCCTCCCACGAGACGCTGACCTACCTGGCGGACACGTTCCAGATGCTGGCCAATCCGACGCGCCTGCAGATCGTGGAGGCCCTGTCCCGCCGAGAGCTGTGCGTGTGGGATCTGGCGGCCGTCGTGGAGAGCAGCCAGTCGGCCGTGAGCCACCACCTCCGCCAGCTCCGGCAGATGAAGATTGTGCGCTACCGAAAGGAAGGGCGGCTGGCCTACTACCGCCTGGATGACGAGCACATCGAAGCGATATTCAGACTGGGGCTTGAGCATGTCCTCGAGCAGTAAGGCGGGCGCCGTGGCGCACGAGGTTCGGGAGCCGGAGGCGAAGGAGTCCGTTTCCGAGCTGGAGTTGCATGTCGCGGGAATGAACTGCCCGGACTGCGTACGGCGGGCCGAGGACCGGTTGGAAGACCTGGAGGGTGTCCGGGCGGCCAGGGGCGATCATGTGGCCAGGCGTCTGCACGTGGCCTTTGACGCGCACGAGGTGGACGGGTCACGAATCCGGGCCGAGCTGGGGAGCATCGGCTTCGTGGCGAGACCGGCGGAGGGGGACACGGGCAGGACGGACATCTGGTCCACCCCCATGGCCGTGCGCACCTACGTGTCCGGCGCGGCATTCCTGTCCGGCCTGCTGCTGGCGTTTCTGGGAACTGGACCGGCGGTCCTCCAACTGCCGTGGGCAGATTTGCGGGTCCCGGATCTCCTGTTCCTGGCCGCTGCCATCGTAGGGGGATGGAACTTCATCCCCGCCGGCTTCCGGTCGCTTCGGGCGCTTTCCCTGGACATGAACTTCCTGATGACGCTGGCCATCCTCGGTGCCGTCGGCATCGGTGAGTTTCTGGAGGCCGGAGCCATCGCCTTCCTGTTCTCCCTGGCGGAGCTACTGGAGGGATATGCCGTCGACCGCGCTCGCCGATCCATTCACGCTTTGCTGGACCTGTCCCCGGATCGGGCCACAGTGGTGAGGGATGATGCCGAGGTCACCGTGTCGGCCCAGGACCTCGTGCCGGGCGACGTCGTGCGAGTTCGCCGGGGCGAGAAGATCCCGGGCGACGGGCGGGTGGCGAGCGGTGCGGCCGCCGTGAATCAGTCCATGATCACGGGAGAGTCTCTTCCGGTGGACCTCGCGGTGGGCGACGAGGTGTTTGCCGGCACCATCAACACGGCCGGCTTTCTCGAGATCGTGATCGAGCGCGCCGCCGACGAGACTACCCTGGCCAACATCGTGCGGATCGTCGAGGAAGCGGAGAGGCGGAAGTCCCGCAGCGAGAGGTTCGTCCGCACGTTTGCCCGCTACTATACGCCGTCGGTCGCCGCCAGCGCCCTGTTGGTGGTCGCGGTGCCGACGCTGCTCCTCGGCCAGCCGTTCTCTGTGTGGTTTGTACGCGGCCTCACGCTCCTCGTGATTGCCTGCCCGTGCGCACTGGTGATCTCGACCCCGGTTGCGGTCGTCAGCGGGATCACGGCAGCGGCCAGGAACGGGGTCCTGATCAAGGGCGGGGAGCATCTGGAGACCATGGGCCGGGTGCGCGTCATAGCGTTCGACAAGACCGGCACGCTGACGCACGGTCACCCCGCGGTCACGGATGTGGTGCCGCTCGAGGGCACGGAGGAAACTGTACTTTCGTTGGCGGCCAGCATCGAAGCCCGCTCGGAGCACCCCATCGGGAAAGCGATCGTAGCGGAGGCGCGGGAGCGCGATGTAGCACTGAAGGCGGAGATCTCGGATTTCGATAACAACTTCGGAATGGGCGCGGCCGCTGTAGTGAACGGTCGGCGCTGCATCGTAGGAGCGCCCCACCTGTTCAGCGAGGAGTCCCTTCCGACCGCCGCCCTGGAGAGTCTTTCCGGACAGGCCAAGACCGTGGTCTGCGTCGGGCCGGCAGAAGCGCCGGTCGGGCTGATCGCTCTGGCGGACCAGCCCCGCGACGAGGCACGAGGCGCCATTCAGACGTTGCGGCGGGCCGGTGTGGAGCGAGTGGTGATGCTCACCGGGGACAACAGGCATACTGCCCAGGCCATCGCGGGCCGGTTGGGTATCGATGCCGTGTACGCAGAACTCCAGCCCGAGGAAAAAGTCCGGGTCCTGGAGAGGCTGGAGGCGGATTGGGGCGTCACGGCGATGGTGGGCGATGGCATCAACGACGGGCCCGCACTGGCCGTGGCGTCCATCGGCATCGCGATGGGCGCGGCCGGCAGCGATGTGGCGTTGGAGACGGCGGAC
>JBDHIQ010000142.1:0-25664 GCA_039587395.1 Gemmatimonadota bacterium
CTCAACGAGAGCCTCGTCGAGGGTGGGGAGGAGCCGATCGCGATCGACCACGACTGCCGCGAGGGGATTTGCGGCACGTGTGGCGTGGTGATCAACGGCAAGCCCCATGGCCCCTGGCCGGGTACGGCCACCTGCCAGCTCCACATGCGAGAGTACAGCGACGGCGATCAGATCTGGATCGAGCCGTGGCGGGCGAAGGCATTCCCCGTGATTCGCGACCTGGTCGTGGATCGGACGGCGCTGGACAGGATCATCGAGGCCGGAGGCTACATTTCGGTCCGCACCGGCAGCGCTCCCGACGCCAACGCGATCCCGGTCCAGAAGGAGGCGGCGGACCTCTCGATGGACGCGGCATCATGCATTGGCTGCGGCGCCTGCATCGCGGTCTGCCCCAACGCGTCTGCCATGCTGTTCACGTCTGCCAAGGTCGCGCACCTGAACCTGCTCCCCCAGGGAGAGCCGGAACGGTTCACGCGTGTCCTGCGGATGATCGAGCAGATGGATGAGGAAGGCTTCGGTAACTGCACGAACCACGGAGCCTGTCAGGAGACGTGTCCGAAGGAGATCACGGTGGACGTGATCGCGCTGTTGAACCGCGACTACATCCATTCCGTTCGCGCCGGCACATCCTGACCACAGACCGCAAGCCGAAGACACCGTAGTACGGGCAACTGGTCGCCGGCCGGCCGGGAGGCGCTACGGTTGGTGGCTGGCGACTCCGTCGGCAAAGCTCTCCAGGTTGGCGACGGACATGCCCACGATCCTGCGGAGTCCGGAATGCTCAGTCAGGTAGAGGTCCGCCCCGGCGATCAGTGCAGTCGCGATCTGGAGCGCCCGTTCCGTTCTTCCGCCCAGCTGCGCTCGCACCTGGGCCGCCTGCTCCGCAACCTCCGCCGTCACCGGCAGCAGTTCCAGGCCCGGGTGAATGGTGAGGATCTTGCCGATTTCCCTTGCCCGCTCCGGTTCGCCATGCCGGTGTAGCTCGGCCAGCAGCTGGTACAGCGTGACGGCAGATGTCTGCGCGCGGATCTTGCCGCTCCGCAGGCCCGTGAACAGGAGGCGGGTCAACTCCAGGTAGCGTGCATCCGCCAGCAGATGGTAACCGATCACTCGTGCGTCGACGTGCACTCTGGTGGCATCCTCGAGAAGCTCGCGCAGGACAACCGCCGCGTTCACACCATCCGCATGCTGCATCGCGTCAATCATCCAGCAGCTCCGGCCATATCCTGCGGATTTCCTGTCTGCCGGACATAGCGCCCTCCAATCGGTCCACCAGGTCTACCGGCTGCTTCTCCAGCTCGATGACTCCGTCCGGACGGACGGACACCAGTAACCGGTCTCCCGGCGACAAATTGAGGGTCTCGCGCGCGATCTTGGGAACGACAATCTGGTGCTTGCTGCTCATCTTGACGGATACGGCCATGCGGGCCTCCGGAGAACCTCGCCCTCGACAAGAACCGTCGGCGTACCGGTTGCCGACGCGGGAGCGAGGCAGAATCTACCCTTTACTAAACCCCTTTACAAGTCTCACGGGCGCACGTCTGCCCACTGTGCGCGACCGGCTTAGCGTAACGTCAGAATGATGAAGCCCAGGTAGCCCGTGAGGAGTAGTGACCCCTCCCAGCGCCCTACTCGATTCCGGGTAAAGGCCAGCGGAATGAGGGCAAGGCAGAAGATCAAGGCCGGCAGGACCTGTCGGACTACCACCCAGTGCGGCAGGTAGAGCGGCTCCAGAAGCGCGGCAACGCCCAGCACGAGCCCGAGGTTGAAGACGTTGGAGCCAATCACGTTGCCGATCGCAATATCGCCCAGGCCGCGGATCGCCGCCGCAAGGCCACCAGCGTGGCCCCGATGACGGACTCCGGGACGTTGAAGGCCCGTGCGATGGCCACCGACGAATCCACGAGCAGGTCGGCCCCGAAGAACAAACCCGCGATTCCAAGCACGATCTTGATCGAGCTGAGCCATAACATACTACGGCGTGCAGATTTACGAGCCTCTTCCCACTCTTGAAGCCGTGTCCTATCCTCCTCGGCGGCGGCGCGTGCCAGCGTGTCCCGCTTTGCCTCCTGCCGCCCCCAGCGGACCAGGAAGAGGAGGTAGAACGTGAAGCCGGTGACCAGGATGAGGCCATCCAGCCTACCGACCACACCATTCATGGCCAGGATCATCACGATGGCGAGTACGAGAACCAGGAGCGGACTCTCGCGAACCAGCAGGAGCCGGTGGACCTGGATCGGTCGGATGAGCGACCCGATTCCGACAATCAGACCCACGTTGGCAACAGTGGAGCCCATGACGTTGCCAACCGCCAGACCGGGCTGACCACGCAAGGCGGCCGCGCTGCTCACAACCAGCTCCGGGGCGGACGTGCCGAACGCAACGATGGTGAGGCCGACTATCAGCGGGCTAACGTTGAAGGCTTCGGCCAGACGGACAGATCCGCGCACCAACCAGTCGGCTCCCACCGTCAGGAACGTCAGTCCGACCAGGAAGAAGAGGGCTTCATCCAGCAGACCCGGGTATGCTCCCACGGCGCGTCTCTCTGCCCGCAGACGCTAGCGGCAGATGCCCCGGGAGCCGGTTCCCGGGGTTCGGCGTGCTGTTCGGTTTACTGAACAGTGTTCACGCAGTTGCGTGGAAAACGGCCACCCCCCCGCCTGCACTGGTGTGCAGCCGTGTGGAAAGCTGTGGATAAGCGCACGACGGCAGTCCTGTGCGCGCCAGGACGCGGCCCGGGCGGCCATTCAGCCGCTCGCAGTGTGACAGGTTTCAACCATGGTCTAGCCGGCCGGTTGGCGACGAGTGCACCGGCTTCGGCTGTCCGGCGACCTTGCCTGCCTGACCCGTACGATCGGCGCCCGTAGGGGGCTGCTTGGCCTGGGCATCGCTGCCCATGTGCAGGCTGCCCTCGACGCGACCACCCTCATCGAGCTTGATGCGTCGACTCCGGATGTCGCCCTCCACGTGGCACGTGTCCTGGAGCTCGACCCGGCTGGCGCCGATCACCGTCCCGTTGACTTTGCCTGCCACCACGACGTCTTGCGTCTCGATGTCGCCCGTGACCGATCCCTCGCGGCCGACAACCACGGATTTCGATGCCTTGATGGAGCCTTCGACACGGCCCTCGAGTCGAACGGTCCCATCACACTTGATATCGCCCACGATTTCCATCCCCGGGCCGATCACGGAGACTACATCGCTCATATCCTTGCCGGGCATCTCGATTCGATTGTCTCTGGCCATCTCTCTCCCTCGATTCCACACAATCCAGATCCTGCGGCTGCGGCCTACCCGCCCATCGGGACAAAAGTCAGTGGGTTGACCAGCTCACCGCCGCTTTCGATTTCAAAATGCAGGTGTGGGGCGGTGGACTGCCCCGTGCTCCCCGAAAGGGCTATTACCTCCAGCCTCTCGACGCTGTCGCCCGGTGCGACGAACAGCCAGGAGTTATGTCCATACAATGAGTATAGCTCGTCCCCGTGCGCAATCCGAACGTACAGGCCGTAAACGGGATCCTCTCCTGCCTCCACTACTTCCCCGGCGCCGCTCGCGCGGACGTACGACCCCAGGGGTATCGCAATGTCCACCCCGGCATGGGCGGCTTCACCCGCCTCCGCCTTGGTACCGTACGAGCGGGTCACGAATCCGCGTTGCGCAAGCGGCCATGCTACGGGCCGCGACGGATCGGCTTCGATCTGGCTCGCGGTTTCCGGCGAGCGCGATTCCGAGGCCAGCGGCGGCAACACGATGTCCCTGTCCGATCGCGCCGCCTCTCCACCCATCGCCCGCTGGATCCGCAGATAGCTGCTCTCGATTCCCTCGAGCCGGGTCGCCAGCTCCCCGATGCGAGCCCGTTCCTCCGCGAGCGTCGCAACCTCCATCTCGAGCTCGGCGATTCTCCTCGACTTTGCCGCGTCTTCCCACAGGCGACCGGCCACCACCCCCAGAAGGCCCACCGCCGTCAGGATTGCAGTAACGGCCAGCAGCCACTTGGACCGACCCATGCGCAGCGAATGGGTCTCCAATCCATCCTGTCGTACGAACAGAATAGTCCAGCCATGTCCCTCCTTCATGGGACGTCGAACATCCCGGAGGCTTCCGGTCCGGCGAGCAGCTGCACGAGCCGTGCGAAGTCCTCCGCATCGTGGAAAGTGATACGGACATCTCCACCGCCGCCTCGCTTGGGCTGGACACGCACCTGCGTGCCGAGAGCCCGTTCCAGGAGTTTCTCCGCTCTCCGGGCCGCCGGGTCTCGCCTGGGACCGGTGGTGCGGGCGCCATCATCACGCGGGCGGGCCGTGGTCTCGCGCATGGCCCTCACCCGCCGTTCCGTCTGGCGGACCGACAGGCCGTCGCGCGCGACCCGCCTCGCGAGCGTCACCTGGCGTCTGGCGTTATCGAGTCCGAGTATCGCCCGGCCGTGCCCGGCCGAGATGGATCCGTCCCCTATGAGCTGTTGAACCGGGCCGGGAAGACCCAGAAGCCGAAGCGCGTTCGACACCGTGGAGCGGTCGCGTCCCACTCTCTCTCCGACGTCTTGCCGCGACAGGCCGAAATGATCCATCAGCTGCTGGTAGCCATGGGCCTCCTCCAGCGGACCCAGATCTTCCCGCTGCAGATTCTCGACCAGAGCCAGAACCAGCATCTGCTCGTCGGTGAGATCCCGGATGATGACCGGGACCTTCTCCCACTGCAGCCGTTGCAGTGCCCTCCAGCGACGCTCACCCGCCACGATCTCCCACCCGCTCGGCGAGGGTCGAACGACCAGGGGTTGCAGCAGACCGTTCTCGCGAATCGAGTCCGCCAGTTCCTTGAGAGCTTCGTCGCTGAACCTCGTTCGCGGCTGGAAGGGGTTCGAGCGAATCTCGTCTATCGCCAGCTCGCGTTCGGGTCCTGACCGCGTTTGCTCGTCCTCCAGGTACTCCTCGAGTAGCGCCCCCAGCCCTTTGCCAAGACGTGTCTCTCCCTTAGCCAACCGCCAGGCTCCTTTCGTCTCGCTCGATCATCTCTCTTGCCAGGCTCAGGTATCCCCGGGCGCCCGTAGAGAGGACGTCGTACAGCGCGATGGGCTTGCCGAAACTCGGCGCTTCGGCCAGCCGGATGTTCCGGGGGATCATCGTATCGAATACCTTCCCGCCGAAGTACTCGCGAGCTTCGCCGACCACCTGTTTGGCCAGGTTGAGCCGCGAGTCGTACATCGTGAGCAGTACTCCCTCGATCTCGAGATCCGTGTTGATACCCCGTTGAACGAGCCGAACCGTGTTCAGGAGTTGGCTCAGTCCCTCCAATGCATAGAACTCGCACTGGATGGGAATCAGCACCGTATCCGCCGCAACCAGGGCGTTCAGGGTCAGAAGGCCCAGAGAGGGAGGTGAGTCGATGAGGATGTACTCGTACGCTTCCCGCACCGCCTGCAGCCGCTGCCTGAGAATACGCTCCCGGCCCGGTCGCTCGATCAGCTCCACCTCCGCACCCGCCAGGTCGCGACTCGCCGGGACGACGGACAGGCAGGGGAAGTGAACGGACTCCCGCAGGGCATCCTCCAGCGCATGCCCGTTGACCAGACAATCGTAGATGGAGAGCGCAGAAGTCTCTTTGCGCAAACCCAATCCACTCGTGGCATTGCCCTGCGGATCGCAATCGATCACGAGCGTTCGTCGCTCCGCGATAGCCAGCGAGGCCCCGAGGTTGATGGCGGTCGTCGTCTTGCCGACGCCGCCTTTCTGATTGGCGATCGTGATGACCCGGCCCACTTGGCTCACCTCGGATGGGGGTCGAGGATGGGTGTGCTATATCCGCGTAACTGGTTGCTATACAACGAGATAGCGTGCCTCTGTCGAACTTAGCGTCCGTGTATTTCTGCCGGACTGGCCCGCCAACATCACTTCCCTCGCGCCTGCCTGGAGGGCCATTGCAGCGTGAGCGCGAGAATATACGGCCAACCAGACCGGGAGGCGAACCGTTTCACGTGAAACGGTTTGAATCACCGGGTAGCCGGCGGGCCGCGAGCCCCACCCCCGCTGCCCTTTACCTGATGCTAAAGATGCTCCGCCCGGGACTAGCTTCGCGAAGCGTTTCACGTGAAACGCGCCGCCGCTGTCTTCTCGAGACCCGGCGACGCCGGCGCGACCCGAAATCCGCTGGAGTGGACGATGAACGACCGAATGGCAATACCGGCCAGAGAGCGCCTCATCCTGGCCCTCGACGTTCCCGATCCCGAGGCAGCCAGGGCCCTGGTCAACGAGCTCGATGATCGGGTCTGGTTTTACAAGATCGGCTTGCAGCTATTCATGACCCCCGGCTACTTCGAGTTGGCCGACTGGCTCATGGAGCGTGGGAAGCGCGTGTTTGCCGACCTCAAGCTCTTCGATGTTCCGGCCACCGTGGCTTCCGCCGTGCGGCAGCTGAACGGCCGCGGCGTGACGTTCGTCACGGTGCACGGCAACGACGGCATGCTACAGGCAGCGTGCGAGGCCAGGCAGGACGTGAAGATCCTTGCGGTCACCGTGCTCACCAGCCTGGACGAGGGCGACATGCGCGACCTCGGATTCCAGACTGATATCCCGTCTCTGGTTGCCTCGCGCGCCCGTCGTGCCGCCGACGTCGGGTGTGACGGCGTGGTCGCTTCCGGTCAAGAGGCAAGCATGATTCGCGCGGCCGTGGGTGATAGGCTGATGATCGTGGTGCCAGGCATCCGGCCGGGCGTCAACCGGCCTGCGGATGATCAGAAGCGCACCGTGGACGTCGAGGAGGCGTTCGAGAACGGGGCCGACTACATCGTCATCGGGCGACCGATTCGCAACGCATCCAGCCCGCAAGAGGCAGCCGGCGAGGTACAGCGACGGATTGCCACCCTGTTTGACGGTCACGCCTAGACGGGGTCCGGCTCCATCTTCACCTCCGCCACGGAGCGCTTGCGCAGCTCCACGAGGAGATTCTGCAGATCCGACGGGGAGATCCCCGGGATCCGGCCCGCCTGGCCTATCGTGTCGGGGCGTACCCGGGCAAGCTTCTGACGCGCTTCGAACGACAACGACTCCAGCTCGAGATACGGCAGGTCACCCGGCAGCGCGGTCTCTTCCCGTAGCTGCAGAGACCGGGCTCGTTCGCGGTCCCTGTCCACGTACCCCGCGTATTTGATGTCCATCTCCACCGTGAGCAACACATCCAGGTCAAACCCCAGGTCGCCCAGTGGCCGTCCCGCACCCACCAGCTCGCCCAGCCGTACCTGTGGCCGCCGAACCAGGCTGCTGAGCGGCGTCTTCTGGGAGAGAGGACTCGTGCCGGAGCGGCTCAGATACTCCAGTACCGCATCCGGTTCGACTCGCTCCGAGGCCGCCCAGTCGCAGGCACGCTCCATCTGCTCCAGGTAGGCACCCAGGTGGCGGCGCTCCGCTTCGTCCAGCAGACCCAACCGCTCTGCCATCGGTCCCAGACGACCCAGGCAGTTATCCTGGCGCAGCAGCAGCCGGAACTCGGCCCGCGACGTGAAAAGCCTGTAAGGTTCGTCTACACCGCGCGTTACAAGATCGTCCACCAGCACTCCGATGAATGCTTCGTCGCGCCGTGGCACCCAACCCTCCCGGTCCAACGACCGCAGCCCGGCGTTGATCCCCGCCACTACTCCCTGCCCCGCCGCCTCCTCGTATCCCGTGGTCCCGTTGACCTGCCCGGCCAGATACAGTCCGGGAAGCGACGGAAGCTCCAGGCTGGCCGCCAATTTCTCGGGCGGAAAGTAGTCGTACTCGATCGCGTAACCGGGCTGCGTCATGCGGGCGTTTTCCAGTCCGGGCACCTGGGCCAGGAATTCCCTCTGGACGTCTGGTGGTAGTGAGGTGGAAAGCCCGTTTACGTACAGCTCGCTCGTCTCCACGCCCTCTGGCTCGAGGAAGACCTGGTGCGAGGCGGCGTCCGGGAACCTGACCACCTTGTCCTCGATGGAAGGGCAATAGCGCGGACCCTCCGAGGTGATAGCACCTCCGTACATGGCGGACCGCTCAAGCTCCCGCGCCACGATCTCCTTCACGGGCTCACCAGCCCGCACGATCCAGCATGGGAGTTCCGCGACACGCGCCGCGCGCTCCCAGTGCGAGAAGCGTCCCTCCGGCTCCCCGTCCTGCCGCTCCAGTTGGGCATAGTCCACGGTGCGGCCGTCCACTCTGGGCGGGGTTCCTGTCTTGAAGCGACCCGCTTCGAGCCCCAGCTCCTCCAGCTGCTCCGCCAGCTTCCGCACCGGCGGATCCCCTGCTCTGCCGGCACGGATCTCTGTTTCCGTGCCAAGCCGGATCGCGCCGCGAAGAAACGTCCCTGCCGTGAGCACCACGCACGGCGCCTCGAACCGCGTGCCGTCCGCACACTGGACACCGGAGACACGGCCGCCTTCCAGCAGCAGCGAGTCTACTGTGCCCTGATAGAGCTGGAGACCGGACCGGCCTTCCAGGAGCTTCCGGACCTCCCTGGGATAGAGTCCCCGGTCGCACTGCGCCCGCGGCGACCACACGGCGGGACCCTTGGACCGGTTCAGGGTCCTGAAGTGCAGCGTCGTCCGGTCCGTGGCCCGTCCCATGATCCCGCCGAGCGCATCTACCTCGCGCGCCACGGTTCCCTTGGCAATGCCGCCAATCGCCGGGTTGCAAGACATCTGTCCGACGCGGGCCAGGAACGAGGTCACAAGAAGCGTGCGAGCCCCCAGACGCGCCGCGGCGTTGGCCGCCTCGCAGCCCGCGTGTCCAGCTCCGATGACGATGACGTCCAGCTGCCTGCTCAAAGCTTCTCCCTGTCGCTCCGGTCCGGTGTCGCGCCGCGCTCCTGTTGCCACCTGCAGTGCCGCGGCCTCATTCTGCTCTGGAGCACTGCCCCGCCGCGCCCGTGTGGTGCATGAGCTTGCACCCCGTTCCGGCCGGGCGGGTTCCACAACAATTCCAGCTTCCCTCGACGCGGTGGCGCACGGCACGTGGCTCGAAAAGGTTTCCTGGTCAGCGGTCAAGTACAAGGCGTCGGCTATCGCTGGTGGACTACCCGGGTGGCCTGTGCGCTTGGTCTCTCGGGAACCGTACGCAACCTGTCCGACGGCCGCGTGGAGGTCCAGGCACAGGGTTCTGATTCCGCTCTGTGCGCGCTCGAGGAGGAGCTGTTCCGGGGTCCGGCCTCCTCCCGCGTTGAGTCCGTCGAGACGTTCAGTGTGGTTGCGGACCTGACTGGCGAATTCCGTATCTTGCTGTAGATATTATAGTTACTGGATTCTCCGCTGCATGCTCGCATCCTCTCGGTGCGGCTCGCGAGACCCGTTTCGGGAAGCGTCGGCGGACCGCGTCGGTCTTGCCGCGAGCTTCCTTCTCGCCCCACAGAGGCACTTTTGGACCCTCCACGGGTATTCACGCCAACCCCGGACTTGGAGACTCTAACTATGATCGAACTCCCAGACGTCGAACGCATGATTGAGAGCTTTGCCGGATACACCAGCGGCAAGACCATCTCCACGGTCATCATCGATGATCCCGAGCTGGTTGAAGTTCCTGTTGAGTCCGTGGAGAATCACCTGGAAGGCCACGCGGTAGCCAGCGTCGAGCGGCACGGCAAGTCCGTGGTTCTGGCCTTTCGCTCCGGTTACAGTCTTGTGTTTGACCTCGGGGACCAGGGGCTGCTGACACTCGAGTCCCAGACCACCCCTTCTGACGACGAGACCCGAATCCGCCTCCAGTTCGCGGCAGGTCGTGAACTCCGGTTCGACTCAGCCGGCGCCAGCGGCGGTGTGCACCTGGTCGAGGGCCACGATTTTTCCGGACTCGGAGAGCTTGGCGACCTGGGGATCGATCCGCTCAGTGACGACCTGACGGAGGAGCGGTTCGCGGCGCTGGCCGAGGCCAATCCGCGTACGTCCCTCAAGGGTTTTCTGATGAACCAGAAGATCATCGCCGGGATCGGAAACGAGTACGCCGACGAGATCTGCTTCCAGGCCGGTTTTCGTCCGGATACCAAGGTCCTCAACATGCAGCCACACCAGCTGGAGCGTGTGCACCGCTATCTGAAGCGGGTGCTTCGACGCGCTACGCTTCACTGGGAGGCCGCGCACTCCGACCCCGGCTGGCTCATCAACTACCGGGGTTCCGGTGAGCCTTGCCCGCGCTGCCGAAGCACGCTCAAATCCATGAGCGTGACGGGCCGTAAGACATACATCTGCCCGCGCTGTCAGCGCGCGGCCTGAGCTCGAGCTGCCACCGTCGGGCCATGAGCCCGGCGGCGCCATCGGCTATTTGCCGATACAGAAGCTCGAGAACACCAGATCCAGCACATCCTCGGTCTCGACTGCGCCGATGAGCGCCTCCAGGGCTACCGTTGCATCCTGCAGGTAGGTCGATGCGATCTCGGGAGGGAGCCCTGCGTCGCGAGCATCGAGGAACTGTCCCACTTCCTGTCGCGCCAATCTGACCTGACGAACGTGGCGTCGTCTGGTGAGCAGTGGCGTATCCGTCGCCGACCGGGCTCCAGAGAACGCTGCCTGCAGCAGGACCTCCCTTAGACGGTCCATTCCCGTTGCCGCTTGCGCGGACACCGCGATCGCATCGGGGTCGGAGGGCTCTTCGGGCCGGAGGTCCGACTTCGTCCGGACCTGCACTACGGCACGCCGCTCCCGTTGTGCGGCCAGAAACTCTACCTCTTCGCTCTCCAGACTTCGGTCGGCCTCTACGCAGAACACAACCAGGTCCGCATGCTCCAGATAGCGGCGGGCAACTTCGATCCCCATCCCTTCCACGTAGTCGGCGTCGTCACGCAATCCGGCCGTGTCCACCAGCCTGAACGGGTATCCTGATATCGAGATCACCGCCTCGATTGCATCCCTGGTCGTGCCCGGAATCTCCGTGACGATAGCCCGCGTCTTACCCAGTAAGCTGTTGAAAAGACTTGATTTACCCGAATTCGGCTTTCCGGCTATTACGGTGAGCGCGCCCTCCCGCACCAACTCGCCATCCGGGGCGTGCAGCAATAGTTCATCCAGCTCGGTAGACAGCTCTTGGGCCGTCCGTCTGATATCCTCGTCGGCGATAGGCCCATCGTCCTCTTCCGGGAAGTCGATCTCGTAGCTCAGCATGGCCTGGAGACCGAGCAATCGTTCTCTGAGCTCACTGATCCGCGCCGAGAGCCCTCCATCCAGCTGGAACAGCGCTGTCGCGTGGCTTGCCTCGCTCCGCGCGTCGATCAGATCCAGCGTCGCTTCTACCTGGATCAGGTCCAGCTTCCCGTTCAGGAATGCCCTCCGGGCAAACTCACCGGGCTCGGCCGGGCGGGCCCCGGCGGCACACACCGCGTCCAGAACCAGGGCCGGGACCAGGGCTCCTCCATGGCAGCTGATCTCCAGCACCGTCTGCCCGGTGTAGGAAGCCGGCGCCGCGAACCGCGTCACCACCACGCGATCCAGCTGTCTGCCGTCTTCCGGATGGCGCAATCGCCCGAACACGGCTGCCCGATCCGGCAGGTCGGGAAAGCCCAGCATTTCCGCTATCCGTTCCGCGTCCGGCCCACTCACCCGCACTACGGCCAGCCCGGCCCGGCCGGGGGCGGTAGAGATGGCGGCGATGGTATTCTGCTCCATACCCCCCAACATAGCCTTCCAACGCCGCGAGTATATTCCCCCGGGTCACCGGACCGGGTGTGCCGGTCCGCTCTTCACTCTCGTTCCGCAGGGCTGCTGCGCGTAAGATCGTGCTGCGCGTCGGAGCCGTGTTCTTCTTCAGACGGCGCACAGCGGCGGCAAGGGGCAAGAAGACTCTTCACGTGAGTGGTGTGAGAACCGTGCATAGGGACGACTCGCCGTTCATCACGGGCCGAGGCAGGCCATCTGGCCGTCTCGTTTCACGGCGGCAGGCGGCCGTTACGATGGCTGCAGCCGGTATGCTTCTGCTCTCGAATGCCCTGCTCGGGCAGGATGTGGATTACCTCGAGGACACGCCGCTGGCGTCGCCGCTGGAGCCCATCACCCGGGTCACCCTGGCATATGTCTGGAGGGACACGGTCAGCCGGCCTGTCGCTCTGCCGGATTTCGGCGACCGTATCTCGTTCTGGCTTCATCGGCCCCGCACCGACGCGGCCGCGGACTCCGCCGGCGCTCCGGTGGACGACGGGTGGGAGTTGGCCGGTGCCATCGCCGCGGGTGCGTTCTCGCGGTTCGATCTGGCGTCGTCGAGCCAATACTTTGTCGAGATTCACTATCGCGTGGGCTTTCAGCTCCGCGGTCGCTACCGCGGCATCGCGTTTCGGACCGAGCTGTACCACATCAGCTCGCACCTTGGCGACGAGTACCTGGTCGTCACCGGTCGTGAGCGCATCTCGACCAGCCGCGAGGGTTTAGAGTTGCTTCTGGAGCTCGCGCCGCTTCCCGGGCTATTCGTCTACGGAGGGCCGGGCTGGCTCATCTACAGCTCCAGAGGCTTCGACCGTGCGTCCTTTCGTGGCGGGCTGGAGTGGGAAATCAACAGAGCGCCGACGCGCTCCGTGGTGCCGTTCTTCGCTGCGGACCTGTCAGCCTGGGGAGAGCTCGATTGGGATCCGATGGTCTCACTCGAGGGAGGAGTCCACATTGGGCGCCACGTGCGGCTGGCCGTTACGTACGGGTGGGGCCCCTCTCGGGCGGAGCAGTTTCTGTACGAACGTGAACGACTGTTGGGCGTGCTGTTCGCCTACAGAAGGTAGACGGGATCAGCCGGGACACGCCTCTACTTGCGGCGCGAGCGCCCTTTTCGCCTGGGCGGTGGCTTGCGTCCGCCCGGCGGACCCGAGCGTGAACCCGGCCCCCCATCGTCCTTCCCGGACCGCTCCGAGCCGTCTTCCTCACCGCCGGATCCCGGTTTCGGCGCCGAGGCCTGCGCCTTCCGCCTCTCCTTGGACAGGTAGAGCTGCTGCGGCAGCGAGGCCAGGTTGCTGGTCGCGTAGTAAAGGTTCAGCCCGGATGGGAAGTTCGCGAACAGGAACGTGAACATGATGGGCATCGCGTAGCCCATCACCTTCATCTGGGCATTGCTCTGCATGCCGCGCTGCCCGATCCAACTCAGGAGCAGCATCGAACCGCCCATCAGCAGCGGGACGATGTAGAGCGGATCCTTCAGGGACAGATCCGGCAGCCACAAGAACGGGACGCCCCGGAATTCGATCGTGTTCTGGAACACGAAGAACAGCGTGATCAGGATAGGGAAGGGAACGAGCATCGGGAGACATCCCGCCAGCGGATTGATGTTGTGCTCCTTGTAGAGCCGCATCATCTCCTTCTGCTGCTTCTGCGGATCGTCCTTGTACTTCTCCTGCATCTCCTTGATGAGCGGCTGCACGTGCATCTGGGACATCTGGGCCCGCATCGACTTCTGGTACAGCGGGAACAGAACGATGCGGCTCAATATGCCGAACAGGATGAGCACCCAACCGTAGGCCAGAGTGAAGGTCTCGTGCATCCAAACCAGAAACGCGATGATCACGCCAGCCAAGGGACGGATCACGGGCTGCAGCCAGCGCCAGCCGAACGGGTTGACGTTGTGCAGCTTCTCGCCGACTTCCTTGAGTCGGCCGTAGTCCTGGGGTCCGACGTAGGAATCGAAAGCAAACAGAGGATCGCCCGCCGGAACGGGCAGGCTGGCCGTCATGGCGGCCGAGTTCTCCTCCTCGTTTCCGTTCAGGAGCAGGCCTCCGAATCCCGGGCTCGGATCCCGTGTCACAAAGGCCGCCAGGAAGTACTTGCTCTTTGACGCCACCCACCGGAACGGACCGCCCTGGACCACTCTGGTTTCGCCGGGATCCACCCCCGACAGATTGTCCGTCGTGACGTCCTCGCTCCGATCGAGCGCGGCAAACGACATCTTGCCCACATCTTCGCGCGGGTTCGCCTCGTTCGTCTCGAGCCCCCGCCCCAGCGATGTGACAAGCGTGTACCCGCGGTCACCCAGGCCTTCCAGCCTGCCTTCCACGTGCGTCAGGTAGGAATCGGCTCGGAACCGGTAAACGATGGTCAGTTCCAGCTGCGAGCCCGGCCACGGGTAACGAAACTCCACGCTTCCCTCCGACGTTCCATCCGTCGAGAGATCCAGCGCCCCGGTCGTGGCCTCGAAGATCTCGTTGCGCAGGTCGAGGGTGTCTTCTCCCACCGCCACCCGAAAGCCGTACAGGGCATCACCCGGCCGGACCAGCTCCACCCTGTCGGTCTCCGACGCCCCCTCTGTGAAATCGCGGTACTCGATCATCTGTGCGCTGATCAGCGCCGCGCCGCGCGTCGTCAGCCGGTACTCGTAGAGCGGGGAGCGGACCACGATGGTATCGGCCGCCGGCACCGCGACCAGCTCGGCGGCCCGCTGCTCCTGATCTGCTTCTCCCGTCACGAGGGTGTCCGTGGGCGCGGCCGGATCCACGGCGACTGCCGCTGCGATTCCGCTGTCCGCGACGGCGACCCCCGTCTCCGTATCCGCGACGGGCAGCTCCGGCTGACCCGGTTCGCTGCGCTCGACCTGGATGCTGGAGTCGGCGGCAATTTCGGATAGCGGACGCTCCACCGGCGGGAAGAGGACGTTGGAGAGGACCATCACGGCCACCATCAAGACCACAGCCAGTACGAGTCGCTTCTCCATCAGACCGACGTTCCCTGGTTGGCCTTCGGGGCGATCTGTTCGGCGGCGGGAGGCACCGGGTCGTAGCCTTTACCCCCAAAAGGATGGCAGCGGAGGATACGCCGCGCGGCCAGCCAGCCACCCTTCAGCGCTCCGAACCGCTCGATGGCGGTCACTGCGTATTCGGAGCACGTGGGCGTGTACCGGCAGGCGGCGGGCAGGAGCGGAGATATCCCGGCCTGGTACAGTCGAATCCCCTGAACGAACAGCCACTTCAGCATAGCGACACGAACGTCTCCCGCAGGACTCCCGATAATGTGGGGAAAGAACTCTCGTAAGCGGCAGGCCGCGCCCTCAGGATTACGTCCAGACAGACTCCATGCCGGCTCGCCCGCGGAAGCCACTCCTGGCGAACGATCTCTCGCAGCCGGCGCTTCAGCCGGTTGCGCTCTACGATCGAGCGCCGGTGCAGGGGCACGATCACTCCAACCCGCGCGCGGTCGGCTGGGGAGGTGGCGTAGAACACGTCGATCGGACCGGCCTGTACCCGGCGACCGTGGCGCATGACGCGACGGATCTCCGACGCTCGATGAAGGCGTGCAGCACGCGGAAATCGCTCATCCAACGAGCCACCTGCCACCCGCTCGGCGTCGGTCCCGTTACTGCGACCGGCGCTTGCGGAAGAGCGCGTCACTGACCGTCAGCCGGCGCCGGCCTTTCTTGCGCCGCCTGGCCAGGACCTTGCGCCCGCCCTTTGTCTTCATGCGCGCGCGAAATCCATGATCCTTCACGCGCTTGCGATTTGTCGGTCGAAAATATGTGGGCTTCCCCATGGAGCGTCCTTCCGATTATTCCGATTTTACGGAGCCCATTAGTGTAGATATTGGGACAAATCCTGTCAAATATCGCCCCGCGGCCGGCGCGACCGGCCTGCTGTGCCGAGAATACGCCCGCGCGTTGACAGCCCCCTCGGCACCCATCTAAGATCATCGCCCCCGTATAGAAATCTCCACCGATTACACCTTCGGCGTGATGGAACTGACGGCGAGCGAAGTCTGGTCTCGAATCATAAATGACGCCAGGCAGCTTCTTCCGGAACAAACGTTCCGGACGTGGCTCGCCTCCGCTCAGGCTGTCTCCCTGTCAGACGACACGCTGGTTGTGGCCGCCCCGACTAAGTTTGCCGTGGAGTGGATCGAGGATAAGTACGGCGGTCTCCTGCAGGACCTGGCCGAGCGGCACCTCGGACGCCCCCTGCAGATGCGATTCGAACACCGTGGGGCGGATGAGCGTCTGGAGTTCCCGGAGATTCGTTCGCCGGCCGAGCCGCTCCCGCCTCACCTGGCCGCTCCGGTGGCCGAGGCTGTCCCGGTTCAGGCTCCCGGTCCCAGCGCCGGGCCCGCCCTGAACGAACGGTACACTTTCGAGCGCTTCGTCATAGGCAGCAACAACCAGCTTGCGGCAGCTGCCTGCAGCCGGGTCGCCGCGGCGCCGGCTCGTGCGTACAACCCGCTGTTCATCTGGGGCGACACGGGGCTCGGCAAGACACACCTCATGCACGCCATCGGGCACGAGATCCTGCACGCCTTCCCCGAGAAGGAAGTCGCGTACGTGCCATCGGAACAGTTCACGAATGAGATGATCGTCGCGATCCAGAGTGGGCGAACGGCCCAGTTCCGCCAGCACTACCGGCGAACCGATGTTCTCCTGGTCGATGACGTTCACTTCATCGGAAACAAGGAAGGCACGCAGGAGGAGTTCTTTCACACGTTCAACTCGCTCTACGATGCTCAGAAGCAGATTGTCATCACGAGCGACAGGCCGCCACAGGAGATTCCCGGCCTCCAGGAGCGCCTGGTATCCCGCTTCGAGTGGGGCCTGGTAACCGACATAAAGCCACCGGACTTCGAGACTCGCGCCGCAATTCTGGGCAAGAAGGCGGAAGAAGACGGACTGCAGATCGAGGACGCGGTCATAGAATACGTGGCACGAAATCGTCGGACGTCCGTTCGTCAGCTCGAGGGCGCCCTCATCAAGCTGCTGGCTTACAGCTCGCTCACTCGCCGCGAGATCACGCTAGACATGGCGCGCGATGCCCTGGGTCGTGGCACCCATGGTGACGACCAGGGCCCCACCAGACCATCGCCCGAGGAGGTTCGACAGAAGACGGCCGATGCATGGGGCGTTTCCATAGATGCGCTGACCTCCAAGCGAAGAACCCGGTCCATCACCGTGCCACGTCAGGTGGCGATGTATCTTATCAAGACAAACCTCGATCTTCCGTATTCCGATATCGGTGCGCTGTTTGGCGGACGGGATCATTCCACGGTGATTCACTCGGTCAACAAGGTCGAGGCGGAAATGGCATCGGATCCCGCGTTTCGCTCACAGGTGCGCCGGCTGCAGGACGAGCTGTTCAGCGAGTAAACGTGCCCTGGAATCGGTCTGGAATAGCATGGTGGACAGCGGTTGAAAGAGTGTGTACGAAGTGGAAAGATGACCGCTCGCGGTCTGTCTTTCCCCGGACAGGAGCGAGAACTCCTCCGGAGCCCACTTCCGTTCCACGTAGCCCTTTTGCAGCGGAAGCCACGTCCGGCATGGAGGATCGAATTCTATCCACTTCTCCACGCACCCTACTACTAAGACGATGACAATTATATCATAAAGCGCTCTAGTAGAACGTCTGGAAAACTCACGTTGGTAGGTCGAAGAGCTCGATAAAGGATCAGCGGAGCCGAAATGAAATTCTCTATTACGCGTGACAACCTGCGGACCGGGCTCGGGGCAGTAGCGGCAGCCATCCCGACCCGGACCACGCTACCGGTACTGTCCAACATCCTGATTCGCGCGGAAGAGGATGGCGTGAGAATCAGCGGCACCGATCTGGATATCTCGGTTTCGGTCAAGGTGCCGGCGGAGGTAGACCAGGCGGGAGCCGTCACGGTACCGGCCAAGAAGCTGGTCGAGATAGCGCGGGAGCTGGAAGACGCACCGGTGCATCTGTCGGCGGACGGAACAAAAGTAGACCTGGAGTGCGGAAAGAGCCGGTTCAGGCTGTACGGCCTGCCGGAAGACGAATTCCCGGCGTTTCCGGAGGTGGACTTCGCCGAGAGCTGGAAGATGACGGCTGTCCACGGAAGAAAGCCGGCCGATACTCAACGGGGTTTTGTGGCTACTGCGTCCAGAGAGCTCCGTGATGGTTGCCACGAACGGGCACCGGCTGGCCAAGATGGAGAAGACCCTGGAGGAAGTGGGTGCGCCACGGGCCGACCTGATCATTCCTCCCAAGGCCCTGCAACAGGTAGAGAAGCTCTATACGGCCGACGCCGAGCTCGAGATAGCGAAGTCCGACAACCACCTGGCTTTCCGGTCCGAGGAGAGGCAGATCTTCACGCGCCTGATAGAGGGTCCGTATCCGAACTACGAACAGGTCATTCCGACGGATAACGACAAGAACGCCATCGCCAGCCGTGCTTCTCTCGAGGCATCAATCCGGCGAATGGCCGTCGTAGCGTCGGACCAGACGCACCGGGTCCGGCTCAGCTTCGAGCCGGGCAGGCTGAAGTTCCGAGTCCAGACTCCGGATCTGGGGGAGGCGGAGGACGAGCTGGCAGTGGACTACGCAGGCGAGACCCTGGAGATAGGATTCAACGCCACGTACCTGCTGGAGATCCTGCGCCACATCGGAACCGATGACGTGCGGATGAGCTTCAAGGCGCCGGAGCGCGCGGCGACGTTTTCACCCACGGACGAGGATGTGGACTACCTGTGCCTGGTGATGCCGCTGCGTCTGCTGGACTAGACCGGCTACGCATGGTTCAGTCGCCCGAGTAATCAGCCCACAGGTTCGGCTCCTCCACTATCCGGACCCGCTGGAGTGTACAACCGGACGGGAGTTCCGGCTCGATCCGGTTCCAGATCACGCGGGCGACGTTCTCCGTGGTGGGGACCAGCCGGCCCTGGTCAAAGTCGACGACGTCGTTGAGGAACCGGTGGTCAAACGGGTCTATCACGTGCCTGGCAAGCAACGCGTCCAGGCGCTCCAGATCGATCACCATACCCGTCCCGGGGTCGATCTCCCCCTGGATGGTCACCTCGCAGCGGTAGTTGTGACCGTGACCCAGATCTCCTGCGTAGCGGCCGAACCGTTCCCGGTTTTGCTCCTCGGACCAATCCGGGCGTCGGTACCGGTGACCGGACGAGAATTCGATTCCGCGCGTCAGCCTGGCGCGACTCATGGGCGGCAATCCTCCGTGTGGGTTGCGGGTCGTCCTCCGGGGCGGTCTCCTTGTACTGATGCCGGGTGCGCAGCGTACGCGAACCCGATCGACTCAGCACGATAACCGGGTGCGGTAATGCTAGACAGCGTATTCAAGCCAACCTCGATAGCCGTCATCGGGGCAAGCCGACAACCGGGGACCATCGGCTACGAGATCCTCCACAACCTGTTGATCGCGGGGTTCAAGGGAGCCGTGTATCCGGTGAACCTCAAAGCCTCTTCGATCCACGGGGTCCGGGCGTATCCGTCCATCGCGGCTATCCCCGAGGTTCCGGATCTGGCCATCATCGTGGTACCGAAGGAGCGCGTCGTCCAGGTGGCCAGGGAGGCCGGCCAGGCAGGGATCAAGGGCCTCATCGTCATCAGCGCAGGCTTCAAGGAAGTGGGTGGGGCCGGTGTCGCCCGGGAGCTGGAGCTACTCGAGGTGGTCCGGGAGTTCGGGATGCGGATGATCGGACCCAACTGCATGGGAGCCATCAACACGGATCCCGAAATCAGCATGAACGGTACGTTCGCGCCGTCCACTCCGCCGCGCGGACGCATCGCCTTCATGAGCCAGTCCGGCGCCATGGGCGTCACTATTCTGGACTACGCAGCCGAGTTCGGGATCGGTATCAGCCAGTTCGTATCCATTGGAAACAAGGCCGATGTGTCAAGCAACGACCTGCTCGAGTACTGGGACGACCAGGATGACGTCGGCGTGATCCTCATGTACCTGGAGAACTTTGGAAGCCCGCGCCGCTTCCAGGAGATCGCGCGCGAGATCACCCGGCACAAGCCGGTAGTTGCCGTAAAGGCCGGTCGCAGTCATGCCGGCGCTCGCGCCGCCTCCAGCCATACCGGAGCACTGGCAGCCATGGACGTCGCGACCGACGCTCTGTTCGCGCAGTGCGGGATAGTCCGGATGGATACCGTGGCCGGACTGTTCGACGCCGCCATTGCATTCGGCAACGCGCCACTCCCGGCCGGTCCCAACGTGGCCATCGTCACGAACGCCGGTGGACCGGGAATCATCGTGGCGGACGCCTGCGAGGCGAGAGGCCTGAAGGTGTGCCCGTTGTCCGAGGAGTCACAAGAACGCTTGCGCGAGCGACTTCCCGAGGAGGCCAGCGTCGGCAACCCGGTCGACATGATCGCGAGTGCCCGGGCCGCCGAGTATCGGGTGGCTCTGGAGATCGTGATGGAGGACCCCAACGTGGATGCGGTCATCGCCGCTTTCGTCCCACCCCTGGGGATAGAGTCTCTCGAGATCGCGCGGGCCATCCGGGCGGCGGGAGAAGGAGGCCCCAAGCCGGTGATGGCCGTACTGATGGGTCGAGAGGGGCTACCGCAGGGCATGACGGAGCTTCGCGAAGCCAGGATTCCGGCCTACATCTTTCCTGAATCCGCCGTCCGTGCCCTGGCGGCCACATACCGCTACCGCCGTTGGCTGGATCGCCCCCGCGGAGAGGTCCACACCTACGAGGTGGATGACGCGAGGGTGGGCAGAGTCCTGGCTGGCGTCCGGGAGGACGGCCGGGAGATGCTCGGTACCGAGGAAGCGATGGAGATTCTCGAAGCGTACGGTATCCCGGTCACGCCGTACCGCATCGTCACCAATTTTGAAGAAGCCGTGGAAGCCGCCGAAGAGATCGGGTTCCCGGTGGTTCTCAAGGCCATCTCGCCGGAGCTGGTGCACAAGACGGAGGTCGGGGCCGTGGCCCTGGACCTGGAAAACGTGGATGAGCTTCGTACGGCTTATGTCCGACTTTCCAAGTCCACCCACGCCCGCGCCGGATCTGGCCAGCTTCGCCTGATGGTGCAGGCGATGGTGAGAGGGGGTCGCGAGACCATCATCGGCATGACGGAGGAGCCTAACTTCGGTCCGCTGATCATGTTCGGGCTGGGCGGAATCTACGTGGAGGCCATCGAGGACGTGATGTTCCGGGCGCAGCCCGTAAGCGACGTGGATGCCGACGAGATGATCAGGACCGTGACCTACCATCCAGGAAGTGATCCAACGCGTGAGCCAGCTGGTCGGCTCGCACGACCGGATCGAAGAGCTGGACATCAACCCGTTCCTCGCTTTCGACGATGCCGGCCGGTGTGTGGCCGTGGACGCCAGGATCAGGATCACGGCACAACCCGAAGCTCAACTCGAGGCCAGGTAGGTATGCCGTATGCCCGTCTGTAGCCACTGCGGATTCGAGGCGGGGGACGTCCCGGCCTGCCCGCTGTGCGGAAGCTCGATTCTCCCGTCGGTGCCCCCGGGGCCCGGTCACAGAGAATGCCCGCACGAAGAGGCCCAGACGCGTCTGCCCGAGTGGGAAGATCCGGTGGTCTCGTTTCCCCGCAACCTGACCGGCACCTGGATCCGCAGCCTGATGAACCCGGGCCATTTCTACGCCGGCGTGCCATTCCAGGCGCCGGTCATGCGGCCACTCCTCTACTTCCTGATCGTCACCATCGTGAGTGCGGCGTTTAACCTGTGGCTGAGTGCGATAGGCGTGTCCTCGGATTTCGTGTACGAATCGCTGGGCTATGAGTCGATGATGGACAGCAGCTCGACCGTCATCAATTTCTGGCTGACCCCGTTCGTGTCGCTTGGCGTGCTGATCGCCTGGACGCTCATCCTGCACCTGTTCGTGCTGATCCTGGCTCCGGAGCGCCGCGGCCCCGGAGCGACGGCCCGCGTGCTCTGCTATTCCGTTGGCCCATCCATATTCACCCTGGTGCCGATAGTGGGCACTCTGGTTGGAGCCGTGTGGGGTATCGTCCTGCAGGTCGTGGGGATTCGAACGGCCCACCGCACAACCACCGGTCGCGCCGCCCTCGTCGTCATACTGCCCACCGTGCTCCTGGGGATAACTCTGTTCTTCCTGATGGTCGCCGCGCTCGGTCTGGCATCTCTGGCCGTCTGAGGATTCCGTTGTCGGATGCGCGGCAGCGGCCGCTGACGGAGATCGAACGGATCGAGCGTGAGGAGTTCGCGCGTGGTCACATTCAGGCCGGGGCGCCCGCCGTTACGCCACGTCCGGCCGCGACCATCATCCTGGCGCGTCCGGAAGGAGAACCGTTCGAGATCCTGCTGCTCCAGCGCCCGCTGACATCGCGATTCGCCGCGGGGGCCTTCGTCTTCCCGGGTGGCGTGATCGACGCCGGGGACAGCGACCCGATCAGGCTGCCGCGGTTGCCGGGCTCTTCGGAGGAATCCGTGGGAGACCTGGAGAGGGCGGCGCTGGTCGCCGCGCTCCGCGAGCTGTTCGAGGAGACAGGAGTGCTGCTGTCGGATCGCCCGCCGCCGGCCGCGGAACAGCAAGCGGCCCGGGAGAAGATGCTGGCAAACGGTCTCTCGTTTCGCGAGCTGGTGGAGGCTCACCAGTTGACATTCGAGAGCATCGAGATCGCGTACTTCGCTCGCTGGGTGACACCGGCCAGGCTTTCGCGCCGCTACGACACCCACTTCTTCATGGCCATGAGCCACGGAGAGGCGCCGGAGCTGACCGCCGAGCACACCGACTATCGCTGGATCTCTCCAACCCGTGCCCTGGAGGCGTTTCACGCAGGGCGCCTACCGATGCTCTACCCGACCGTGAAGACCCTGGAGATCCTGGCGCGTTTCGAGGACCTGGAAGAGGCTTTTCGCGATCTTTCCGCTCGGTCCGTCGAGCCCATCTTCGCACGGCTGATCGTGCGCGGTGACGACATCAAACCCGTAATGCCGGGCGACCCGGACTACGACGAGGGCGAGTGACGGATCCGCCGAACGTCCACATCCTCGGATCCCGGCTTGGCGTCGTCACCGCCGGCAATCCCGGTCCCCTGACGCTGGAGGGAACCCGAACGTACGTGCTGGGAGAATCACGCCTGGTGATAGTCGACCCCGGTCCGGACGACAGCGGGCACCTGGGGCGAGTTGTGGATCTGGTGGCGGGTCGGCCGGTGGAAGCGATCTGCCTGACGCACGCACACTCGGACCATGCGGCTGGCGCGGAGACCGTTTCCGACGTTCTACGGGCTCCCATCGCGGCGTCGGCGCGTACGCTGCACCGTGCGGATCTCAGCGGCCGCGTTCTGGACGACGGCGATGCGCTCCCGATAGACGACGGGGTGACCTCACTGCAAGCCATCGTCACCCCGGGGCACACCAGCGACGACCTGTGCTTCCTGTGGCTTCCATCACGGGATCTGCTCACTGGAGACCTGGTGCTGGGGCGCGGGACCAGCGTGATCGTGTACCGGGACGGGCAGGTTGGTCATTATCTGGCCAGCCTCTCCCGGCTGGCGGCACTCCGCCCGACGCGCATCCTCCCGGGTCACGGAGAGCTGGTGAACGATCCAGCGGCCAAGCTGGAAGCGTATCGGAAGCATCGCCTGCGGCGAGACCGTCAGGTTCTCGGGGCGGTTCGGGACGACGGCTGCCGCTCGGTCACGGAGATCCGGCGCCGTGTCTATGGAGAGCTGCCGGACGGCGTCGTCCGCGCCGCGGATTCCTCGATCCTGGCCCACCTGGAGCACCTGGAGCAGTTGGGGCACGAGCTGCCGCCCATCGCGTTGACCTAGGCCAGCGCCTCCAGAATTCGCAGGTTGGCCGCCGGAAAGGCCAGCCGGCCCAGGTCCTTCGGCTTCGCCCACAGCCAGGCGGTCGCAGCGTGCGGTTGCGGCTCGCCGGCAGTGTGCGCGGCATGGTATGCGTGCAGGGTGATGCGAAAGTGACTGTAGGCGTGCTTCACGCGCGCGATGGGCTCACCCACCTCCACGACGATCCGCATCTCCTCCCACAGCTCGCGAACGACCGCCTGGGGTGCCGTCTCACCAGCCCCGATCTTGCCGCCCGGAAACTCCCACAGCCCGCCCAGGAGCCCGCTCTCGGGCCGGCGGGCCACCAGCACGCGTCCGGCCCGCCACACCACCCCCACGGCGATGTCGAAGTGGGGAATCTCGCGTCGCTTCCTGGCCGGCGGTCTGTCTGCCACGGTTCCACGAGCCAGCGCCAGGCAATGGCCGCAAAGCGGACAGGCGTCGCAGTCCGGTCCCGCCGGAGTGCACACGGATGCGCCCAGGTCCATCAACGCCTGGTTGATCCGGGCCGCGGACTCCGGAGCGGGGCCAATCAGTCGGCGGGCCGCTTCGTCCAGCGCGGTGGGCGATGCCGATTCAATATCGAACAGCCGGGCCAGGACGCGTCGCGCGTTTCCGTCAACTGCCGGTTCCGGCTTGCCGAAGGCGAGGCTGGCAATCGCACCCGCGGTATAGCGTCCGATACCGGGTAGCGCTCTGAGATCATTCAGCTCGGATGGCAGCGCTCCACCGTGCTTGCTCACTACCTGGCCGGCAGCCCGGTGGAGGTTGCGAGCCCGGGCATAGTAGCCGAGTCCCTCCCACAGCTTGAGAACCGCGTCCAGCTCTGCCGCGGCCAGTGATTCGACATCCGGGAAGGCAGCCACGAAACGCTGGTAATAGTCGCGCATGGTGTCGATCCGGGTCTGCTGGGCCATGACCTCGGCAATCCAGATTCGGTAGGGGTCAGGTTCGCTACGCCACGGAACGTCGCGGTCGCGGGTGCGAAACCAGTCGAGGAGGTCGGCGCCGCGTTGCCGGTCGGCGGAGCGGTCCGGGTGGCAATCCGGGCCGGCGGAGCGGTCCAGGCGCACGGACCCGTCTCCAGCCACGCCTTTGTTGCTCAGAAGGAAACGTCCGGTGACGCGTCCGGAAGATCATCCGGCAACACGCCGTCAAAGATGTGCCGCGCAGGACCGGCCAGCCGGATGACGTCCTCCGGCAGCAGTTCTACCTGCAGCGTCTCGCCACTGCGCGTCACAAGCCGCATAGACTCGCCTGCCAGTCCGGCCCGCTGAAACGCCAGGGTGGCGGCCATCGAACCGCTGCCACAGGCCAGCGTCTCCGCCTCCACTCCGCGTTCGAACGTGCGGATGGCCGCGGAATCGGGTCCGGTCGGCGTCACCAGATCCACGTTGGCGCCTTCGTCGCCCAGCTCAGGATGGAGGCGAACGGGCCGGCACAGTGCGTCGATGGACCCGTCCGGCAGCTCCGGGAGCGCGATGACGAAGTGCGGCGTTCCGATCTGCACCAACCAGCCCGTGACCCGTGACCCCGCCAGGTCAACCTCTATCTCTCGCTCGACGAACGCTCCGAGTCGATAGTCCAGGGCGACCAGGCCCGAACCGGGATCCACTACGGAATGGACCTCGCCGTCGTCGGTGACGAGTCCGAACCGGCCGTCGCCAACCAGTCCGCGGTCGTAGGCGTAGCGAGCGGCACACCGACTGCCGTTGCCACACGTGCCGAACTCGGAGCCATCGGGGTTGAAGAACCGGATGCGCACGCGGTCCTCCGACAGGCTACGGACCAGGATCAGGCCATCGACTCCGACGCCCGTCGGTCGCGGGCAGATGCGCCTGGCCAGCACGGCCGGGTCGGCGAGGCCGAGCTCTTCGGCCCGCACGATCACGAAGTCGTTTCCCGCGCCACTGTACTTGCTGAATCGGCTCATGATTAATTTGCCGAGCTATGTCCTGAAGAAACACGGCCGCAGGCTTCCGGGGAAACCTGCGGCCGAGGGGTTGCCTGGACCTGACTCGACGCGACGCCCCGGGGGGCGACCTACCGGTCAGTGTCCGACAGCTTCAACGCTGCCCTCCGTCACCTGAGTGAGCTAGAGCCCCGCGTTGAGGCGATCGCTTGCCCGTGTCGAGCCAGACCCCGCTCTACTCCCTGTAGACACGGATCACCTCCTTTCAAGAATCCACGGATAGGGCGCGAACTCCACGCACCCATAGTGCCCCGAAACGGCAATCGGA
>JBDHIQ010000143.1:0-18817 GCA_039587395.1 Gemmatimonadota bacterium
CCCGATCGCTGTTCGAGCAGGCAAACATTCGCGATGCGGAGATCCTGGGCCCCGCTCCCTGTCCGATCGACCGGCTGCGCAACCGGTGGCGGTGGCATTTTCTGGTCAAGGCGGATCGACCGGCTGTCCTGGGCTTCGCGCTGCGTGAAATGGCGACGCACCACGGACAGCTCGGGGGCAGGTTGAGGCTCGAGATAGACCGGGACCCGGAGGCTTTGATGTAGGAAGCGCAGCGGGCTGCCGGCGGCTTCGCTTGACCGCTGCCCGACCCAGTTCCATGCTTTGCCGCATGAAACCGTTCCGCCACACCGGTTCCCGGTTCGCCGCTGCGCCGCTGTCCAGCGCGTACGCTGTCAGTCTGGTCGCCGTTTGCCTGACAATCATGTCCTGCGGTGCGCCGGGAAGCTCTTCCCGCAAGCTGCCCACCGATGCTCCCGCTCATGTTCGCGAAGCCGTGGATCAGTGTTTGGAAACACGGCGGCCGGACAAGACGGATTGCTACGAACCGCTGGTGCTCGCCCGATTGGCCCAGCACGGCGTGAGCGACGCCATGTCCATGCTGGAGACCATCGCCATGGCGGATGAGGGCGTGGAGCGCGATGGGCATGTGTATACGCACATGATCGGCATCGAAGCGTTTCGCGCGAATCCGAACCTTTCCGAGGTGTTCCCCCAGTGCTCCACGCTGTTCCAGTCCGGCTGCTACCACGGTGTGATCCAGGCTCATTTCATGGCAAAGGGCAGCGTCGAAGCAACGGACGTACGCCAGCTCTGCGCCGCCTACGGGGGGGAGGGCGGAGACCGATGGACTCTCTTCCAGTGCCTGCATGGGTTGGGACACGGGCTGACCATGTTCTACGGCCACAGTCTGCCCAGGGCCCTGGAAGGCTGTGACCACCTCCAGGCGTGGTGGGACCGGCAATCCTGCTACGGCGGCGCGTTCATGGAAAACGTCCTCAACGCTACGGCGCCGCACCACCCCGCCAGCGAGCTGGCGGCAGAGGAAGGGGGACACGCTGCGGGCGAGCACCACGACGAAAGCGTGGCTGCGACTGAGCCGGCGGACAGCGTACGCTATATGACGCCCAGCGGCTGGCGGGCAATGGACCCCGAGGACCCGCTGTATCCATGCTCCGCCATGGAGTCCAGATATCTCCCCCAGTGCTACGTGATGCAGACATCGGTCATGCTCCACCTGAACGGCGGAGATATCCGCGGGGCGGCCGGGAGCTGTGAGCTCGCGCCGGAGGACATGCGCGCCAGGTGCTTCCAGAGCCTGGGCCGGGACATCAGCTCATACACGCTGCAGGACGTGGATGACTCGATCCGGTTGTGCAGACACAGCCCCGAGGAATACCGCGCGTGGTGTTACGTCGGGCTTGTGAAGAACTTCATCGACCTCACATCGGAGACCGAGAAAGCCTTCACCTTCTGCCGGAAGATTGAAGGTCAGGTGAACAAGCTGCGGTGCTACGTAGCGATCGGCGAGCAGCTGGCTTCCCTGCTGCCCGAGCGGCTCCCTCGGGTCGAACTGTGTCGCCGCGCGGAATCCGCGCAATACGAACAGGCCTGTCTCTACGGGGCCAGAGTCGCCAGGCAGAGGCCCGACGGGATCTAGCCGGCGTCGGCCGTCCGCACGTTGTGCATGAAGCCGACCAACCTTTCCTCGACCAGCCGCCCATCGGTTCGAAGCCCGCTGCAGACGTCCACTCCGAATGGTCGGACTTCGCGAATCGCCCGGGCTACGTTGCCGGGCGTCAATCCGCCAGCCAGATAGACCGGCACCGGCACGGCGGCGCAGATGGCTCGGCTCACGGCCCAGTCGTGGGTCTTCCCGGTGCCACCCAGCTGTTTGATGGGCCCGTCCGGTCGTCCCGAGTCGAGGAGCAACGCGTGGACGTGCTCCGCTGCTCTGGTGGCCTGTTCGATCGACTCCGGTCCTGTCACGTGTACGACCTGCACGAGGGGAATCCCGGGCAGCGCCCGGCGCAGTTCACCCAGGATTTGCAGGTCCACTATGTCCACGAGCTGCAGGGCGTTCGTCCCGCAGCGACGCTGCTGGGCAACGATGGTCTCGGGGTCACGGTCCGCTGTGAGCAGTACCGACGTGACTCCGGGTGGGACTACGCTCGCGATGCCACGGATGGCCGCTTCCTCCAGCACGCCCGGCCCGCTCGGCATTCGTGAAACAAGACCCAGCGCCGACGCGCCGTGCCGGACGGCCAGCGCCATCTCTTCAACATCCTGAATGCAGCACACCTTGACGCGTGTCACGTTGCCCTGCCGGTTCCGTCGGCCCTGCCGGTTCCGTCGGCGTTGCCGGCCCGGATGGTCGGCTCCGCGTCCGCCGGCTCCGTAGCAGTCACGCGCTCACTGGAGCGAATCACTCCCAGTCCAGGTGTCTCGTCGAGCACGATGCGTCCGGCGGCCAAATGGGGACCCGAAAACGGGTCCGTCCGCAGAAGAGCCGCGCCATCCAGATCCGCGTAGTCCACCAGGGGCGCCAGGTGGGCCGCCGGGGCGATCCCCAGCGTGGTCTCCAGCATGCAGCCCAGCATGACGGACAGACCGCATGCTCTTGCCGTGTGAATCATCCGCCGGGCCTCTCGCGGGCCGCCGCACTTGGCGAGCTTGATGTTGATGCCGTCCGCCAGCCCCACCAGCCTGGGAATGTCCGCAGCCACCAGACAGGATTCGTCGAGGATGATCGGCAGGGGTGACACCTGGTGCACCTGTCGCAGTCCGTCTCTGTCATCGGGTGGGAGGGGCTGTTCGACGAACTCCACTCCGTAGTCCACCAGCATGGGCAGTCGCTCGATGGCTTCCCCGGCGGTCCAACCCGCGTTCGCGTCCACGCGCAGCGTGGCGTCCGGCGCCACGTCTCGCACAGCCGCCAGGATCTCCTCATCGCGATCCGTCCCGACCTTGATCTTCAGAATTGGGTAGGCCGCCGCCCGGCGCACTTTGTCCGCAATCGTGGCCGGCTCGTCGATTCCAATGGTGAAGGAGCTGACGGCCGCATGCTGTGGCTCGAGACCCCAGATTCTCCACAGCGGTTGACCGAGCAGCTTTCCGGTCAGGTCGTGTAAGGCGGCCGAGACGGCGGCGTGGGCGGAAGCGTGCCCGGCGACGGTCAGGCGAAGCTCCGATTCCAGAGACTCGATCGCCCACGGATCTGCCGCCGCCTCCAGGAGCGGAGACATCGCCTGCAAGGACGTCACGACCGTGTCGGCCGTCTCCCCGTAGAAGGCGGAGGGATCGGCCTCACCCCACCCCTCGAGTCCATCTATCTCGAGCCTGAGCCAGACTCGCTCCTCGCCGGTGCGCACGCCGCGGCTGATCCCGAACGGGTCGCGCGTACGGATCGAGAAGCGCTCCCAGCTGACTCTCATTTGTCCGTCGTCCCGGTCATGGCCGGGGGCGGTCCCGGATTAATTGGACAACAACCAGGGAAATTCCTGGATCACGGAGGGAGAGACCTCGGGACCGGCCTCGGTCAGGTGAACGTTGATCTCCGAGCGGACTCCGAACCGACCCTCGAAGTAGAGTCCCGGTTCCACCGAGAACCCTATCCCCGGCACGAGGCGGCGCTCGTCCCTGGTCTCCACGCAGTCGAGGTTTGGCCCGAACCCGTGATTCACCCTGTCCATTCCGTGTCCGGTCCGGTGAAAGATCGCCTCTGCGAAGCCGCGCGCATCCAGGACATCGCGGACGCGCGCGTCCACGTCCGCACCGCTGGGAAGCTCCTTTCCGACAGATTCCACCAGAAACTCCACGCCGGCATCGCGCGCGGCTCTCACCGCGTCCCACACCGCCGTCACATCTCCGGGCAGCTGGTCTCCCAGGAAGCCCATCCAGGTCTGATCCGCAAACACGGCTGCTGGTTGGTCCGCCACCCGGGCCCACAGGTCAATCAGCAGGACCTTGCCTGCCTCGAGCGGGGCGCAGGTGACCTCCTCGGGCCAGTAGTGTGGAAGCGCGCTGTTGGGTCCGATGGCCACGATGGTATCGGCCTCGGTGAGACCCGCCTGCTCCAGCCGCTCCACGATCCAGCGCACCAGGTCGTGGTCCACCTTGCCGCAGGCTCCGTCCGGGCCGGCATCGTCGTGCTCAGTCGACGCCGCGGCCGTGGTGCTCACGGCGCGTCCGGCCAGGAGAAACGCTTCGTGGGCCGTGGTTGCCAGAATCTCGGCGGCGTGCCGGTGGGTGGTCCGGCCGACCTGGCCCCATTGCGCATACGTGCGCGAGATGAGCTCCGCGGAGCTCACCACTTTGACGCCACATCCCTCCACCAGCTCGACCACGCCCGCCGGCACGTTGTCCATGAACGGAACAGCGTCACCGGGGGAAACCTCCATGGCGACCCGCTGGCAACCATCCAGTAGGTCCGTCAACCGGGCCTCCAGCTCCTGCCAGCTTACGTAGCTGTCCAGGTCGTGCTTCCATTCGGTCCACTCGCCCAGTTCGATGCGATGAGCCAGAGCGTGGGGTGCCTTGCCGGGCTGGAGCAGGATGAAGTACCGGCGTGTCTGACCTTCCGGCAGACCGACCAGTTCGGCCGCCACCCTGTTGCGTGCCTCCAGGTCGTACAGCAACCATGCGTCTATGTCCGTACCCTGCAGCTCTCGCATCGCGGCGGTGACGAACTCGTCGCTCAGATTGGCGCTCATCTATTCTCCTCCACTTGCTTGATCGGCTGTCGCGTCTCGCAGGGCGAGCAGGTGTGCGACGGCGTTCTGGCCCAGCTCGCTCGGATTGTAGCCGCCTTCCAGTGCCGAGACCACGCGGCGGCCAGTCGTTGCCGCCGTGCGGTCCACCACCTCCAGAGTCAGCTGGCGGAAGTGCTCCGGCTGGAGCGTGAAGCCGGCTAGCGGGTCCCCGGCCGCTGCGTCGAAGCCGGCGGAGATGATCACCAGGTCAGGCGTGAAACGACCCAGGGCCTCATCCAGTGCATCCAGCAACTCGGCCACGTAACGGTCGGGATCGAGTCCCGGGGGCAGCGGCACGTTCAGCGTGCTGCCCTCGCCCTCACCGGCGCCCCGTTCGTCCGCCGAGCCGGTCCCCGGGTAGTGGGGGCTCTGATGCATGGACAGGTAGAACACCGAGGGATCGCGGTAAAAGATGTCCTGTGTTCCGTTCCCGTGGTGCACGTCCCAGTCCACGATCAGCACCCGCTCTGCCAGTCCCGTCGTTATGGCGTGCCGGGCGGCTATCGCCACGCTGTTGAACAGGCAGAACCCCATCGCCTGGTCCGCCGTAGCGTGGTGCCCGGGCGGTCTTACGGCGCAGAACGCCGCCCGATAGCGGCCGCCCGCTATCGCTTCGACGGCGTCCACCACGCAGCCGGCACCAGCCAGCCCGGCCTTCCACGAAGCCCTGGACACCACGGTGTCCGGGTCCAGCGCGATGATCTCGTCGCGCGCTGCCGCCCGTTTCACCGCTGCCTCCACCGTGTCCACATGGTCCTGTCCGTGAACCAGCAGAAGGTGCTCCGGGTCCAGGGGGCGCCCCTCGATGGGCTCTACGAACGGGGCCAGTTCCGGCAGGGCGCGGTCCACCGTCCGCATGAGTTCGCGTAGACGGCCCTGGTGCTCGGGGTGGCCCCAACCGGTGTCGTGCCGGCTGCAATCGGCGTGGCTGAACAGCGCTACGTGCTTCACTAATCCCTCTGTGTCATCGCGACCTCGGTACCCACCATTCCTACCGTATGTCTTCCGGGCCGCCAGGTGTGTCGCACAGCCCCGTTGCTCCGCCAGAAGCCGAATCCTAGCTTGCCGACCCGGGTAGGCAAGGCTGTGGAGGACGGAGGGGACGGGAACTGCGTGCCTCAAGCTGCAGGGGTGGAGGTTCGATGAAGCGGTGTGCTGCCGACAGATCCGTGACGGTGCCGATCCTGGTGGTGTCGCTGGGGCTGTGGACCGCTTGCGAAGTTGAATGGGGTGGCGGGAAGCTGTCGCTGGAAGACCCGTCGCCACCCCCTGATACGACGGCCATTGTGGTTGAGCCGGGTGAACCGGAACTGCCCCCGCTCCCGAACGGCCCCCTCCTCTACCTGGCCGCCCTGACCGCCGACGGGAGCGCCCGGCTGACGCCCATCGCACAGATAGGCGACAGTCTGGCACCGATGGACATTCCTCCGACGCTCTCTGAGGCGTATCGCGCTCTTTTCGATTCCACGTTTCTGGCGCCCGGTTTGGAGCTCGAGTTGCATGCGGCGGGCCGGCGCATCGGTTCTCTCGTCATGGGTAGCGACAGAACGGCTGGCGACGCGGCTTGCCCCTCCGTCACCAGCGCTATGGCCCTGGCTCTTCCGGGTCAGGCATTGCCGGACTACGCGGTCGCGTTTCCGACCGGTGTGGGGCCGGTGGACCCGGAGCTGATCGTGAGCCTGGAGCCTGCGCGCAGCATGTCCATTGCGGGGCCTGTTCTGGCAGAGCGTCTGATGGACGACGAGCGGTCGTTCCTGGCCCGCCGTACCGCCATGAAGGCCGTCAGGCTACCCCCTGACACGGCCGCTGCCATGGCGGCGACGTACCTGGTTGATGACTCACTGGCTGTGGGGCCACCCGGCGAACAGGCCATCTCCCTGTTCTTCCTGGCCCGCTGGGAGGCAAGCCGCGGTTACATCCCGGTGTGGCAGGAGGTCCGCCGGTATGGCTCGGCCGAGGACAAGGAAGTGTTCGAGCACCTGGACTGGTTCCGCACCAACGCGACGCGCATCGACGTACTCCGCCTGTTCGAGGGAACCCGCGTGCGTCTGGTGGCCAGCGTGCTGCCGGCCGACGGGCCCCAGGATCGCCGCACAATCGACTGGGTTGAAGGCGAGCGCTGTCCAGCACTGGCACGGCTCGGTTCTTAGGACGGGGCTCCGGGAAAGAACTCGAGGACCGGTGGATCCGGTCCAGCACCAGCACTTCAGGCGGCGAACGTTCTGAGCAGGCGCCCCGAGTCGCCCGAACGAAGCTCCCGCAGCGCTCGATCCCGCAGCTGCCGAACACGCTCGCGTGTGACGCCGAGGAGCTGCCCGATCTCCTCCAGCGTGTGCGGTTCCTCCCCCTGAAGCCCGAAGTACAGGCGGACCACGCGCGCGTCCCGTGGCCTCAGCGTGCGGAGAGCCTCGGCGATATGCTCCTTCAGCAGCACCTCTTCGACCGACTCCTCCAGGTTGGTCTCGTCGATCAGGAACCGATCAGCCAGTTGGCTGTCCTCGGAAATGCCGACCGGTGCATCAAGCCGTACTTCAGCAACGTTCAGTGACTGAAGCATGTCCACGGTTGCGGGTTCGAGCTGGGCTTCAGCCCCGATCTCCTGAATGGACGGCTCCCGTCCCAGGGTCTGACGCAGCTCTTCGCGCACACGGACTATCCGGGCTAGCTCCGTAGCGCGGTTCAGCGGGAGCCGGACGGCCCGGCTGTGTTTGGCAAGAGAGGCGAGAATTGCCTGACGAATCCACCACACCGCGTAACTGATGAACTTCACGCCCTGGTCCGGATCGAATTTCCGGGCAGCGGTCACCAGTCCGACGTTCCCCTCCTGGATCAGATCCAGAAAGGAAATCCCGCGGTTCTGGTACTTCTTGGCTACGGAAATGACAAATCGGAGGTTGGATCGAATGAGGCGCTCGAACGAGGCCCTGTCACCGTCCTGGGCAAGGCGCGCGACTTCGTCCTCTTCCTGGGGGGTCAGCAGGGGGTACCGGCTCAACTCCTCCAGATAGAGGTCGAGAGCCTGGCCGGCGACCTGGGTTGGAGAGCTTCTTCGGGCCATGACCGATCTGGAGTCTCGCGAAAGGGAGCAGGCCGCACGGCACTGTTTGCACGGGAGACCGCCTAACGACTCTGGCGGGCAAGCTAGGCGCGGCGCGCATGGCCGTCAAACGGGGCGGGGCGTGCATGGCGTCGGACACGGCAGGTGGAGAGCGGGGCGCTCAGACCGGCGTCGAGGAGGCGGCTCGTTCGGGCAGCGGACAGGCCGGATAGGCAATCGTGAGAGGGGCTTACCCGATCACGACGCCGGGTGCCGGCCTGGCATGCGAAGGGTGTTCGGGCCGCTGGCCTTGTCCGGCCAGCCCCTCGGAATGAGAATGTGTCTGAAACGATGCCGGTTCCGCGGCGCTGGACCGCCGTGAGCCGAGTCGCACATAACGAATGTCCTTCGGATGTCGATGACTATAGAGCTCCGATCATTGCCTGAGGCGGATCGGCGGCCGTGATGCGCTGGCAGCACGCCGCAGGTACCGACATCGGTCAGATCCGCAAGCAGAACGAAGATGCCTTCTTCGAGGACGCTGGCGCGGGCATGTTCGTGGTCGCGGATGGGATGGGCGGGCATGCGGCCGGCGAGGTGGCCAGCAGAATGGTCAGGGAGCATTTCTCCGCCCGGCAGGCCAACCCGGAGGGATCTCCTACCGTCGAACAGGCGCGTGAGCTGCTGCGGGGCATCATTGCCGGGGTCAACCAGGCCATCGTATCGGACAGCCGTGACAACCCGGCCAGGTCCGGCATGGGAACCACGGCCACCGCGCTGCTGCTGCTACCCGAAGGCAACTACGTCATAGGCCATGTGGGAGACAGCCGCGCCTACGTGTTGCGAGACGGAGAGCTGTGCCGCCTCACGGAAGACCACACCTATGTGCAGCAACTGGTTAACCGCGGCCGATTGACCGACGAACAGGCGCGGTTGCACCCCCGCTCGAGCCTGTTGACCCGGGCGCTGGGCACGGAGGATGCCGTCGAGATTGACCTGTACGATGGATCATTCCAGCCGGGCGACCGGTTCGTGATCTCATCGGATGGACTCACGGGAATGATCTCCGAGGATGAACTGGGTTCCGTGGTCCGCCTAGAGGTTGAGCCGGAGAAGCTGGTGGAACGCCTCATCGAGGCAGCCAACCAGGCCGGCGGCTCTGACAACATCACGGTGATCGTGGTGGACATCCTGGCGGACTAACGCCACCCGGGTCACCAGGGTGGCGCACTGGAATCAGTACAGCGCCCGATCCTCTTCCAGCCGCCGCGACACCTCATCCCCCGAGGACTCCAGTAGCTCCAGGAGCGGGCGTGGGTCTCTGGGTGTGGTCCGGTCCAGGGTGAACACCCTGAACACGCGAGCGGCGTGATGCAGCGACTGGCTGAGCCGCGGCAGATCTATCAGTCCCTTCTCGCCGGCCGAGGTGAGGCGCTGCACTTCCCCACTGCTCCGTACCAGCAGAAGACGCAGCTCCAGCATCTCCGGGTAGGCTGGATAGTCCAGCATGACCGTGCCCGGCGGCAGCCCCCATTCGACGGCCAGCCGGTCCTCAAGCCTGTGGACCAGCAGCGGCCGATCCCGGGTCCAGGCAGCAATCCCGGGCGGGAGCGCGTCCCCGAACATCTCGACCACTCTTTTCGGAAGCCGGCGATTGGTGAGAGCCTCCAGCAACCGAAGGATGATGGTGTCGCTCGCGCCGGATCCGGACTGGTTGCCGTGCCTGGCCTGCCGGCGAGTTTCCAGCAGACTGAGCAGCTCCTGGTCGGTCAGCCCCGCGAGTTCATCTTTCTGGAGAAGCTCCGCCGTCTGCGCCGTTTCAATCAGCCTGCGAAACGCGGCCGTTGCGGCGCGAACACCGTGGTGCCAGTAGACGTTCCGAAACATCTGGTACTTTGAGAAGAGCAGCGACTCCAGCGCGCTGACTCCCTTCTCGGTGACGCCCAGCTCGGGCAAGCCCTTTTCGTTCTCCGGGATGACGGTCAGCGCGTCAAGCAGTCGCTCCACGTCAACGGCTCCGTATGGTACTCCGCAGAAGAAGCTGTCCCGGCGCAGGTAGTCTATCTTGTCCAGATCCAGCGAGCCGGCCACCAACCCCTGCAGCGCGTGATCAGACTCGCCGCGAATGAGCGCCTCTATCCGGGTGGGCGTAGCGGGTCCCAGTTCCACAAGCGTGCGGCGGATCGGCCCCGCGCCAAGGAACTTCGAGGCCATCTCCTCATGGTGCCCGGGAATCGCCTCCGGTCCCACCTCTTCCATGGCATGCGAGAAGGCGTAGTGGCCGACGTCGTGGAGCAGCGCAGCCAGTCTCACGATCGGCAACTCCTCCCTGTGGGCCTCGGTGAGGCAGTCCAGGTCGCCGTTCCGGTGCAACATGTCTATCGCCCGGGAGGTCAGATGGTAGACCCCCAGCGCGTGCAGGAAGCGCGTGTGAACGGCGCCGGGGTAGACCAGGTGCGCGAACCCGAGCTGCTTGACCCTGCGCAGTCTCTGGAACTCGGGCGCATCGACGATGGCGGCCGCCACAGGCCCGAGACGGATGTTCTGCCATACCGGATCGCGCACCGTCCGCGGTGCGCGGATGGGGTGGCTGTGCTCCGGCGGTTCTCGGGTTGGATCTCCGTTCAAGGGCGTGGCTCTCCGGACCTGGGGTTCAGACGAATCCTGCCCTCAAACTGAACTGCGTATCGGGTGGCGGCAAATCCGGGGACCGCCGCTTGACACGTTCCTATGGCGCCGGAAGGTTGTGGTTGGACCTACGTCTTCCGGAGGTATCGTGGAAATCAAGAACGACCGCATGATCCATCTCGGGTACGGGAAGTACTGGCGCTCCGATGAGATTGCCGGCTTGCTCCCCATAGAGGATGGTCGTGGCCCCGGGCGTCGCACGGAAGTGTACGTATCGACGCTCGAGCAACCCATCGTCGCCTCGCGCTCTCAGGCCTCCATCCTGGGTGACATGGCCTCCCTGCCCGTTGAGGAGGCGCGCGTGGCCGAGTTCGGCACAATCGCGGAGGACATCCAGGAGGCTCTCCGCGAGCTGTCTCCGGTACTGCGCCGGATGTTAAAGTCGGAAGGCCGGTTCGACGTGGAGTACTGGGTCCGGCGGCTACGGTATGTGCTGGAAGCCGAGGACGACGACGGAAACCAGGAAGACCTGTTCGGGGCTGAACGGTCTCCATCCCCCTCTGCCGGCCGGGAACGCCATTGTCGCCGGCCGGTACAGTCGCTACGTGGCTAAGCCCCGAAGGTACCCGGCCAGCATCCTCGCCCCGCTGAGCCTCGCGCTCCTGCTCTCCGCCGCGCAATCGGCCGACGGACAGCACCCGGACGCGGACCGGGCGTGGAACAGCCAGCGCGCGCTAGCCATCGCGGGCCGGGCCATCGAAGCCCGCCAGTTCGCGTTCGCGGACAGTTCGCTTCGCAGCTTCGAGGCTTCGGTCCAGGGCCATGTCTACTTCCTGGGTGCGTTCGAGGGCGATCGCAGACTGGTGCGCGGAGACCAGGTCGCGCTGAACGTTCTCTGGCAGGCGCCAAACCGGGCTCTTCAGACCATCGTCGGGCGACGCCACGAGAGAAGACTCCCCACCAATATCCGTTACCACATCGACCATTTGAGCCTCATCCTGGACAACTTCGGCGACCGGATCCGCATGGGCGAAGGGGAAGAGGTGCGCAACGTGCTTCACCCCGCGGCGCCCGGCGCACTGAGGTTCTACGACTACCGCCTGGTGGACTCGCTGGAGATACGGGTTCGCGACCAGACCACGCGAGTGTATCAACTCGCGGTACGCCCGTCGGATCCCGGGCAAGCCGCTGTCGTGGGCGCGGTCTTCGTGGACCGCAGCTCGGGCGCCATCGCGAGGATGACCGTCACCTTCACCGGAGCGGCGTACCGGGACCCGGACCTGGAGTACATCAACCTGGACCTCAGGTCCGGCCTCTGGGAGGGCAGGTACTGGCTTCCAGCGGAGCAGGAGGTGGAGATCCGACGCCAGATCTCCTGGCTGGATTTCCCGGTCGGTGGTGTCATTCGTACCCGCCTGGAGGTGTTGGACTACTCGATCAACCAGGCTCGGGTCTTCACGCTGGCGCCCGGTGAGCGCGTGGCCACGCTACCGCCAGCTTCGCTGTCTGCCTTTGACGGGTGGACCTCGGATCTGTTTGCCGGCCCCGTGACACCGGATGAACAGACAGGGATAGACCTGTCCGACGTACACCGCCGGGCCCGGGAGTTGGTGAAGCCGGGGACCCTGATGGGAACGTCTCGATTCCAGCTCTACCTCCCGAATGCTTCCGCCGCGGCACGCACGCGGCGTGCGGAGGGCATACTGCTCGGCGCGGGCGGTGCGGTGCGATTCGACGAACGTGTGCGGACGGACCTGTGGCTTGGCTACCCCTTCGGTCGCGGCCGGGTCGAGGCGGTGGGAGGGATTCGATTCAGCTTCGCGCAAACCGACCTGTCTGGCGAGGTCATGGCAAACCGGCTGGCCGATGTCGGCCCGTTCCAGGCTGCGTCCGGCGCTGTTTCGACGTTCGCGCTGGCGCTGGAGGGCGAAGACTACACGGATCCGTATTTCGAGGATGGGGTCGAGTTCCGTCTCACCGCCCCGGCCCTGGGGGGCCGTGCCACGCTCGGGTTCTTCTATCTGGTTCAGGAATCCGCGGAGCTGGTGGTGCACGGCACGGCCCTCAACGGGAACCTGGCGCGTTCCGTGAGGCCTATCGACCCGGGAACGATGAGCGGGATCGACCTCGGGCTGGAATACTCCCTGGGGAACGAGCTGGGTGCCACCTGGCAGTTGGACCTGGATTTCGAGGGGGCAGTGGGCGGGTGGGGCGATTTCGGCTTCAGCAGGCTCACGGCCGTGCTCAGCGCCAACGGTGATGCGCCGGGGTCGGCGTGGGGCTGGGGAGCCCGCCTGGCGGGAATGTTGAGCGGTGGGACCATCCCTGCGCAGCGGCTTACCCTGCTGGGTGGACGCGGCACCGTCCCCGGGTACGGGTTCCGGGAGTGGGGAGGTGACCGGGCGGCGTTCCTCGAGGCTGATGTCTCACGCACCGTGCTGTTTCCCTGGGTACGGCTTCGCGCGTTCGGGGCGGCCGGTTGGAGCGATCTGACGTCCGTGGGCAGAGCTGCGGCGGCCACCCTTGGAGTCGCCGAGACCGGCGGGATTCGACCCTCGCTGGGCGCCGGTCTCGGCATCTTCTACGACATCGTGCGGTTCGACGTCGCGCGCGGTCTGGACGGCGGCGACTGGGAGGTCATGCTATCGGTGAAACGCTCCAGCGAGTTCCACCACTCCAGCGTGTCGCGCGTGGTGTCACTCAGAGGCCGGAACTCAAGGCCGGCGGCCAGGGCGCGATCGATGCTCACCCGGGCGAATCCCTCGAACCCGTCTCGCGGCGGGACCCAGGTCGTCATGTGACCCCACGGCTGGACTTCATGCTCAGCCAGGAAATCTGCGTCCACCCAGGTGAACGTCGCGTCCGAGGAAAGAGCATCGCGCATCTCCGTCAACATCGTGCCGATCTCCATGGCGTGACCGGTCGCGCTGAACACGCCGGTGACGTTTTCCTCCGCCAGCCGGATCATCCAGGCGGTAAGGTCGCGCGCATCGATGTTCTGGACTGGATCCTCCGGCTCGCCCGGCGCCATGACTTCGCCGCTACGATCTACCCGCACCGGCCAGTAGGTGAAGCGATCCGTCGGGTCCCCGGGCCCGACAATCAGACCGGGCCGGACGATGGTCGCGCGGCCGGGGAACGCGGCCTCCGCCTCCTGCTCGCACAGGGCTTTCAGCGCTCCGTACGTCGCACCCGTGATTTCCTCGACGGTGGGATCTTCGATAGTCGCGACCGCAGCGGTCTCATCCATTCCCGGCTGGCTGAAGTCCGCGAATGCCGAGATCGAGGACACGTAGATGTACTGCGTGGCCGCCGACGACAGCAGTCCCGCTGACTGCCGCACCCAACGCGGGATGGAAGCCGAGTTGTCTATCACGACATCCCATTCGCGTCCTTCCAGTGCGGCCAGGTCGTTGTCCCGGTCGCCGCGCAGGCTTTCGACTTCAGGGAACAAGTCGGGGTTCGTCTGGCCACGGTTGAACAGGGTCAGCGTGTGACCGCGTTGCTGAGCATAGCGGACTTCGTGCGGGCCTATGAACCCGGTTCCGCCCAGGATGAGTATGCGCAGCGGCGTGGCGGCTAATCCCGGACCCGCACCCCCTTCCGCTGCATCCCGGGAAGTCTGCTCCGGAGCACACCCCAGCGGGGCCAGCGTGAGCGCGGCGGCGGCGCCGAGCGACAGATAGACAAACTCCCTGCGCGTTTGTGACATGTGTTGTCTCCTTGAGCAGCAAGGACCTGACGGTCCAGCGCCGCGTGCCGCGTTCAAGCCCGCGTCAAGCTCCGCTATCCCGTGTGGCGGCGAGCAGCGGAAACGGCCATTTCCAGACTGAAGAGGCTACTCGCTTCTTCCCGCGGTGGCGAGAGCCGGCGGCGCCGGACTCATGCCTTGCAGTCGTACCAGCTTGCCCCGATCCCGAGATCCACCTTGAGCGGCACATCCAGCGTCATGGCGCCTTCCATCTCCTGGCGAACCACGCGGCAGGTTTCATCCAGTTCGTGTTCCGCTACCTCCAGCAGCAGTTCGTCGTGTACCTGGAGCAGCATCCGTGCGTCCAGCGGAGCCAGACACCGCTGGAGTCGAATCATCGCGATCTTGATCAGATCCGCGGCTGTCCCCTGAATGGGCGAGTTGGTGGCCGTCCGCTCTCCGAAGCCACGCATTCCCGGGTTCTTAGACCGGATCTCCGGGATGTAGCGCCGCCGTCCGCTCAGAGTCTCGACAAACCCGCGGTCCCTGGCCTGATCCTTCATCTGCTCCAGGTACGCGCGGACGCCGTGAAAGCGCTCGAAGTACTGTTCGATGAACTCGGAGGCTTCGCGGCGCGAGATGCCGAGTTGGGCTGCCAGCGCAACCGGGCCCTGACCGTAGATGGTGGCAAAGTTGATCGTCTTGGCCCGGTCTCTCATCTCCGGCGTCACGCGCTCGGAGGCGACATCGAAGATCAGGGCGGCCGTCTCCCGGTGGATGTCCCTGTCTTCGCGGAACGCCGACACGAACGCCGGATCTCCTGACAGGTGCGCCATCACTCTCAGCTCCACCTGCGAGTAGTCGGCTCCAACGAACACGTAGCCGGGGGCCGGGACGAATCCCTTGCGGATCTCCCGCCCCAGTGGCGAGCGTATCGGGATGTTCTGCAGGTTCGGGTCGGACGACGACAGCCGCCCGGTTGCCGCCACCGTCTGGTTGAAGCTGGTGTGGATTCGCCCTGTCTCGGGATTCACCAGCTGCGGCAGCTTGGCTACGTAAGTCGAGTTGAGCTTGTCCAATTCGCGATACTCCAGAATCAGACGCGGAATGTCGTGTCCGGCCGCAGCGAGCTGTTCCAGGACGCTCTCGTCCGTCGAGGGGCCCGTTTTGGTCCGCTTGGTGACGGGCAAGCCCAGCTTTTCGAACAGCAGCTCCCGCATTTGAGGCACTGACCGGAGGTTCACCTCCTCGCCGGCGATCTTCTGAATCTCGTCGCGCACCAGACCGAGCTCGCGCTCGATCCGCGTCTGCATGGCGTCGAAGAAGTCGGCGTCGATAGCGATTCCCGTCTTCTCGAGCTCGGCGAGGACCGGAACGAGAGGCATCTCGATCCGTTTGAACAGGTCCGCCATGGCGTGCCGTTCCAGATCCTCCTCGAGACGGCCGGCCAGACGAAGGGCGAAATCGACCAGCCCTCCTGCGAAAGCCAGGACCGATTCCTCGGGGACCTCCTCCAGGGGAACGGCTGACCGGCCCGTGCCCCGAACGTCCATTTCCGCGACCAGCTTCAGGCTCAGTCGGTCCATCGCCAGGAGCTCCAGGGAGTGCTCCCGACGACCTGGATCCAGGCAGTAGGATGCAATGGCCGTATCGAATCCCGGATTGGCCAGCCGGGCACCGGATTTCTCGAGGAGGAGAAGATCGTACTTGAGATCCTCCCCCAGCTTGTCGACTCCGGAGGCCAACAGTTCCCGCACCCCCAAAAGCTCGGGAGCGCCCAACGGCGGGAGGTTCGGCACCTCTTCGGCGACCGCATCCCCCAGGGCCAGCATCGGATTCCCTTCGTCGTCGCGCACCACCGCGGGCGGGCGGTGGCCGAACGGCAGGTAGAACGAGCGCCCGGGCTCAGCCGCGAGCGCCAAACCGATCAGGTCGGCCCTCATCGGGTCCGCCGAGGTGCCCAGCGTCTTCACGGCCAGTCGGTCGCTGCCCGCAAGCTCCTTGGCGATCTCGGCAGCCCGCTCCGCCGTCCGGACCAACTCGTAGCTCTCCTCGACCCCCGCCTCCTCGGTCTCTTGCGGTGCGAACTCGCGCAGCAGGTTGTGGAACTCCAGATCTAAGAACACCTGCCGAAGCCGTTCCCGGTCCGGCTGTTCGCGAGCCAGATCATCCAGCTCGAGCTGGACCGGCGCATCCAGGCGGATCGTCACGAGCTGTTTGGAGAGACGCGCCGCCTCGGCACCGTTCTGAAGCGCCTGGCGGATGCGCGCCGCCTCGATCTCCTCCGAATGCTCGAGAATGGACTCCAGACCACCGAACCGATCGATCAGCTGAGGAGCCGTCTTCTTGCCGATCCCGCGCACGCCAGGGACGTTGTCGGACACATCGCCCAACAGCGCCAGGTAGTCCGTGACCCGCTCGGGCGGCACGCCAAGCCGGTCTGCTGCGTTGGACGGACCCACCCATTCTTCTTCGACTCCGGCGGGGCCGCCCCGGCCGGGATTCAGCAACACGGTGCCCGGTCGGATGAGCTGATAGAAGTCCTTGTCGCCCGACACTATGACCACCTGCAGGCCCTGCGATTCCGCCCCGGCCGCGAGCGTCCCGATCACGTCATCCGCTTCCCACCCGTCGGCCTCGATCACCGGGACCCGGAATCCCTCGAAGATCTCCCGGCAACGCGGCAGCGAGGCCCTGAGCTCGTCCGGCATCTTCTCGCGGGTGGCCTTGTACTCCGCGTGCAACTCCGTGCGAAAGCTGTCTCCCGCATCGAATACCGCTCCGATGTAGGCAGGCTGATAGTCCTCCAGGATGCGGATGAGAAACCGAGCGATTCCGAATGGGGCCGACGTGTTCTCGCCGCTCGATGTGGTGAGAGGACGGCTGATCATCGCGAAGAACGCCCGGTAGATCAGCGCGTACCCATCCAGGAGGAAGAGCGTGGGGCGATTCGGATCGAGGGGCTTGGGCTCAGGCACGTTTCATCTTAGCGAAAAAGAACGCGCCCCGCTCGGAGGAACGGGGCGCGGAATACGGCTATTCGGCCAGACAGACTGTCAGGCTTCAACCCGCATGGCGGGTGACTTTCGTCGCGTGGAAGCCCTTGTCGCCTTGTGTGAACTCGTAGTCAACCTCCATCCCCTCGGCCAGCGTCTTGTAGCCGTCCATTTCGATGGAGCTGTAGTGAACGAACACGTCGTCATCGCCATCGGTTTGTTCGATGAATCCGTACCCTTTGGCGTCGTTGAACCACTTCACCCGACCTACTGGCATTCTACGGCCTCCTGCAAACGGATCGATCCGCAGAGGGGAGGTCCTCCACTCCCCGCACACAAGAAATCGGTTTGATGCTACCCCGCGAAATAGGCTCCGTCAACACCGTTTTGGAGGCCAGGCAGCCGGGCTTCCCGAGGCCGGTTGCGACCCGGAACACAGCCCGTACAGCCTGGCGTAAATGTACTCCAGCGCGATCACCGCTTTGACATAGTCACGTGTCTCGCGGAATGGAATCCTCTCCACGAACAACTCCGGATCCGCCTCCCGTTCCACGAAGTCTCTCCACTGGAGATAGCGGTGCGGACCGGCGTTGTACGAGATCAGGCCGGCCTCGCGCGACCCGCCAAACCGGCCGAGCATATCGGACAGGTATTGCGTTCCAAGCAGCAGGTTCACCTGGGCCGTAGTGAGCTGGCTGGCGTTGAACTCCGACAAGCCCGCTCGCTGTGCCACGTCCGCCGCGGTGCGTGGGAGTAGCTGCATCAGGCCCACGGCATTGGCCACGGAGATGACCTCCCGGTCGAACAGCGACTCACGGCGGGTGAGGCCGGCGACAAAGCTGGGCTCCAGGCCCCGGAGGGCTGCCGCCTGCTCGAGCGCCGTCCGGTACGGCAGCGGGTAGATGGCCTTGAGCAGCGCCTCGCTCCACCCTCGCTTTGACCTGCGAACCTGCCAGGCGCGAGCGATCCCTTCCTTGGTCCAGCCCGCCTCGTTCAGTGAGATGGCCAGGGCCAGGGACTGGTCCGGGGTCCTGCCGTCACCCGCCAACTGTAGCTCGTGGCGGGCCCGGCTGCTCCAGCCAAGGAGCCGCAGCGTATTCATGCGAGCCACCAGCTCACCGTCGGATTCCCTGATGAGCGGCATCGGCTGGGGAGAGAGGTTCAAACTGGCCCACGGGTCCGTGACGGTTCGCGTCGCGGCCAGGATTCCGTAGTAGCTGAGGGGGTTGTAACGGATGGTCTCCCGGTAGCGGGCATTCGCTGCGGCCGTGTCACCGGATGCCTCGAGAGCCCGGGCGGTCCAGTACACCGAGCCCTGCAGCCAGCGACCCGATGGGAAGCGGCCCCGATACGTCGCGTAGTGCTTGATGGCCTCCTCGAACCTCCCCTCCAGAAAAGCCAGTTGCCCGAGACGAGTGAGCGCGAGGCCACCGAAGTTGGAGGTCGGAAAACGATCTGCCGTGATCCCGTAGATCACCCGGGCCGTATCGAGTTGGCCGGCATCGTGGAGCAGGTCCGCCACCAGATACGAAGCGAAGGCCGACTCCGTGTACAAACCGGCGCTCGCGGCAAACTGGAAAGCCTCGGTCGCCGCCCGCTCCTGACCCATCGCCAGGAGAGATCGGCCGGCCAGGAACCACACGGACGCCTTCCGCCTGGCAGGCAGGTCATCGCCTCTGAGCCACGGTCCCAGGGTGGTGACCGCCTGGGCATAGTCTCCTGCGGCGCGGTGTGCGGCGGCCAGGCTCTGGGCTAT
>JBDHIQ010000144.1:0-6388 GCA_039587395.1 Gemmatimonadota bacterium
AACAACCTCCGCTTCTGGAAGTCCGTGGACGGGGGGAAGACGTTCGAGTCGATCTCCACCCCGCACGGAGACAACCACGACCTGTGGGTGAACCCGGACGACCCGCGGCTGATGATCCAGGCCAACGACGGCGGGGCGAACGTATCGCGAGACGGAGGACGCACCTGGTCCTCCATCTACAACCAGCCGACGGCCGAGCTGTACCAGGTCGATGTGGATGACCGGTTTCCGTACTGGTTGTATGCCGGTCAGCAGGACAACTCGACCATCGCCGTGCCCAGCCTGCCCCCTGCCGAGCCAGGCACGGCGGGTGCCGAGGCCTGGTGGAAGGACATCGGGGGCTGCGAGACCGGCCCGGCGGTTCCGAAGCCGGGCGACCCGGACATCGTGTACGCCAACTGCAAGGGGCGGTTCGGACGCTTCAACATGCGCACCGGGCAGGAGCAGCAGTACTACGTCGGCGCCGTGAACCTGTACGGCCACAACCCGGCGGACCTGCCGTTCCGCTTTCAGCGTGTCGTGCCCATCGAGGTTTCACCACTTGACCCGGAGGTCGTTTACCACGGGTCCCAGTTCGTGCACCGGACCCGTGACGGCGGGCGGACGTGGGAGATCAACCGCGACATCACGGGGGAGGAGCACTACAGCACGCTGTACGTGATCGAGGCGTCGCCGCACGAGGCGGACGTCATCTGGTCTGGCGCCAACGACGGGCCCGTGCACGTGACGCGAGACGGCGGCACTACCTGGACGGACGTGACGCCGCCCATGCCGGGACTCGGCCGGGTGAACGCGATCGAGATCTCGCCCCACAATCCGGCTAAGGTCTACGTGGTCGCGTACCGGTATCTGCTGGCCGATTTCCAGCCCTACATCTTCCGCACGGATGACTACGGCGAGACCTGGACCCTGCTTACCGACGGTACGAATGGCATTCCCGCCGACTTCCCCGCCCGGGTGGTACGCGAGGACCCGGATCGCGAAGGTCTGCTGTTCGCGGGCACCGACTTTGGCATGTTTCTCTCATTCGATGACGGCGGCACCTGGCTGCCGTTCCAACAGAACCTGCCGGTCACTCCTATTACCGACATCGAGGTGGTCCGGAAGGATCTCGCGATCTCGACGATGGGTCGTTCCTTCTGGATCCTGGACGACCTGACGCCGCTCCACCAGCTGGACGGGGAGACCGTTGGATCTCTCACGGCAGTTGGCGCCGAGGGGGAGGCTTCCCCGGCCAGCCCGATACTGTTCGCTCCGCGGGATGCACACAGGGTCCGCTACTCCCGGCCGGGGGGCTATGGACCGACCAATCCGGCCGCCCCCGAATATCCGGCTGCCGGCGCCCTGGTTCAGTTCTACCTGCCGCCGGAATCGGCAGGGCCGGTCTCGCTGGAGGTGCTGGATGCCGAGGGAGAGGTGGTACGCCGGTACGACGCATCCGAACCCGCGAGTGAAGAGGAGGGCGGGGAAGATCGGCCGGAGGGAATGGGCTCTGGAAGCGGGTTCGGCCGCGGTTCCGGAAGAGGTCTTCCGGCAGATCCGGGTCTGCAGCGGTTCCGCTGGGATCTGCGATATGAAGGACCGTGGTCCGCACCGAGAGAGGGATCAGGAGGCGACCGCGGGGGAAGCTCTGACCCTACGGCCGTTCCGGGTGACTATCGAGTGCGGCTGGCCGTGGGCGATTGGAGCGCGACAGAGCCTCTTCGCCTTGCGATGGATCCGCGGGTGGAGGCCGAAGGCATCACGGTGGCCGACCTGGAGGAGCAGCTGCAGCTCGCCCTCCAGGTGCGCGACGCGGTCAGCCAGGTCGGACAGGCGGCGGCCGAGGTCGATTCGCTGCTGGCAATGGTCGACACGGCTATGGAGGAGCAATCGGGAGCGGAAGGCCTGGGAGCGTTGCGTGAGGAACTGCTGGAAATCCGAGCAGCGCTGATCGATGCGGAAGGCGCGTATCCACAACCGATGCTGGTCAGCCAGCTTCAGTACCTGTACGGCATGCTGAGCCGGGCGGATCAGGCACCGGGAGGAGACGCATACGCCCGCTACGAAGAGCTGAGGGCCGAACTGGACCGCCGCCTGGGACAGATCTCCGCGCTTCGGCCTCGCCTGCGAGAGTAGCTCTCGTCTTGCAGCCGTCAAACAAAGAAGAGAGCCCCGTGGTGCTGGGGCTCTCTTGTTGATCCTCGCAAACGCTGAAGGCTAGCGCCCGCTACTCGTCGTCGTCATCGTCATCGTCCCAGTTTTCGTCCTCCCAGTCTTCGTCGTCCCAATCCTCGTCGTCGTCCCAGTCCTCATCTTCGTCATCCATCTCCCGCGATGAGAAACGGGGCCTCGTCGGCTCCTGCGACCCGTCGGAATCCCAGAAGCGATCATCGAGCGACATGATCCCAGCTCCTGCGTCGAGAGTTGCCAGATCCCCACGATGGGGGTGCGACGGTGAACTGCCGGTTGGTTCCGCCTTCTTAGGCTACCTCAGACGGTTTGCCGGTTTGGGCGCGGGCGCTGGAGGGCTTTGGCCCCGGCCACACCGGTCGCTTCGGGCCCACCAGTGCGGGTGAAGCGAAGTGACATCTGGAAGAATAAATAGTAGCGCACCCGTGTCAAGCGGCAGTTGGAACGTCAAGCCGCAGGCGACGTCGAGCCCGGCAAACCTTCCGCTACGTCTCCGGCGGGAAGGTGCGCATGATCTTCCCGACGGTCTCGTCGATGAACTCGGACATATGCTCGGGCTCGGGCGCATAGGCCAATGCCTCCTCGGCCCACCCTCTCCACGTCAGCTGACCGGTGCGGGCATCGTACACGTCAACCACCAGCGTGCCCGGCCAGGATCTGCCGAAACGCCGGGTTCCGACGGGTACGGTGTAGCTCATTCCAACAAACGGCGCCCAGCCGCCCCACGGACCCCAGCCTCCATACCAGGCCGGCCCCCACCAGCTCGAGCCCCACCAGTAGGGATTGTATCGGCCGAATCCCGAGTAACCCCTCCACCCCGGGCGGCCCCAACCGCGGGAGCGTCCCCAGCCCCACGAACTTCCGAAGCCGAATCCCACGGACACATGAGCCTGGGGAGCAGGTCCGACCTGTCGGCCGCCAGCGGCGGGGCGCTCGACTACCGCATAGGCGCTGACCAGGAAGTCCGGATTTCCGGTGGTCAGGGGGACGTAGCCCCGGTCCGCCAGCTGAGTCTCGACTGCACGTCGCAGACGCCGTTCCAGGAAGGGATCGATTCGCTGCACGTCCTGACGCGTCGAGTCATCCGGCTCGACCCAGGCGAACGTCTGAAAGGACTGGAACGAAGCTTCCCGATCGTAGTCGCTGCGGGTCCTCATCGTGGAGCACCCGGTAGCGAGCGCGGCAGAGCCGGCGATCGCACAGGCAATCGCCATCAGATGTGTATGCTGATCCGTCATGTTACTAGGACGCCCATTTCGGCTCAGTCGTTAACCGGCCCGGGGCTCTGCAGTTGGCTGTCCCCGTGTCCGTCCGCCGCGTAGCCTTCCAGGCAGACAGTCCAGGCCCACTGGCCCGGGATCTCCGAGTATGGGATGTCCGAGAAACTCACGAACAGCGTTCCGCCGGAGTATCGCCACGGAAGGGCGCCGTCGCGACCCAGCAGCGAGATCCGCATACCCGGGAGTGGCTCGGGAACCTGGAGAGCCAGCTCGCCGGCCGGCCACTCAAAGGTGATTGCGTAGAGATTGTCTTCGTGTCGCGTAAAGGCCAGGTGCTGCTGCATGGAGCGATAGGTGGCCCTCAGCCCGGGGCTGCGTGGCTCCTCGCGTGGAGTGTAGAGAGCCGATTCTGGAACGATCTCTCGCGGCTGATTCGTATGGGACCAGAAGAGCCGCGCGCTGGCGTTCAAGGTCGACTCGCGGTGCTCCACCCGGATGGGCACGGCTTCCCCCGCGCGGAGAGCGATCTGTCCGGAATCCGCCGGTGCGTCACGTGCCCGATCCGCATCGCCGGCTGCATCCGCAGCCTGTGCGTCGCCCGGCGAGTCGCCCCACTGATCCACCACCAGCTGCCCGGCCACCCATACCCGGATTCCGTCATCTGCTTCCGCTTCGAATTGAAATGTGTCCGATGCCGGCGGCACGAGGACCCCGGTCCACTCGGCGGTGAAATGGTCTTCCCGAATGGGCTGCCCCGGCGAGTTGCGCACCCAGTCGAAATCGATCTGTGGATCCACCCGCTCCAGCGTGACGGGCCGCTCCTCGCCCGTCCGGACCCAGGGCCGCGCCCCGTAGATGGCCTCGCCGTTGACCTCGAGCCATTGGCCCAACTGGAGCAGCCGTTCCTGCTGGAGAAGCGGTATCTGACCGTCGGCTCCCGGACCGACATTGAGGATCATTCCTCCTCCGGCAGCCACGGCTCGGGCAAAGAAGTGCACCAGCGCTGCGGGCGTCATGTAGGCGTCCAGCGCCTCTTTGCGGTTGAGTCCGAAGGACCGGCCCAGACCGCGTACTTCCGCCCACGGACGGTCCGTCACACCGATGCCGGCACTGTACTCGGGTGTCAGGAATCCGATGTCGCTCCCGCCGCCCCAGCGGTCGTTGACGATCGCGTCGGGGCCTACCTGATCGAAGTACCAGTTGATGAGCTCACGCGAGCGCCAGTCTTCCGCGCTGTTGGACCAGTCCCCGTCGGAGAAGAGCACCACCGGCCGGTACGCGGAGACCAGTTCCTTGAACTGCGGAATCATGTGCTGTTCCACGTACGGCCCGATGGAGTCCGGTGGGTCCGTCTCCCAGCGGTGGAGCGGGTTGTTCCATTCGGCCAGCGAGTAGTAGAGCCCCATCCGGAGTCCCGCATCCCGCACGGCCGTCGTCAGGTCTCCAACCAGGTCTCGCCCGGGACCGACATCCGCGCTGTTCCAATCCGGAGAGTACCGGCTGGGCCACAGGGCATAGCCATCGTGATGCTTGGAGACCAGGACTACGTACCGGGCGCCGGCCCGTTGAAACAGTTCGGCCCATTCGCCGGGATCGAACAACTCCGCCTTGAACAGGGGCGCGAAATCCCGGTACTCGAAGTCCTCGCCGAAACTCTCACGGAGAAACCGGGTGCGCAGCGTGTCGCCGACCTGGAGCCCGCGCAGATACCACTCGGCGTACTGCTCCTTCTCGCTGTAGGCGGGGACCGAGTAGACGCCCCAGTGGATGAAGATCCCGAGCTTCGCGTCCTGGAACCACTGCGGATACGGCCGGGCTTTGAGCTCTTCCCACGAAGGGGCGGGTGCCGCGGGTGCTGCCGAAGCGTCGCTTCGGGCAACCGCAGATTCGCCACCCGCGGATGGTTCGCCACTGCATGCAAAGGCAAGAGCAGCGGCTCCGAAAGCCATGCCGGCGGCGGTCCGGACCCTGGTCCCGGCCAGGAGACTCACGGCGCCACCGGAGCTTGCAGCTCTTCGAACGTCAGGTTGAGAATCGGATACTCGGCCCAGTCCTGGTAGTCGAAGTGCCACCACTCGTATTCGTAGACGCGGAAGCCCTGCTCCTCCATCGCGCTCCGCAGCAACTCACGGTGCCAGCGCTGAAGTGACGTGCCACCGGTGTAGTCGGGGAAGGAGCGCTCCGACATCTCGTCATAGCCGCCCACCATCAGGACAGGCTCACCGGTCGCCAGATCGTAGAGCGTGAGATCGACCGCCGCCCCCCGGTTATGACGAGAGCCGTTCCCGGGATCCGCCACGAAGATCTTGCCGGCCTCCGGCGTGGCATCCCAGAACATCTTCGTCACGTGCCATGGGCGATACGCATCGTGAATAAGCAGGCCGTAACCATCTTCCGCGAGGCGGCGCTGTGCCCTCACCAGAGCTTCGGCGGCCGGCCGCTGCAGGTAGGCGTGTGCAGAGGCGTAGAAGACGTCCTGCATGAAGTTGTTTGTCGTCGCGTAGCGGATGTCGTAGCGAATCGAGGGATCCAGATCCTGCACCTCCACCAGGTCCGGTTCCCGGAATGGACCCTCTTCTACCGGTGGGGTGGCAGCCAGAGCCTCGCGTCTCAGCTCATCCACCGGCCGGATCGGGCGGATCGTGAACGTGTCGTCGCCTTCGCCTCCGGCCTCACGCCGCGTGAACAGGACGCCGGCCGCCTCCACCGCCGTCGCGATCCCGTCGGGCCCCCGTTGGAAGACAAGGCGCTCCCCGTGGTACAAGCCGGAGTTCGGGAACGCGAACGTATCGGCCGAGACCTCCGTCAGCGGATCGATCTCGATCCACTCGATCAGCGCGTGAAGCTGGTTGCCGTCTTCGTAGATGAACAGCGTGTTGTAATCCCAGCCGTATTCACCGATCAGGCCGGCAAAGCGGGCTGGTGATGATTCGGGTCGTGCTTCCTCGGGGAGCCGCTCCAGGCGGGTGCCGTCGCGTGCCACCAGCGTCCCGTCG
>JBDHIQ010000145.1:0-6778 GCA_039587395.1 Gemmatimonadota bacterium
GCGTTGTCTGCTGCTCCATTTCGATCCTCATCCGTTGTCGGTGGCCACGAGTTCAGGGCAACGCTGCCAGGGGCCACCGCCCGCTGTACGCCCGCGTAACGCAGTAGTGCGTTCCATCAACGGCGGATCAAACAGCAAGCGGGGTGCCGACTTGCGCATCCTGCCGCGAACCGGACTCAAGTGTCGAAAAGGCATATATATGGGGCAGTTCAGGCAGGTTGCGAGATCGCCACGGTGTGAGTCGAGACGGGCTTGCGTCGCAAAACACGGCACTGGTTTGCAGTGTGATGGGTGGGCCGCCTGGTTCGCGCAGCGCATCCAGTCTGGGAGTCGATGACCCCGGAAAACTGCTAAACGGCAGTCTCCTTGACCACTTCCTCGAGCGTGGTCACCCCACGCTTGACCTTCAGCAGGCCGTCGTGCCGAAGCGTGATCATCCCTTCGTCGATGGCCTGTTGCTTCAGATCATCGGAGGATGCGTTCTGGAGCACCATGCGGCGGACGGATTGGGACATCGCCATCACTTCGTACAGCCCTTGACGCCCGGCGTAGCCGGAGCCGCCGCACTTGTCACAACCCCGTCCCTTGTAGCACGTGAGCCCGACCTGCAATTCCGGAGGGATTCCGGCCGCGTCGAACGCCTCGGGCAAGTAGGTCGTTTCTTCCTTGCACTCCTTGCAGATCCGTCGGACCAGGCGCTGTGCGGTGATCAGCGACACGGCGGACGCCACGTTGAACGGCTCTATCCCCATGTCGATGAGGCGGGTGATTGTGGACGGCGCATCGTTGGTGTGCAACGTCGAAAGCACCAGGTGGCCCGTCAGCGATGCCTTGACCGCGATCCCTCCCGTCTCGAGATCCCGGATCTCACCGACCATGATGATGTTCGGATCCTGGCGCAGGAAAGAGCGGAGCGCCGAGGCAAAGGTCAACCCGATGTTGGAGCGAACCTGCACCTGGTTGATGCCGGTGATGTTGTACTCCACCGGATCCTCGGCGGTCATGATGTTGACTTCCTCGGTGTTGATCCGGTTGAGAGCGCTGTACAGGGTGGTCGTCTTACCCGATCCGGTAGGGCCGGTTACCAGCACCATCCCGTACGGATTGGCGATCGCGCTGAGAAACGCCTTCTCCGCCGGCGGCTCCATCCCGAACTCTTCTAGCTCCAGGTTGAGGCTGCTTCGATCCAGGATGCGCAACACGATCTTTTCGCCGAACAGCGTGGGCAACGTCGAGACACGGAAGTCAATTACCCGCTTGCCGATCTTCATCTTGATGCGGCCATCCTGTGGAATCCGGCGTTCCGCGATGTTCAGATCGGCCAGAATCTTGAGGCGCGACGTGAGAGCGGCTTTCATGCGAAGCGGCGGCTGCATGATCTCATGCAGGGCTCCGTCGATCCGGTACCTGATGCGCAGCTCTCGCTCGTAGGGCTCCACATGGATGTCCGAGGCCCCGCGCCGCACGGCATCACTCAGGACGCCGTTGATCAGACGGACGACCGGCTCGTCCTCCACCTGGGCTCGCATCTCGGCGGCCGAGACGTCTTCATCCGTCTCTTCCTCGACCACCTCGACCTCATGCTCCTCCAGCTCATCCAGCAGTTCGCCCAGGCTCGCGCTGGCGACTTCGTAGAAACGCTCTACCGCCATCCGGAGCGAGTACTCGCCCGTGAGCACCGGCTCCACGTCGAACCGGGTGATGAACTTCAGGTCATCGATGACGCTCAGGTTAGACGGATCCGCCATCGCCACCGTGAGCCGGCGGCCGACGCGATCGAGCGGCAAAACGAGGTGTTTGGTTGCAAAATCCGCTGGGACAAGGCTCAGAATCCGCGGATCCAGCTCCACCGAGTTCAGATCAACGGAGGAAACGCCATACTGCGTCGCGAGCACCCTCGTCAGTTCGGGCTCCTCCACGACGCCCATGGACACCAGACAGAATCCCAGGCGCGCACCGGTGTGCTGCTGTTCCTCCAGAGCCCGGCCCAGGTCGTCCGGTGTGACCAGGCCCTCTTGAAGCAGCAGTTGCCCGATCTTCCGCTCGGAAGCGGAGATCTGGCTATGCTCCAGTAGTTCCGCACCAGGTGTCATTGCGCACCCTGTCGCTCTGTCTCTCGTCATCCGCAGCCCCACACGAAGGGGCTGGTCTTGTCCTGTCGCACCCGCGCAACCGTCAAGAAGCATGCCGAACTCCTTGGACCTGTGGCTGTTGTCCGGCTTGGGGCCGCCCATCCACCAGGCCAGTTCGGGGCCGGCGTTGCGCTCGGGCCACTGTGGTCAATCGATGCACACCCGGAGCCGCAGGCGCTCCACGGTTGTCGGCCCAATGCCCTGGATCTCGCTCAGCTGGGTCACCGAGCGGAAACGCCCGAGCTTGGAGCGCAAGCGGAGAATCGCGCCGGCCCGAACGGGGCCGACGCCCGGTAGCCGGAGCAGGTCCGCCGAGTCCGCCCTGTTGATTGCCAGGCGGAGAACGCCTTTCGATACGGGCGGACACCCGGACGGATTCCCCACGGGGGGCGGGCGGGCAAGCGGACGAGCGGCGCTCGCACGGCTCGATACGGGGTGCGCTTCCAGTGCCAGGTGCGGTGCGAGGCGAGCGAGCGTGGCCGGGCCGATGCCGGGCACACGAAGCAGATCCTCGAGACTGCGGTAGGCAGCGATTCGCCGTCCCTCGATGATGGCCTGCGCGCGCGACGGTCCGACTCCCGGGAGGCGGCGCAACTCCTCCACTGGAGCGCGGTTTGGATCCACGCGTTCGCCGGCTGCCAGGGGGGTGAGCGCGCGCTCTTCCCGGGCGAGGGCGTCGGCTACGGCGCCACGCACCGGCGCCGGGCCACCGGCGGTGACGGGGCCGGCGGCGGCCGGTCGCCATGCGTAGTCGTCGGGTTCAGGACCTGTGACCACGCGGGCACCTGCCCCCAGGACGACCAGCAGCATAGCGGATACCAGGGCCCTGCGTTCGGTGCGGTTCAGTTCCGGCAACGGTCGCCTCCGATCGAGTCAGGCCATCGCGGCGGTCCGCGCCAGGCGGCTCATTCCGTTCCATATGCTGAGGCCGAAGATCATCGCGGTGTCAACCGGACCGACCGGCCAGACCGCAGGGTGCCCGGACCGGGAGAGCGGGCGTATACTCCTGGCATGTCCGAGGAGGTGCTCTTCTATCTGACGCGACACGGGGAAACCGACTCGAACCGCGCGCGGCGGTTCGCCGGTTGGAGCGACGACCGGCTCAATGCGCGCGGGAGGGCGCAGGCCGCTGCGCTGGCCGAACAGCTGGCGGGCCAGGACATAGACCGCGTGTTCACCAGCCCGGTTCGCCGTGCCGTCGAGACCGCGCTGATTCTGGCGGGCGGGCTGCACGGCCAGGTACACACGGTCCACGGACTGCACGAGATAGAGCTGGGACCGTGGAAGGGGCTGACGGAGCGTGAGGTGTCGGAGCGCTGGCCGGACCAGTACCGGGAATGGAAGACTTCCCCGCACACGCTGCATCTCGAGGGCCGGGAGCCGCTGGCCGATGTGAGACGCCGGGCCCTGGACGCGGTGGACCAGATTGCCCACGCCCGGCTGTCGGACCCGGACACGCCTTCAGTCGTGGTCTCCCACCTGGCCGTGATCCGGGTCCTGTGGTTGCACGCCCGGAATCGACCCCTGTCCGAATACCAGGATGTGCGCGGCCGGAACGCCACCGTGTTCCCGGTTCGCTGGCTGGGGCGAGGAGATCTCGAGGCGGCCGGATCGGCTCCGGCCGGTGGCTAGAAGACGAAGGTTATTTCTGCCCAGCCCGTAACGGGCCGGCCGTCGCGCCTGGCCGGGTAGTACTGCATTCGCCTGGCTTTGTCCATCAACTGCCGGTTGAACTTCTTGTTCGGGGTCGGAGGAACCAGCTCCACCTGACCCGTGGCCCGTCCGCGTTTGTCCACCTCCACGCGAATCGTCACCCGCAAGCCCCGAACGTCGTCCGGCGGATCCCATTGTGGCACGAGCGAGCGCGGAACCGGAGCAACCAGCCTACCACCCCCTCCGGCCCCTTCCCCATCCCCCGTGCCGCCACCAGATACGCCGGTACCTCTCCCCGCCGACCCGGCCGCAGCCGGTGTCAGGGCCAACGTCGGACTGGCGCTTTCCATCTCCACGCGCTCGATGATGGGCGCGTCAGGATCAAGTCTGGGGCGTGGCGGCGGCGGGATCTCCACCTGCCGGGGCAACGCGACGTTGGTCGCCCACAGGGCACCCCCGCCAGGCTTCCAGGGGGATTTCGAAGCGGCCGCACCCTGACTGCCGGGCTCGGGCAGCACTGGGACGGTCTGCCAGACCAGGAACAGCAACAGGTGAAACGCGACGGATGCCAGCATCGCGGCCGCGATCACCGGCCTGTATCGCCTGTTGCTTCGCTCCGATGGGAGCTCGCGTCGGTTGTCCACTGCTCCGATTCGCCTGTGGCTGTAGAATGCGGGATTGCCGCGCCGCCATCGGGCGGCCACAGTTGATCGTACGAGTCCGACACGGGTGGGGTTCCGGCCCGACGCTGGACGAAGGGATCGGTTCCGGGAAATGGACGGCAGATTGGCCACACGATGATAATACGGAGCGAGCGGCCTCCCGCGTTGCTGCTGGCCGGCATGGCGCTGCTGGCCGGTGCCTGCCTGAGAATAGGCGAGCCGACACCGGGGACCACCCCTGTCACATGGGCGGCGTACCCGGAGACTGTGCAGGTCGGCAAGACGTTCTCCTTCGAGTTTGCCGGTCCGGTCGGGGCCACCGCGTGCGCCCGGCTAGACACCGCGATCTTGAGCCTGGCTGACTCGACCATCCGGCTCGAGGCCAGGCGAAGCACCTACCGGACGCTGTGCAGCGAAGAGCGTGTGAGCTTCTACGAGGCACGCCCCCTGAATCTGGAGCGGCCCGGTCGTTACCGGGTCACCACGCCAGGCGGCCTGAGGCTCGGCGAGATCATCGCCACGGACAGCGGCCCGTTCACAGCCATGAAGGCCAGGGGCGAAGGCACGGTGCGCAGCGTGGGCGGCTGCTACCTGTTCGGGCCCGGGTGGGCGTCCAATCAGCGACCGTTCGCCCTGTTGGGGGCGCCGCCAGCCATCAAACGTGAGGCAGGTACGGATCAGATCGTCCACGTGGAGGGCCGGCTGGCCGGCTTTTCATTGTGCGACTGGTACGGGTCCAGACCAAGCATCCGGGTCGACACCGCGTGGGTGACGCAGCGGCGCGGCGCGGACTATTTTTGAGCGCTCCGTGAGGGAAGGCATACGATCGGGAATTCGATGATGACCCTGTACGATGAAACCGATGTAGCGGGAGGAACCGTGAATCGCGGATTGGAAGAAAGACTGAGTGGCGAGCTCCGTGACATGCAGGAGCGCGGAGTCCTGAAGAAACTCCAACACATCATGGGCAAACAGTCGGCCGTGGTGGACCTGGATGGGTACGGCGAGACCGTGAACCTGTGCTCGAACAACTACCTGGGGCTGTGTGACGAGCCCGCCGTGGAGCAGGCAACCCGGGAGGGCGTAGACCGGTATGGCGCAGGCACTTCCTCCGTACGCTTCATTTGCGGCACGTTCGACATCCACCGGCGTCTGGAAGACAAGATCGCAGATTTCCTCGAGACGGAAGCGTCGCTCACGTACACGTCCTGCTGGAACGCCAACGAAGGACTGTTTGCGCCGCTGCTGGGACCCGAGGACGCATTGATCAGCGATGAGTTGAATCACGCCTCGATCATCGACGGAATTCGACTCTGCAAGGCGCAGCGCAAGATCTACAAACACATGGACATGGACTCGCTGAAGGAGGCGCTGGAGGGGAGCCGCGACGCGCGTCACCGGCTGGTCATGACCGACGGCGTGTTCAGCATGGAGGGCGAGATTGCCCCGCTGCCGGAGATTCGGGAGTTGTGCGACCGGTACGACGCCATCATGACCATCGACGAGCACTTCGGGATGCACGGCGAGATCGACATCGTGACGTCTACACTGGGGAAGGCGCTGGGCGGAATGGCGGGCGGCTTCACGGCAAGCAGTCGCGCCGTCGTGGAGTACCTGAACCAGCAGTCGCGCACCCAGCTGTTCACGAACGCGATGCCGCCGCCCTCGTGCTGCGGGGCGCTGGCGGCCATCGAGTTCCTCGAGGCCCATCCGGAACGCGTGGCCAGGCTGCGGGCCAACACGGCTTATTTTCGGGAGCACCTCCAGGCGCTGGGCTATCGGCCGATCGAAGGAGACACGCCGATCGTGCCCGTGATCATTGGAGAGACGGCCGCCGCCATCTCCTTGAGCCAGCAGCTGCTTGACGAGGGCGTGTTCGTGATCGGATTCGGCTTCCCGGTCGTGCCGAAAGGTCAGGCCCGGATCCGCTGTCAGATCTCCGCGGCCCACGAGGAGGAACATCTCGACCGCGTGCTCGAGGCGCTGAAGACCGTGGGCACCCGGCTGGGAATCATCTAGAGCGAGGGAATGGTGAGCAAGTCAGCGGAGGTTCCAAGGATTGGCCGTTCCGTGCCGGGCGGCATCATCATCGCCCCGTCCATCCTGGCGGCCGACTACGCGCATCTTGGAGAACACGTGCGCGAGGCCGAAGCAGCGGGCGCGAAGTGGTTCCAGGTTGACGTCATGGACGGTCACTACGTTCCCAACATCGCCAACGGGCTGCCCGTCCTGGAGTCGCTGCGGGCCGTAACGGACAGTTTCCTGGACGTCCACCTGATGATCGACAACCCGGAGGTGTTCATCGGGCCGTACGCCGAGGCCGGAGCCGAC
>JBDHIQ010000146.1:0-5926 GCA_039587395.1 Gemmatimonadota bacterium
AATTCAGGACCGCTACAAGCAACCAGAGCGAATAGCAGCGACAGAATCAGATAAGCGGGCGATTGCGGCACCGGTTGAACTTGCCTGCCACTTGGTGTTCCGCTGGTATCCCAAACCCGCCTTTCCCGGCCCTCGCTGGGGAACACAGCGCGGCGAGGTCGGTCACTTTACCAAGCTGTGGAGGTAGACCAATGACTAGGGTTAGAGATTTCCTGGTCGCGCTCGCCATGACGCTTGCGGTGGCAGTTCCGCTGCAGGCGCAGGAGACCGGGGCGATTCGCGGCCGCGTGCTCGACGCCAGCTTCGGTGGACCCCTGCCGACCGTCGTCATAACCGTCGGCAATCGCTCCACGCTGAGCGACGCCGAGGGCAACTTCGCGATTCTGGAAATGCCCGTGGGCACCTACGACCTGCGAGCCACTCGTATCGGCTTCCGCGAGGCCGTGATCTCGGTCACGGTCGAGGCCGGCCAGGCCATCAACGTCGAGGTCCAGATGCAACTGGCACCCGTCGGACTCACGGACCTGGTGGTGGTCGGGTTCGGTGAATCCGAGGCACGGGATGTCACCGGGGCCATTCAGGCCGTGCCGCCCGAGCAGTTCAACCGTGGACGCATCGTGAGCACGGAGGAGCTGATTCAGGCCAAGGTTCCCGGTGTCCAGGTTGTGGACAGCGGCGAGCCCGGAGGCGGGGTCAACATCCGAATCCGCGGTGGAACGTCGGTCACCAGCAGCAACGAGCCTCTGTTCGTCATCGACGGCGTGCCGATCGCGCCCGGAGGCGGACTCTCGGCCGGCCGCAACCCGCTCAACTTCCTCAACCCCGAGGACATTGAGTCGATCACGGTTCTGAAGGACGCATCCTCTACCGCGATCTACGGCTCGCAGGGCGCGAACGGCGTGATCATGATCACCACCAAGGCCGGCAAGCGCGGTGAGGGCCGGCCCACGCAGATCTCGTATCGGGGCACCGTGTCTGGCTCGAGCATTTCCCAGCGGGCCGACGTCCTGAACTCCGCCGAGTATCGGCAGGCCGTGGCCGACAATGCCTCCCCCGAAGTTGGGGCCCGGCTCGGCGACGAGAACACCGATTGGCTCAACCTGATCGAGCAGGGCGCATTCGGCACGGACCACACCCTGACCGTCGCCGGTGGCTCCACCAGCGGAGATTTCCGGTTCTCGCTGGGCTATCTCAACCAGAAGGGTGTTCTCAAGGGGACCCAGCTGGAGCGCTACACGTTGTCCGCGGCGTACAACCAGCTGCTGTTCGACGACCTCATGCGGATCCAGGCGAACATTCTCGGGTCACGAAACGACGACATGTTCACGCCGGGTGGTGTGCTGGGTGGGGCGGTCGCCTTCGCCCCGACCGAGAAGGTCCTGGACGAGGACAGCCCGTACGGTGGGTTCTTCGAGTGGGAGGATCCGCTGGGCGTCAACAACCCGATGGGCGAGTTGGAGCTGCGGGTGGACGACGGTACCACGTACCGCAGCGTGGGGAACCTGACCACGCAGGGATTCATCCCCGGCGCGCGTGAGTTCTCGATCACGGCCCGGCTCGGGTACGACGTGACCAAAGCGGAGCGGCGCGGTTTCGCTCCCAGCTTCCTCAAGGCCGAGGCGGAAGGTGGGGAGCCCGGCCAGGTCAGCCGGTCCAACAACACAGAGTTCTCCGGCCTGTTCGACCTGTTTGCGAACTGGACGGACCGGATCGGAGAGTCGTCTTTCGATGTCACAGGCGGTTACTCTTACTACCATTTCACCGGTTCGTATCCCTTCTTCGAGGCGCGCGGGCTCGCGTTCGACTTCCTCGGACCCAACGGGGTGCCGACCGCGTCCTTCGAGCGCACGTTCCTCGACACGGACGAGACCAAGGTCATCGGTTTCTTCGCCCGCGCCAACTACGGGTACAAGGACCGGTACCTCCTGACCGGCAGCATCCGGCGGGACGGCTCTTCGAAGTTCGGTCGGGACGACCAGTGGGGCTGGTTCCCCTCGGCGGCCATCGCCTGGAGGGTGTCGGAAGAGCCCTTCATGGCGAGCACCGACTGGCTGTCCGACTTGAAACTACGCGGCTCCTGGGGTATCAACGGAAACTCGGCCTTCGACAGCTTCCTGGCCTTCAAGAGCTTCTTTGCCGGGGATGCCCAGGCGCAGGCCCAGTTTGGCGACCGGTTCGTCAGCACCCTGCGTCCAGCGGCAGTAGACCCCAATCTGAGGTGGGAGCAGACGGAGTCGTGGAACATCGGTCTTGACTACGGCTTCTGGGACCAGCGTCTGTTCGGCTCCTTCGAAGTCTACAACAAGAAGACGAAGGACCTGATCTTCCTGGTGCCCGTGGCAGCCGGCTCGAACCTCTCGGACTTCGTGACGACCAACATCGGGAACATGAAGAACACCGGGTTCGAGTTTAACCTCAACGCGGTGATACTGGACGGCCGAGGAGGTGGCGTTGCGTGGGACGGCAACTTCAACGCTGCCTACATCAAGAACGAGATCACGCAGATCAACCCGATCGGCGGCGGCTCGGAGCAGATCCTGGTCGGTGGGATCGCCGGTGGCGTGGGCAGCCGGATCCAGGTTCTGCAGCCGGGGAGCGCCATCAATACCTTCTACACGCTACGCCACATCCGGGACTCCAACGGCAAGCCGATCTACGAGGACCGGAACGGCGATGGCACCATCGATGACTTCGATCTGTACGAGGACATCAACGGCGACGGGATCGTGAACCAGGATGACCGGGTGGCGGAGCGAAAGCCGGCCCCGGACTGGATTCTCGGCCACACCACGCTCCTGGGTTGGAAGAACTGGGACATGGCCGTCACGTTCCTGGCCTACCTGGGGAACTACGTGTACAACAACGTGGCCTCGAATAACGGCAATTACGACGTCCTGATCAACAGCAATGCGCCGGGCCAGCTGCACCGCTCCGTTCTCGAAAACGGCTTCGTGCGGCCGCAGTTCCTCTCCGACGCATATGTCGAGGACGGCTCGTTCCTGCGCCTCACCAACCTGGAGCTGGGATACACCATCCGGAGCGGGGCGCTGACTGGAATGAGGATCTTCGGAGTCGTTCAGAACCTGTTCACGCTCACCGGCTACAGCGGAGTGGATCCTGTCTCCGGTGTGAACGGTATCGATAACAACGTCTATCCGCGCTCAAGGACCTTCATGGGGGGCCTCAGCGTTGCGTTCTGAGCAGATCGAGGACAATCAACTGAGGATAAGAAAGATGAGTATCCACAAGTCCAAAGTACTGCTGATCGCAGCCGGCCTCCTGATTGGAGTGTCAGGCTGCACGGACACCTTTGTAGCGCCGAAGAGCACGGCTTCGGAGGAAAACGTTTTCGAAGACCCGGATTCCTACATGTCCTTCCTGGCCAAGGTGTACGCCGGGCTCGTGACCACAGGACAGCAGGGTCCGGCCGGCCAGCCGGATATCCTGAGCATCGATGAAGGCTTCTCCCAGTATCTCAGGGGATGGTGGCAGCTGAACACGATGCCGACCGAGGAAGCCCATATCCGGTGGGGAGACATCGGCCTTCCGGAGCTCAACACCATGACCTGGGCCGCGTCGAACGGCTTCGTCGAAGCGCTGTTTGCCAGGATCTACTTCCAGGTCGGGATGGCGAACGAGTTCCTGCGCCAGACCTCGGACGAGAAACTGAACGAACGGGGGCAGCAGGATCTCAAGCCGATGATCCAGGGTCTCCGCGCCGAGGCCAGGTTCCTGCGCGCGCTCAGCTACTGGCACGCGATCGATCTGTGGGGCGATGTGCCGCTCGTGGACGAGGACTTCCCGATCGGTGCGGAGCCGCCGGACCAGGCGGAGCGCGAAGTCGTGTACGACTTCATCGTTCAGGAGCTGCTCGACGTCCGCGACCTGCTGCCCGCACCCGGCGGGGCCGAGTACGGCCGGGCGGACCAGGGCGCTCTGGCAATGCTGTTGGCCAAGGTCTACATGAACGCGGAGGTGTACGGCCGCGGGGCGCAGTACGGCCCGGCCCTCCAGGAGCTCGCCCGGATCCTGAACGTGTACGACCTGGACGATGACTACCAGGAGCTGTTCCTGGCGGACAACCACACCTCGCCGGAGATCATCTTCCCGGTGCCGTCCGATGGCCAGAACACCAGGACGTGGGGCGGCATGACGTACCTGGTCCACGCGGCGGTCGGTGGCAGCATGGATCCCGGTGCTTACGGGATCGACGGTGGTTGGTGGGGTCTGCGGGTGCGGAGGGAATTCGTGAACCTGTTCCCGGGCATAGATGGTCCGGACAAGCGGGCGATCTTCTACACCGATGGGCACACCATCGACATCTTCGCCGGCGCGGGCGGAGAGTTCCAGGATGGGTATGCCGCTCCGAAGTACTCGAACATCACGTCGAGCGGGGCCACCGGCTCCAACCTGACGTTCCCGGACAATGATTTTCCGATGTTCCGACTGGGAGACGCGTATCTGATGTACGCGGAGTGCGTGCTTCGCGGTGGGGGTGGTAGCACGGCCACGGCCGTCGGCTACATCAACGCGCTTCGGATGCGTGCCTACGGCAACACCAGCGGGAACATCACGGAGAGCGACCTGACGCTCCAGTTCATCCTGGACGAGCGAGCCCGGGAGCTGTGGTGGGAGGGTCACCGGCGTACGGACCTGGTTCGGTTCAACCAGTTCTCGGCGAACGGTATCTGGGCGTGGAAGGGCAACGTGGCCGATGGTCAGACGGTCCCGAGCTTCCTGGATCTATACCCGATTCCGTCGAACCAGCTCATCTCGAACCCGAAGCTGACACAGAACGAAGGCTATTGATCCGAGCGGGCGGCATCGCGCCTCGCTTCAGAGATGAGTGAACCACCAATCGTCAGCCCGGTCACCAGGAGGTGGCCGGGCTGATTTCCTTTCCGGTGATCCGGGAATCTCCTGCGTTCGCTCAACAGGCACACCGCATCGTCCCGGACTGAGCACATGACGAATGGATGAACTGACAGCTCTGCGCGCTCTCGCGAAGGCGATGGGTGTCCACACTCGCTACGTGGACGGCCTGAAACGGCCCGTGACCGTGGGGCCGGACACACTGGTCCAAGTCTGCGCCGCGCTCGGCCCGTCCATCGCCGCCCCGGCGGATGCCCCGGAGGCGCTGCGCGCCCTGACTGCGCAGAGGGAGTCCGGGGGTCTGCCACCGGTTGTAGTGGCGTGGGACGGGGTCCTTGCTCCCATCTCGCTGGACGCGGCCGGCTTGGTGAGCGCGGAGCTGACCCTGGAGGCTGGAGAGGTCATCCCGCTCGAGACGAGCCAAACCGCTACCGTCGATGCCGGCCGTGTGAAGCTCCGGACCGGCCATCCGCTTCCGCCGGGCTACCACCGCCTTACCGTGGAATGCGCAGGCCAGGCCGAGACGTGCACGGTCATCTCTGCGCCGGCCCGGGCCTGGCATCGACCGGAATCGCACAGGAGTTGGGGGGTCGGAACGCAACTGGCCGCCCTCCGCTCGAAGCGCAGCCGCTCCATGGCCGACCTGAGAGACCTTGAGTCCCTGTGCCGCTGGGTGGGTGATCGGGGCGGAGATCTGGTCACGGTGCTGCCGCTGCTCCCCACCTTCAACTCGGAACCTGCGGAGCCCAGCCCTTACTCTGCTGTCAGCAGGCTGTTCTGGTCCGAGCTGATCCTGGACCTGGGCGCTGCCAATGTACCGTCAGCGCCTCCAGCTGTTCTGGATGTGGCCCGGGCCGACGCCGAGGTGCGGGCCGCCCTTGCAGGTTCCCCGCTTCCCGACCCGGCTGCCCTGGACCCGGAGTTGATCCGCTACGCGCGCTTCCGCGGCGCACAGGCCCGGTTGGGCCGGAACTGGCGGGACTGGCCGTCAGGGGCCAGGGCCGGAACGCTGGAGCCAGGCCACGTCGATACGGACGAGGAGCGGTTCCACCTG
>JBDHIQ010000147.1:0-15765 GCA_039587395.1 Gemmatimonadota bacterium
AAAATGCGTGCGACTCTATTGGGCGTCGGCGCTCTAGCGGTGGTGCTGGCCGGTTGCAGCGGACTCAGCGTGAACAGCGATTGGGATCCGGGGGTGGACTTCTCCACGTACTCCACCTTCGCGGTTCTGGACGAAGCTCCCGGCGAATCAGGTCAATCATCCGGGCTCGATGCGCTCACGCGCAACCGGGTCAAGAACGCCATTGCCACCACCCTGCTCGGCAAAGGGATGCGCCAGGTGGACAACCCCGAGGAGGCAGACGCCGCCGTGGGCTGGCAGTTCTCAAGCGAGCAGAAGTCGTCCTACCAGACCGTAAGCACGGGCTGGGGTGGTTACGGCTGGGGTGGCTACGGCGGCTATGGCGGTTGGTATGGGCGCGGCATGGGATACGGCGGTGGCATGTCCACCAGCACCACCTATGAGACGCGCTACGATGTCGGTACGCTGTTCATTGCCCTATACGATGTGGAGCGGAGGGAAATGATCTTCGTCGGCCAGGGCTCGAAGACGCTCAGCGACAAGCAGATGTCGCCCGAGGAGTCCCAGCAGCGCATCAACGAGGCCGTTGACAAGATACTGGCCGACTTCCCGCCGGGAGGTTGACCCGCAGCGGTTGTCTAGAACCCAACACTGGCCGCCACTCCCGGCGGCCAGTTAGCCCTTCCGTACTGGCGGCGCGACAGGGCCGTTCTACATGAGCACTCCGGGAGCGATCGAACCTGAACGAGTGGCCGAACCTGCGGCTGGCCGCAGGCTACCCTCGCTCCTCTATCTGGATCGTTACCGGAACGAAGGAACGCGCGACTACAGCCCGCACGCCGCCTACTCGGAGGCCCGGGAGGAATACCGACCCGATACGGGTGAGGCGGTGTTCCACCTGCCCGTGTACGAACTCCCGCGCGGCGAGATGCAGGTCCACGCGGCAAACCCGCCGCCGGAGCTGGAAGCCGCGTATCTGCCGGAAGACGCGGTCCTGTTCTGCATCCATCCCCAGGTGCTGTCGCAGTGCCCGGACGACCCCTACGTCCAGCGCACCCATCGTCTGAGCACAGCGCGCAGCCAGGTGCACGCCTCACGCCAGCACCTTCGCGTCTCTCCGACCTCATCCACCCGGACGCTCCTGGTGGCACAGGAGGTGGGACCGACCCACTTTTGCCCACACTCCCTGAAAGTGCACTTTCCCTTCCGGATCTCCAGGTACGGGCGGCGGATGCGGGACGAGGTGGTGGAACAGGCCATTGCCGTCTCAGAGGAGCTGGAACGCTGGCTGGAGGTTGAGCGCCGGCGGGAGATCGAACGCCTGCCCGGGATCGAAGAATCGGGGAAGCCCGGCTTCGCATTCCTCCGGGAGGTCATCGGGATAACCCACAGGAACCTGAGTCCGGACTCTGCACGCGGCGAGAATTGGGGATACCTGGTCCGTGACATGGTACCCTTCCCTGTCGTAGACGAGGCGCGGGACCTGGTTCCCGGCTTCGCTCTCTACGGCCGCGACTTGTTCGACCCACAGCTGAGTCCTCTCATCCTCGAGCTGGCGGACCCCGGAGATGCCGCGGGCTGGACACTGGAGAACGTGCTGCTCCCGATAGTCCGGCACTGGGTCCGCTGCTTTCAGGACCTCGGGTTCGTCCTGGAGCCGCACGGCCAGAACGTCCTGCTGGAGATTGACCAGAACGGCCGCGCGACCCGGATCGTCCACCGAGACCTGAGCGTGGCGATCGACATGCGCCGTCGGCGGGACCTCGGTCTTCCCGACGGCGGTCTCAACGGATACAACCGGATGGAGAGCGGTGCGTTCAACAGCATTGCGTATGACAGGTTCATGGGCGGGCACTTCTTCGATAGTCTCCTGGGACCACTTCTCCAGCGGGACCCGGCCTCGAGCCTGGAGGACTTTCGCCATCCGGTCCGGGAGGAGTTTGATCGAATCTTCCCCGACCACGAACGGTACCTGCCGCGAACCGTGCACTACTTTTCCGAGGCTCGCGACAGGTTTGGAAAGCCGATGTACCAGGACACCGGCCTGGCTCCCCATTGGAGGCCGTGACGCGGCAGCTTCCGCGCCAGGAGCAGCAGGAGCGCGTGTCATCAGAACAGGAGAGGCAACGTGTACGACCGGCCGCCGGCGGACGAATACTTCGAGTACTACGGGATGTACATCGACAGGGTACCGAACGGGGACGCAATCGCGACTCTGGAGCAAGAGTGGGAAACGACCAGACAGCTACTGGAGTCCGTTCCCGAGGACCGAGAGACCTATCGGTATGCCCCCGGCAAGTGGAGCGTCCGGGAAGTCGTGGGCCACTGCCTGGATGTCGAGCGGGTGTTCGGGGTGCGGGCTCTGCACTTCGCCCGCGGGGACGAGGCGCCGTTGCCGTCTTTCCAGCAGGACTGGTGGGCACAGGAGGCCGGGGCGGACGACCGTCCTCTCCAGGACCTGATTGCGGAGTGGGACGCGATGCGTCGCTCGCACGTTCTCATGTTCCGCGGGATTCCCGAGCCCAGCCGGCTGCGCAGTGGAATCGCAAGCGGACGAAGCTTCAGCGCGCGGTGCATTCCTTGGATCATGGCGGGCCACGAGATCCACCATCGGACGGTGCTGGAAGAACTGTACGGACTGGGTCCGCCCCGTAAGTGATTGTGGCGCTCCACCTGGAGTCGGACTCCGCCAGTCTGCTCTGGCGCCTGACACCCCGGGGGCGCGATGTTTGGCCTAATGGCCAGGATACCCGAACCTGCCCCTGGGGGCTTGCAGGCATCCAAACACCCGGCGTCGGGGACGTTCACCACGGCCTGCCCCCGCAACTGCTATAGCACCTGCAGCATGCGGGTCCACGTGGAACGGGGGAAGATCCGCCGCATAGAACCGCACCCCGACAACCTGGCAACGCCCGAAGGCGTGTGTCTGAAGGGGTTGAGCTACGTGGAGCGCGTGGTCTCGCCGGATCGAATAGTACATCCGTTGCGCCGGCGCCGGGGAGCGTACGACTCGTTCTTTGAGCGCATCTCCTGGGATCAAGCGCTGGACGAGATCGTCTCCAGGCTGGAGCCGCTGCGTGCCGCGGGCCATCAGCGCAGCCTGCTCTACTACGCTTCCAGCGGCACCAAAGGGCTGCTGAACGCGGTCGGTCTGGATTTCTGGCGGCTGTATGGCGGCTGCACCACCACGTACGGCGACCTGTGCTGGCCCGCCGGCCTGGAGGCAACGCGCCTCACCCTGGGAGACAACAAGCACAGCGTTCCCTGGGACCTGGCGAACGCGGGTCTGATCGTCCTGTGGGGCAAGAACACGGCGGAGACGAACATCCACCAGATGGTGTTCGTCGAGCAGGCCCTGGAGAACGGCGCCACGCTGGTCGTGATCGACCCACGCCGTACGGAAACGGCGGAGCGTGCGCAGCTGTTCGTGCAGCCACGGCCTGGCACGGACGGAGCGCTGGCGCTTGGCGTGGCGCACCAGCTGGTCCAGGCAGGCCACGTGGACCGGGAGTTCATCGCGAGGCACGTCCACGGGTTCAACCAGTTCGCGCAGAGCATCGCGGAGTTCACCCCGGAACATGCAGCAGCCATCGCCGAAGTTCCGGTGGAGCAGATCCACAGCCTCGCCGAGCTGTTCGGCTCGGTGCAGCCGGCTACCATCTGCTCGGGCTTCGGGATGCAGCGTTACACGAACAGCGGGCAGACCATGCGCTCGTTGATTGCCCTGCTCGCCATCACCGGCAACCTGGGCAAGCCGGGCGCCGGCTGGGTCTACGCCAACCTCCAGAGCGCCATCTTCGACGAGGTGAAGGATCCCCTGGCGTTCTTCCCGCCCCCGGACTTCCAGTCCGGCTCGGTCCGCGTCTCTATCTCCACGGCCCGACTGGGCCGGGAGATGCTCGCGACAAGCGACCCACCGCTCCGCATGGCGTGGATCGAGCGCGGGAATCCCGTGACGCAGAACCCCGATACGAACAAGGTGCTGGAGGCGATGAGAGGCCTGGAGTTCCGGGTGGTCGTAGACCAGTTCCTGACCGACACGGCCCGCGAGGCGGACATCATCCTCCCGGCGAAGACCATGTTCGAGCAGTCGGACGTGATCGGTGCGTACTGGCACCCGTACATCCAGCTGAAGCAGAAGATGCTGGAGCCCCCGGGCCAGGTGAAGCCGGAGTCCGAGATCTACTGGCTGCTGGCAGAGAGACTCGGCATGGAGCCCGAGGAGGTTCGGGACGTGATCCCCGGCCCCTCGGATGCGGAAGTCGAAGCCTACCTGAACCGCCGGCTCGAGCCGTATCCGGAGCTGACCCTGGAGCGGCTGGCGGAGGGACCGATGCTGCCGCCGGGCCACCAGGAAATTGCGTTCAGTGACTACAAATTCCCCACCCCGTCCGGGAAGATCGAGCTTCTGTCGGCCGAGGCGGTGGAGCGGTGGGGGGCGGACCCGGTGCCCACGTTCTTCGAGCCGCGCGAATCGGTGCGCAATGGGGATGAGGCTGAAACGCGTCCCGAAAAGTGGGCAAGTGGGAACGGCCCACAAAAGCCGATGGGCCGCTACCCCCTGTACCTCATGACTCCCAACACCAAGAACCGCATCCATTCGCAATTCAACAACCTGCGGATGATCCGGCAGTTTGGGGATCGCCCCCTGCTCACGGTCCATCCTGCGGACGCCGACGTCCGGGGCATCCGGGAGGGTGATCGCGTTCGCGTGCACAACGATCGCGGCAGCCTGGAGATTGACGTCCGGCTGGACGATGGGATCAAGCCGGGCTGTGTGTCCGTGACGAATGGCTGGTGGATCTCCGAGGGCGGCACGGTCAACTTCTGCTCGCCGGGAGAGGAGACCGACATGGGCCACGGGGCGGCCTTCCACGACAACCTGGTCCAGATCGTTGCCGTATAGCTTCACGTTCGACGCCAACAAGTGCACTGGCTGCCAGGCCTGTCAGCTGGCGTGCACCATCGAGAACCAGCTGGAGCCGCTGTTTCACCTCTCGTTGGCCTGCAACCACTGCGAGCACCCGGCGTGCATGGAGGCGTGTCCGGCCCTGGCGTACTTGAGGGATCCCGAGACGGGCGCCGTGCTGATCGAGGAGGACAAGTGCATCGGCTGTCGCTACTGCACCTGGGCCTGTCCGTTCGATGCCCCGCGCTTCGACCACGTCAAGGGAATAGTCACCAAGTGCACTTTTTGCAGCGAGCGGATCAAGGAGGGTCAGTCCCCGGCGTGCGCGGCGTACTGTCCGACCGGGGCGCTGGGGTTCGAGTGGCTGGAGGACGACCAACTCACCCAGAACATTGCGGGCTTCCCGACAACGGACCTGAACCCTGCGATCCGGATGGAGCCGCTGCGGGACGGCGCCCCGGCGGACTCATGGGAAGGGCCGCGAACCGAGGGCGCCCTCATCCCTGCTCTGCCAGCCTCGCGCATCACCGTCGGTTCCGAATGGCCGCTGGTGTTTCTCAGCCTTACGGCAGCTCTTCTAGTAGGCTTGTTGGCCGCCTGGGCGGCCGGGAGAGCCGCGGTCGGATACGGGGGATTCCTGCTTGGCGGAGCCACGGCGATGCTGCTGGCCGGCATGCACCTGGGGCGGAAGAAACGCGCCTGGCGGGCCATCCTCAACGTCGCTCAGTCTCCTCTGAGCAGAGAGATCCTGTTTCTGTCATTGTTTGTCGGCGCGGGCACGCTGGTATTGCTCGGTACTCCACTGCTTGGCTCCGTTCCGCTCAACCCGCTGCCGCCGGGACGCGATGCGTGGTTGATCATCGGCGGACCCGAGTTCGCAGCGGCGCTGACCGCGACAGGAGAGGTGGATCCCTGGCGTCGGGCGGTGGCCTGGATGGTCGTCGTAATAGGGATCCTGGCCCTCACGGCAATCGACCGCGTCTACCGCTACACGCATCGCCCGGGAGCGAATGGCCCCCACAGCGCTGACGCACTGATCACCGGGCTGTTTCTGGCCGGCGTCTCGGCGGGATCAACCCCCGTAGCCGGCGTGGCTGGGATCGCAAAGCTGCTTCTCTACGTGGGACGCAAGCGGGCCTTCCACAGGGCCGGCCTGCCCGTGCGACCGCTGGCCAGTATCACCCGGATCGGCATCGGTCTTTTGCTGCCGCCCCTCCTGTGGCCGCTTGGCGCCGACTACGCCCTGGTGATCGCGGTGGGGTTGGGAGAGCTGATCGACCGGCTGGAATACTACCAGGAACTGGAGACCGTAACGCCGGGTCGCCAGATGGTTCTGGATCTCCGCGCGATGCTGGGTGGTCAGTCGCAGTAAATGCCCTTCAAGACTTGAATCCGCCGCACCTCGCCAATGATCTCCCCATTCCGGACAACCGGAACGAGCGTGACTTTCTTGCGGTGCATCAGCATCGCGACCCTTTCCAGCGGCATGTCTTCCGTGACGGTCACGACCTCCTTCGACATGACCTCGTGGACCTGCACATTCTTGCAGATCTCGGCGTGCTCTATCTCGTCGGCGGTAATTCTCTGGCCAAGTAGCGTAGGAACTTTCTCGACGGAGAAGGGAATGCCTTTGGCCTTCAGGAACAGATCGGTTTCCGTGACGATGCCAACCAGCTTGCCTTCGTCATCGGTCACTGCCAGCCCCCGCAGACCGTGCTCGTCAAACAGCTGCACCAACTCGGCAAGCGTCGCGTCCTGACGGGCTGTCACCGGGCTCGGGGTCATGAAATCCTGGACCGCGGTCTTCGTCATGCTTGTGCTCCTCTAAGGCTGGCAGGCCTGGTCAGCGACCTCGGCGGGTCGGCTCATAAGAATAGTAGCGCAGCACTGCGTGAGTCCGAAACATTAGACCTCCTTCTCCTTCCACCTCCCGCGCCGGAACAACAGCACGCCCACGACCGCGGACAATGAGTAGCTGATCCCGATGGCCCAATACACCCCATCGTCCCCCATGCCCAGGCTCATCGAGAGCCACCAGGCAAACGGCAGCTGGAACAGCCAGAACACGAAGAAGTTGACCTTCGTGGGCGTCGCGGTGTCCCCGGCCCCGTTGAAGGCCTGCAGCATCACCATGCCCCAGGCGTAGAAGACGTAGCCGTAGCTGATGATGCGGAGGGCTCTCGTGGCGACCCGATGGGTTTCCGGGTCCGCAACGAACGGAGCGGTAATCTGCCCGGCGAATCCGACGAAGATCACCGTGATCACCGCCATGAACATCATGTTCCAGACACCGGTCGCCCACACGGCTCGCTCCGCCCGGTCGGGCTGGCGGGCGCCCAGGTTCTGGCCGACCAGCGTGGCGGCGGCATTCGCCAGGCCCCAGGCCGGGAGAATGATGAACACCACGATGCGAATCGCGACGACGTAACCGGCCAGGACAACCGTGCCGAACGTGGCCAGGATGCGAATCAGTCCTATGTAGCTGGCTTGCGCGATCAACATTTGACCGACGCCTCCCGCCGAGATTCGCAGCAGGCGGGTGATCACACCCATGTCGATGCGCAGGTCCGCTCGCCCGATGCGCAGCCGTCTGCCACGCGACATGCCCCAGAATTGATAGAGAACGCCGGTGCCACGCCCGATGGTCGTCGCGACGGCGGCACCCGTGAGCCCCAGCTCCGGAAACGGACCGAGTCCCAGAATGAGGCATGGGTCGAGGACGATGTTGATCCCGTTGGCGATCCATACGGAGCGCATGGCCATGGCCGCGTCTCCGGCACCCCTGAAGATGGCGTTGTTCAGGAAGAGAAGAATGATCACGACCATGCTGCCGTACATGATCCGTGTGTAGGTGGTGCCGATCTGAACGGTCTCGGGGGAGGCGCCCATCACCTGCAGCAGCTGCGGCGCCCATATGACGCCTGCCACGCCGAACACCACCGAGACGAAAATCCCGACGATGATTGCCTGCACCCCGGCCCGCGCTGCACCTCGTTCGTCCTTCTCTCCAAACCTGCGGGCCACCATTGCGGTGGTGGACATCGCCAGCCCTACGGCGATGGCGTAGATGATCTCGAGGACCGACTCCATCCACCACGGCGAAGACCGACTCGCCCATCATCTCGAGGACCATGGGAATGGCGAGGAGGGCGACGGCCCGGTTCAGGCTGCCGGTGGTGAAGTCCTGCTCTGTTCCGCTGAGAGACTCCCGGATGGAAGCCCAGACGCCCGGGCGTGCGGGGCTCACGCCAGGCTGCGTTCCCATTCGACGACGGTGCCGAGCTCGCGCTCGACCAGGTAGCGGTCCTGGATGGCTGCGTTGAGGCGGGAGATCACGTCGGACATGAGGCCAACATGGCGTGCGGCGTTCCGCTTTGCCAGAAAACCCGGCGGTTGATCATGCCGCGTGCGGGCTCACGACACTGCGAGGTCGCATGCGGAACATGTTAATATCTGGTATGTATGCACACGATATATACACACGAAGTATGCACATAACGCCCGCCCGCCTTCGTAACGCGCGTGCATCCTGTCGCGGGAATTGCAGCGGGCCGAGGGAATCGCCTCGCGTTGAGGAAATGTTGATGGCCAGAATTCACATTGTGCTGGACGAGAACGAGCCTGGCTTCGAGATGCGGCGAGAGAGAAGCTCGCCGAGCAGGGTCCCGGGCGGCTGGAGACCATGGAGGAGCTGAGGAGCTTCTTCTCCGAATGCGACCGCCGGGAGACAGGCACGGAGCCTGACTGGGAGCAGCACGTCCGGGTGATCGAACGTTCCAGGAGATCAGGAGCGGCGGACTCGTGATCTTCATCGATACGAACGTCTTCATGTACGCCGTGGGACGCCCGCACCCGCTCCGGGACGAAGCTCGTGCGTTCTTTCAGCGAGCGCTCCAGGACAGAACCCCGTTGGCCACCTCGGCGGAAGTGCTCCAGGAGCTGCTTCACGCCTACGTGCCCGTCGGTCGTCTGGAAACTCTGGATGCCGCACTGGCTCTGGCCGAGGCGCGAGTCCCGACGCTCTGGCATGTCGAACCCGACGACGTCAGGCTCGGACGTCTATTGCTGGACGAGTACCCGGAACTGAGCGCTCGCGACCTGCTCCACCTGGCCTGCTGCATGCGGCGCGACGTCACGCAGGTTCGAACCTTCGATCGAGCGCTCGCCGCCGCCTTCCGCCCATAGACCTTCCTGAAACGACAATCCACGCGCCTCCGTAGGTCTGGGAGTATCCCCGGCGCTCTTGCAGGCAGCCGGATTCGTCATCAGAAAGGCGGGAGGCACCCATGGGCTGGTCCCCCAGCGAGATGCGTTTTTTACTACGAAGGCTGCTGCGGACGCCGGGCTTCACGGCGATAGCCGTCATCACCCTGGCCGTCGGGATCGGTGCCAACACGGCCATCTTCAGCGTAGTCGATGGCGTCCTGCTACGACCGCTGCCGTATCCCGAGTCCGAGAATCTCGTGGGGCTCTGGCACTCGGGGCCCGGGATCGGGATCCCCCAGTTTGAGCAGTCTAATACCAGCTACACGGTGTACCGCGAGCACACGCGCAGCTTCGAGGGAATCGCCATGTACGGCAGCACCTCCCTCAACCTCACCAGCAGTAGCGAGCCACTCCGACTGACCGGCGCGCAGGTCACCGCATCGCTCTTCCCAGTGCTTCGAGCTTCGCCGGCCAGGGGCCGCGTTTTTGTCGAGACGGACGACGACGTGGGTGCTCCCCGGGTAGTGATTCTGAGCGACCAGTTGTGGAAGACCCGCTTCGGCTCGGACCAGGACATCGTGGGTCGCACGCTCCAATTGGACGGCGAGGCATATGAGGTCATCGGCGTGATGCCGGCGGATTTCCGGTTTCCGTACGACGAGACCCAGTTGTGGATTCCGCATGTGATACCTCCGGAGGTGCTGGGCCTGGCCAACTTCAGTTACATAGGCATTGGCCGCCTGAAGGAAGGCATTTCGCTGGAAGCGGCCACCGCCGATCTGAATCGCGTGCTTCCGCGCATGCCGGAGCTGTATCCCGGTGAGCTGACTGCAGAGCTTCTGGAGAACGCCGGCATCACGGCGTTCATCAACCCGATGAAGAACGACATCGTCGGCGATGTCGGCACCGTGCTGTGGATTTTGCTCGGCACTGTCGGCTTCATCCTCATCATCGCCTGCGCCAACGTGGCCAATCTCTTCCTGGTGCGAGCGGAGGGCCGGCAGAAAGAGACCGCGGTGCGCACGGCGCTGGGTGCAGGGCGCGGAGACCTGTTCCGCACGTACCTGGCGGAGAGCACTGCACTGTCGCTCATGGGTGGAGTACTGGGAGTCGGCCTGGCTACGGTCGGGGTACGCACCCTGGTAGCTATGGGTCCGGAGAATCTGCCGCGACTGGGAGAGATTGGTCTTCACGGCAGCGTGCTCCTGTTCACGCTCGGCATCTCGCTCGTCGCCGGCCTGCTGTTCGGGGCTGTGCCGGTGTTCAAGTATGGCCGGCCGGACCTGGCCAACGCCCTCAAGGAAGGCGGCAGGGGCGGTTCCGTGGGTCGCGAGAGACACCGGCTCAACAACGCGCTGGTGGCCACCCAGGTGGCCCTGGCCCTCATGCTGCTGGTCGGATCCGGCCTCATGGCGCGCAGCTTCTTCGAGCTCAAGAACGTCGATCCGGGGTTTCGCACGGAGGGCGTGCTCACCCTCAGGCTGTCGCTGCCCAATCAGGAGTATCCGGACGACCGGCAGATGGCGGAGTTCTATCGAGAGCTGGCCGAGAGGGTCCGTGGCCTGCCCGGTGTCCAGGAGGTGGGACTGGTCACCAACCTCCCGACCACGGACGGGAACAACAACGCTGCGATGGTCGTCGAGGATCTGCCGCTGCAGGAGGGCGACCTCCCGCCGATCGTAAGGACCAACGTGGCATCGGACGGCTACTTCGAGGCGATGGGAGTCCGCCTGGTCGAAGGAAGGACGTTCGAACCGGCCGACTACGATAGCCAGATGGGCGTGGCCATCGTCAGTAGCTCGACTGCCGAGCGGTACTGGCCTGGTGAAAGCGCCGTCGGCAAGCGCATCAGTCCCGCACTTCCGCAGAACGGGGAGGTTCCGTGGTTCGAGATCGTCGGGGTTGTCGGTGAGGTTCGCGACGACGGTCTGGCTCTCGAAGCGCCCGCCATGGTGTACTACGCGATGGCCACGAGTGCAGAGGGGGTTGAAGCAGGGGATGGCGTCGTGTATCGCACGATGAGCCTGGCCGTCCGAACGTCCGGGGATCCACTGAGTCTGTCCGCGGCGGTGCGCAACGAAGTCTGGGGGCTCGACTCCCGCCTGCCGGTCGCCAACATGCGCACGACCGGTGAGATCGCCCGCGAGTCTGCCGCCCGCACCACGTTCACGATGGTGATGCTGGGGATCGCTGCCGCCATGGCACTGCTGTTGGGGATGGTCGGCGTATACGGAGTGCTCTCCTACGTGGTCAGTCAGCGCACTCGCGAGTTCGGTGTGCGCCTGGCCATGGGTGCCCGGGAAGGGCAGATACGGGGAATGGTCGTTCGCCAGGGTCTGACCGTCGCGGCGGTCGGGGTGGCAGCCGGGTTGGCTGGCGGCTTTGCCCTCACCCGGCTGATGAAGGCCCTGTTGTTCGGCGTCAGCGCCACGGACCCGTTCACCTTCGGGGGCGTGGCAGTGCTGCTGCTGGCCGTGAGCGCGCTGGCCGCCTACCTGCCGGCCCGCAGGGCGTCATCCGTAAGTCCCGTGGAGGCGTTGCGGCACGACTAGGCTCAGCTAGCGGCCCAGCCACTCCTCAAGGACGGGCCAGAACTCTGGGCCGGCCGAGCGGAGCACCCACACGGAGATGCCGCGCAGTCCGGGATAGGAATCGAACAGGTCCAGCTTTGCCCGGAGCGAGCGGCCCTCCTCGATGAACATCCACTGGAAGGTGCCTTCCTGCTCCCACACCACGCGGTGCACACCCTGCTCGGGAAGCCACTCGGGCGCCGCGCCCGACGACGCCAACAACTCCTGGACGCGTGAGTAGGGGATCTCGCGGCCGATCATGCGCAGGCCGCGGTCTTCATGGTGGTGCGGATACCAGTGGCCGGAATAGCTCGGGACGCCGAACGACAGCTTATCCGGTGGGACCCCGACTGCCAGCGCGTGATCCGTCATGCGACGGACCCATGGAAGGCCCGCGATGGGCCCGGGAGCCGTTGGCCCTCCGTGCTGTGCATAGGTCATGAGCGTAATGAAGTCGCCGGCTTCCGCGAGAGCCGCCATGTCGAAGCTGTTTCGCCAGTTGTCCTGCATGTACCTGGCGAACGGGATCTCTCCCTCCGATCCATCGGACGGGACTACCGCGATGGAAAGCTTGAATCCGCCGTCGTGCAGTGCTTCCGCCGTCTGTCGGTAGAAACTGGTCAGCGAGTCCCGGTAGGTCACGTGGACGTTCTCGAAGTCGAACTGCCAGCCGTAGAAGCCGTGCTCACGCGCCAGCTCCACCATGGATTCCACTGCCCGCAGTCGGCCCTCCGGGTTGTCCATCAGGGAGTGGAAGAGCTCCTGGTTGAAGCCTGGATTCACGATCAGGGGCATCACGTGCACGCCTGCCGCGCCGGCCACCTCCATCAGTTCCGGGAGCACGCCCCCGGTGATGTTGCCGTCCGCGTCTACCCTGAAGGCCTGCGGGGCCACGATGGAGATGCTGCCAGCGTGCTGCCGAAACTGCTCCAGGCCGCGCTCGCCGTTACCGCCCACGTACATGAGGACTTCAGGAGGCGACTCTCCGGCCGGCTCCTGCAGGGTGGGCGTGTCCGCTGCAGGCGTATCGCTTTGTGGGCCAGGCCCACACGCCGCGAGGGTCGTCACCAGGAACAGGATCGAGACAGCAGCCAGTCGATGTCGATAGGGCATGTGCACAGGCGTAGCCGTCGCCGATCGACTGCGCAATACTGTCCCGGTGCCGGTGCACGAATCTGCCGGTGAAGGGAGCGCCCAGTGAAGCACCCGACGGGCCACGGCGCGCGCTCGGACTGGTTCCGTTCGGAATGGTTCCGTGTCGTCGTGACGGTCGCCCTGACCATAGCGCTATGCTCGACGCCGAGTACCGCCCAGGAGGGCGAACAGGCCAGCGAGCGGGAGGGCGCCCAGGAGGGCGAGCAGGCGGGTGCCGACACCGCGTCCGTGCAGGACTACGGCAGCTCCCTGATCCCTCTGCCCGTGATCTTCTATCAGCCCGAGACCGGAACCGGATTCGGAGCGACCGTCAACTACCTGTTCTACATCTCGCCACCGCGCGAGGGAGAACCGACGCCTGCTTCCAACAAGGCCCTGCGTCCCTCCTTTCTCTCCGCGACGGGCATATACACGACCAAGAAACAGGTCGTCACCTGGCTGGGTGGGGAGGTGTATCCGGCCGCCGGACGCTACTGGCTCACGGGAGGTCTTGGCTACTCCAAGTTCGTCACCAAGTACTGGGGAGTCGGGAACGACACACCGGCGGCAGCCGAAGAGGATTACACGCCTGACCTGGTGGGCGGCACGATGGATATCCTGCGCGAAGTGGCCAGCCACCTGTATGCCGGGGTTAGCGTGGATGCCGGCTACCGCAGACTGTTGGAGGTAGCTGAAGACGGTCTGCTCGCGAGCGGGATGCAGCCGGGAGCCGCTAACGGAAGTCTCATCGGACTCGGCCTGCTACTGACCTGGGACTCGCGCGACAGCAACACCTGGCCTCGACGGGGCAGCCTCCACCAGGGGCGTGCAAAGCTCAACTCCGGTTTCTTCGGCAGCGACTACGACTATGCTTCCTTCTCTATAGACGTGCGGAAATACGTCCCCGTGTTCGCCAGCCACGCGCTTGCGCTCAGAGCCCTGGGGCAGGCGTCGGCCGGGACGCCTCCGTTTGACCGAATGCCTCAACTGGGCGGGGAAATGCTGCAGCGCGGGTACTTCCAGGGACGGTACCGGGACCGGCAATTGCTCGCCTTTCAGGCCGAGTATCGCCTTCCTGTCGTGTGGAGAATCGGGGCCGTCGCGTTCGCGTCCGCGGGTCAGGTGGGTGACGTCTGGGGTAACATCGGGATGGATCGTTTTCATACTGCGCTGGGCGGTGGCATCCGATTCCTGGTGGTGCCGGACGAAGGGGTCAACATTCGCGCCGACTTCGCCTATGGCTTCTCGGTGGAGTCCGGCAGCTTCTACCTCAGCTTCGGAGAGGCATTCTGATGTGTCTCGTAGCCTACATCGAGGCCTCCGAGCATTGCCGGAGGCCTCGATATGGAATCTGCCGTTCTGGAATCCGCGATCAGGCTCGCCGCTCCAGGCGATCGAACACGCTGGAATCCACCGAGTCGTACTCCATGGACGTGATCGACAGGATCTGCTCCACGCCCATGACGCGCTGGACGGATCGGGTCGGGAGGAGCACTCCGGAAAACTCCTTGTAGTCGGACACGATAGTCGTGGCCTCCATCGCGCCCATGGGTGACTCCTGGTTACGGATATTGCCGGCGAAGAGACCGGTTTCCACATCGTAGAACTCGGTGTACTCCTCACCCCAGTTGGTTACCACGGCGATCTTGTGGCACATCTTTCCTTCAAAATCGACGTCCTCCACCACTTCCGCGCTGGCGATGAACTTGTGGCGGTTGAGGGCTCCGTAGAAGTCGGCCTGCTGGCGCATCTGCTCCAACTGGTCGCCGTCCAGCACCATGGGTCCTACTGCCGGGTTGATGGTCCAGCCGACCTCGCCATCGAAGCCATTCCGGATCATGCCAAAGCCGGGCACCTCGACCCTGACAAGGATCTTGTTCGGCGCGGCGCCGAACACCTCGAGATTGCCCTCGATCCCCTGGGACGGCATGGAGAACGTGCCGGATGCGTGACTGGACTGGAACTTCTTGAGTGCCTCGGCGCCGCCGACGACCTCGACAAACCGGTCGTACACGTGCTGGGCGCCCAGCGGAGCCGCCTCCTGGGCAGCCTGGCCAAAGACGGCGCCGGCCGGCGCGGCGGCAACAGCGAGAATGGCGGCCACTGCCATGCCGTTAAGGACTTGCCTGCGAGTACTATTCATCGTTTCCCTCTCCGGGTGGGATGGTGTGGTCCGAGTGTCGGAAGCCGGTGCAGCTGTGAGACCGCTAGAACTCTCGGTCGTCATCCGCACTGTGGCTGCGCGCGATCCTCCCGCGCTCCGCTGCTATCCAGTCCAGAGCGGCGGTCAGGACGGCGTCGCGCCCCGTGAGCAGATCTTCACGCGTAACCGATACGGGCCGATCAGGAAATACGCCCCGGCCCTCGAGTCGGAGACCGGTCGTGGTCTCGAACTCGCCGAACGCGTGGTATAGTACGTCTCCGCCCGCGAAAACCTCGGACGCGCTGGCGGACAGGCCGTCCGTCAGCACCGCGACCGGGCCGTCGAACGGGGTCACACGCTGCCCGGCGGCACTCACCCGGCGCGGATTGGTGATGAACTTCAATTCCGTGGTGCGTGTCCTCATCGTTCCCAGGGAGACGCGGTCGTCAAGGAAGTGTCCGGCCAGGCCCAGGATCATGGCGCCCACTCCGCCGGTATTGCCTCGCAGATCCACCACGGAACCAGCCAGGCGTTGAACCAGATGTAGCCTGCCCTGATCCGGCCATCGGGGGCGTCGCGCTGTTCGCCCACGAACTGAGCGAAGGCAGTCGGAAGGTCACCTATCTTCACCGGCTCGCCGGGGATTGGCCGCCGGATCAGTTCGAGTTTCGTGACCCGGTCCGACGCATCCAGGAACTTCACCTGGATGGCGGATCCCGGGGTACCCTGCAGCCGGTTTCGCAGCCCGGCCCAGATGAGAATTTCCAGGGAGCGGCGGCTCTCGACCTCCTGGTGCCTGGCGACGAAGTCATCTACCCGATCCT